>NZ_JAMYKY010000031.1:0-63479 GCF_040317695.1 Mesorhizobium sp. M1403 | reverse complement strand
CCCCGTGGTAGCATCGCTTGACGAGGGTGCGTCGCGGGGGCGCCGCACCCTCGTCAGTTTGCCATAAATCAGCCGCCTAACGGCCGCGGTGGTCGAAGCTGACGGCGATCTCCCGACCGTCCAGCGCCCGAACGATGAAGCCAACCAGCTCCTCGTCGGTTTGCCGGCACCAGGGAAAGCGTCTGCGCAAATCGGCTATGACGACGGTGGTCGAGAGAATGTCGCCGGAATGGTAGTCGCCCATGATGGTATGAACGGCAGCGTCGGTGTCAATACCGATTCCCAGCGGCGACTTGATCTGCCCCACGGAAGCCTCCACCCATCTCTCCCAGCCAACGATAGCAAGACTGCGGCAAAGCGAAAGAGCTTGTACGATTCCGTACGATCTCGTGGCTTGCGTTGCACTTTGCAGGACGCAGCCGGCGTCTTTTTGTTTTGCGTTTCCAAACCATTGTTTCGCGTCGCGGTGGCTGTGGCCGCCGCGACCAGGCAACCTCGCCGCAGCTTCCGCGTTGAGCCATCGGAGGGATGACATCAGCCTCGGAGAACTTCCATGAAAACACTTCTATCGATCACTGCGGCAGCGCTGACGGCCGGCGCGCCTTTGGCTGCTTTTGCCCAATCGGCGACGCTGACACCTCTGACGACCGACACCATGAGCAAGGTTGACACGGCGACGTTCGTGAAGACGGTGCCCATCGCCAATACATTTGAAATCGAGTCGAGCCGACTTGCACAGAAGCAGGCGACGGCCGACGATGTGAAGGCCTTCGCGGCGCAAATGGTCACGGACCACGCCAAGGCCGGCGAGGACTTCAAGGCGGCGCTCAGCAAAGGTCAGACAACTTCGGCCACCGCGCCGGCCGGCCCGCCGCTGGACACCAAGCACCAGGCGTTGCTCGACCAACTTAAGGAGGCCAGCGGTGACAGCTTCCAATCGAAATATATCGACATGCAAACCCAGGCACATAAGGAAGCGGTGGCGCTGTTTTCCGCCTACGCAAATTCCGGCGACGATCCGGCGATGAAGGAGTTTGCCAAGAAGACGCTGCCGGTGCTGCAAATGCACGAACGTCATGTCAAGGACCTCGCTGCGGCGCATCAATGAGAGCGAAGACCGCCTGCGGTCTTGCCAACGGAAACGCCCCGGCATGAATGAAGCGGCTGTCGTCCGGCCCGGAACAAAGCACCGAGAGTGCCGTTATTCACCTGGCTTATTCCGGGGAGTATCCAATGGAAGGCGGCATTCGCGAGGCGCCAAGGGCATTAGCGCTGGGTTTCGGCGCCATCCTGGTCGCCGCTGTCACAGGCTGAAATCGCTTTCCGAACGGGACAGGCTGCCTTCATGCGCTACGGCGAGATATTTGCAAATGTTACGGCACTCATGTTGCTGGCCTTGATGATTGGCGGCGTCTTCGTCCTGTTTGGAGAGCCGCTGTGGCCGCGGCACTACGCGAGAATGGTGCTAGTTACGGATATCGAGGGCATGACCACCGCGTCAGTCCGAACAAGCTGCGTGCCCAGTCCATGCCTGCCCGACACCATCGATCACACCGTGCTCACTCCTCGCCCCGAGGACGGACCGTGATCTGCGATTTGCAGCAGACGCGGAGCGAGGAGATGCGGAAAGGGCCGCCACGCGACCTGCGCGACGGACCCTTTGGTTCAATCAAACCGTCTGGCCACGACTAGGTCAGGATAATCACGATCTTGTAGGTATTCGGGTCGACGATGACGATCCGACCATCGGCGAGCACGAAATACTCATAGCCTTCGTAAGCCGGAACGATCTTGACGATGCGCGCCGGCAGACGATGCAGCCGGACCTTCTTCCGCGGAACCTCGATGCCGACAGAGATGTCGAAATCGACGCTGGAAACGGGTTGGACGTTGGTCTCTTTGATGACCTGAGTGATCTGGGTTTTCTGTTCAACGGTCACATTGCTGATGGAAGCGGTCGAACTCTGGTCCTGCGTCTGCGTAGAAGCATTGCCCTGAGTCTGCTCGGTGGTCGTGGTCCCAGTCTTGCCCTGAGCCTGCTCCTCGGTCTTCATTTTCGTGTTGCCTTGGGCCTGCTCGGTAGTGGTGGTTCCGGTTTTGCCTTGGGCCTGTTCGTCGGTCTTCATCTTGGTGTTGCCCGTGACCTGCTGGTCGGTCGTGGCGCCGGCCTTGCCTTGGGCTTGCTCGTCGGTCTTCAGCTTCGGTTTGCCCTGCGCCTGTTGATCAGTCGCAGCGCCGGCCTTGCCCTGAGCCTGCTCGTCCATCTTGGCGCCATTCTGGCAATTGGCAGCGCCGGCTGCGCAATTGGCGCCGGACTGGTCGTCGGTCGACTGCTGCGTCTGGGCAAGTGCAGCTCCGCAGCTGACGCTGATTGCTAGCAAGCTGGTGATCAGAACGCCTTTCATGAGAGATCTCCTTGGAAAATGCGTCCCTTCACCGCGTAAAACTGCGGCTAAAAAATTTTGTTCCAAACCAATGGAGCGAAACGGCAAGCGATCCGAGCGGCGGAACAAGCTCCACCTGATGACGTTACCCGCCTATAGCGACCCCGCTGCGAACAGCATGACGCGGCGCAGCGCAGAGGTGGCCCACCACGAAAGGAGACAATCATGAGAATGCATCTTTCGGCAGCCGCGGCTGGGTTCTTGCTGCTTGCGGGTATTGGCGCCGCTGCCGCTCAGGACGTGGTCATCGAACCGCAGCAGGAGACGATCGTACGCGAGTATGTGAAAAAGCAGCCTCTGGCGTCCGTCCAGCTTCCCGGCGTGGAGCTCAATGTCGGCTCGACCCTGCCCGATACCGTCGAGCTTCATGAGGTTCCCGACGTCAAATACCGCTATGTCGTCGTCGACAACCAGACCGTCCTGGTCGATCCGGGCACACGCAGGATCGTGAAGGTCATCCAGTGAGCAATGCGCGTCGTTTTTTGAAGGGACATGCGGCGCGTCCTGCATTGTCGACATCCCAAACTGGTGCCCGTGCCTGGGCATTCGGACGCAGAAAGGCCCGCCGTTCCGACGCACGGCGGGCCTCATAGCGGAGTCAGCGCGCTAGGCGGCAGCGTCCTGTGCTCGCTAGGCCAGAAACTTTGAGAGAATATTCCCGGCTCCGCATTTGGCGGGAAATACCGTTCTTTGATCTGGCGATCAGCATTTCCGATGATGCCCGCAAGGCTTCGCATTCCGCCTGGCCGCAATGATTTCAAAACCGATGGGATTGACCATGCCTGGGACTATCAACACTTTGCTTCCATTCCTCGCAGCAACTATAAACCGGCGCGCCGGCCTCGCTGTACTGTTTGCATCGGCGGTTGCGATTGTCGGCATGGCTGCGCCGTCGTTCGCCGAGGACAAGACGGCGATCAAGGTCGGCATCATGAGCGGCGAGGACGAGGACGTCTGGCGCGTCGTCACCGCCCAGGCGGCGGAGAGGGGGCTGACGATCGAGACCGTGGTGTTCAACGACTACACCCAGCCGAATGAAGCACTCGAGCGTGGCGAAATCGACGCCAACGCCTTCCAGCACAAGCCCTATCTCGACAACCAGATCAAGACGCAGGGCTATCACATCGTCCCGGTCGGCTATACCGGGGTCTGGCCGATCGGCCTCTATTCCAAGAAGTACGCGAAGATTGGCGACTTGCCCGAAGGCGCCGTCGTCGGCGTGCCGAACGATCCGTCCAATGAAGGGCGCGCGCTGCGTGTCCTGCAGAGCGAAGGTCTGATCAAGCTCAGGGAAGGAACCGGCATTCTGGCTACGACGACCGACATTGCCGAAAACCCGAAGAAATTGGTCGTCAAGGAGCTCGACGCTGGCATTGTCGGGCGCTCGGTGGAAGATCTCGACGGGGCCGTGGTCAACACGGATTGGGCGCTTAAAAGCGGCCTCACACCGGAGAACCGCATCGCCCAGGAGGCGGTGGCCGACAATCCCTACCGCAACTTCATCGCGGTCAAGGCCGGCAATGAAAACCAGCCCTGGGTAAAGACATTGGTCGCCTCCTACCAGAACGAAAAGGTGAAGGCCGAATTCGACCGGGTCTACAAGGGAACCGGCATCAGCGCCTATTGATACCGAGCTCGACTTGGCGCTGAAGCCCGGCATGATAAAGCGGTCCGCGCTCCAACGCGGACCGCGATCGCGTTTTGCGGGACACCTATACAGGAACTTTCATGAACCAGCATTTCGCCCCGGTCACCGAAGTCATGCATCCCGTCGGCAGCCGTTCCGCGGGACCGCACGATGTCGTACGCCTCATCGAGCTGAAGCGCCGCTTCGGCGCAACAGCGGCGCTGGACGGCGTATCGCTCAGCGTGCGCCAGGGCGAGATCCTCGGCATCATCGGCCGCAGCGGCGCCGGCAAGTCGACGCTGATACGCTGCCTGAACGGCCTGGAGCGGCCGGATACAGGACAGGTCTTCATCGAAGGCCGCGAGATCAGCCGGCTCGGCGAGCGCGAATTGCAGCCGCTGCGCCGGCGTATCGGCATGATTTTCCAGCATTTCAACCTGCTGTCCGCCAAGACGGTCGAAGACAATGTAGCGCTGCCGCTCAAGATCGAAGGCCGGCCCAGGGCCGAACGCCTGGCGCGCGCTGCCGAGCTGCTCGAGCTCGTCGGCCTGTCGGAGAAGGCGAAAGCCTATCCGGCGTCGCTGTCGGGCGGACAGAAACAGCGCGTCGGCATTGCCCGGGCGCTTGCGGCGCGCCCAGCGCTGCTGCTGTCGGACGAAGCGACCTCGGCGTTGGACCCGGAGACGACGCGCTCCATCCTTGCCTTGCTCAGAGACATCAACCGGCAGCTCGGCCTGACCATCCTGCTCATCACCCATGAGATGGAGGTGATCCGTTCGATCGCCGACCGGGTCGCGGTGATCGACGCCGGACGAATCGTCGAGCAAGGGCCGGTGTGGTCGGTGTTTGCCGATCCGAAGTCGGCGATCACACAAAGCCTGCTCGGCGGCATCAGGCCGCAATTGCCGGCGGAGATCGCAAGCCGGCTAACGCAGAACGCCGGCGTGGAGGCGATCCTCAGGATCGACGTGGCGGGTGAGGCCGCGCGAAGCCCGCTGTTGTCCGATCTTGCCTCGGCAGTTCCCGGCTCGTTCCGCCTCGTGCATGGCGGCATCGATCACGTCCAGCAGCAGCCTGTCGGGACATTGTTCGTGGCGGTCGCGGGCAGCAATCAAGACCACCTGGCACAGGTGATCGCGTTCTTGAAAGCCCGCAATGCGCGGGTGGAGGTGCTTGGCCATGTCGCCAATTCTGTTTGAACTCCTGCTTCGATCCATCTGGGAAACGATCCTGATGACGGCCGCCTCCGGCCTCATCTCGCTGATTTTCGGGCTGCCGCTCGGCCTGGCCCTGGTCGCCACCGACCGCGGCGGCATCGCCGAAAACCTGTGGGTGAACCGCGCGCTCGGCGCGGTCATCAACGGTTTCCGCTCGGTGCCTTTCATCATCCTGCTGGTTGCGCTGATCCCGGTGACGCGGCTGATCGTCGGCACCTCGATCGGCACATGGGCCGCCATCGTGCCGCTGTCGATCGCGGCCACGCCCTACTATGCCCGGATCGCCGAAGTGTCGCTGCGCGAGGTCGACCACGGGCTGATCGAAGCGGCGCGCGCCATGGGCGGCAACCGCTGGACGATCATCCGCGAGGTGCTGGTGCCGGAAGCGCTGCCCGGCATCGTCGCCGGCTTCACGGTGACGCTGGTGACGCTTATCGGCGCCTCGGCCATGGCCGGCGCCATCGGCGCCGGCGGGCTGGGCGACCTCGCCATCCGATACGGATACCAGCGCTTCGAAACGTCAGTCATGATCGCCGTGGTCATCGTCCTGATCGTCCTGGTCTGCGGCATCCAGTGGGCCGGCGACCGGCTGGTCGCGAGGCTGGATCATCGGAACTGAGCGTGGCACAGCGGAGATGCTGGCCAGCATCGTCAGCCGGCGCGCTTCTTTTCGGTCGCTGACCGGTCAATCGCCAACCCGTTCGCCGACAGCGCGACGCCGAACTTTTCGCCGGCTTCTGCGGGTGTGTAATAGCCTAGGGCGATATCCCGAGCGACCCATTCCGGATCACGCTGCCAGGGATTGCCGTAGCCGCCGCCGCCCGGCGTGCCAACGCGCACGCGGTCGCCGGCCCTCAGCGTGATGTCCTGTTCCTTGGAGAGGTGCGGCGGCACATGCGCCTCACCGTCGCGGAACACGGTCACCGTGTTGACCGCGCCGTCCTTGCCGCCGAGCGCGCCTTGCGGGCCGAAACGGCCATGGTCCATGACGAAGGAGGCGCGGGCGTCGCCACGCAGGATCTCGACCTCATAAGCGAGCCCAAAACCGCCGCGATGCTTGCCGGCGCCGCCCGAGCCTTCGCGCAACGCATAGTGGCGATAGAGCACAGGGAAAGCCTGTTCCATGATCTCGACCGGCGGCGATTTGGAAATGCCGATGGTCGAGCAGCCATTGGTCAGGCCATCATGATCGGCATTGCCGCCATAGCCGCCGCCGGATATCTGGTACATGACGTAGTCGCGGCCACGGAGCGGATCGTTGCCGCCGAGCGCGAAATTGCCGCTGGAGCCGGCGGGAGCCGCAGTCACCCTGTCCGGCAGCGCCTGCACCATGGCCGCGAACACCGCCTCGGCGATGCGCTGCGAAACCTCGGCCGCGCAGCCCGATACCGGCCGCGGATATTTGGCATCGAGGAAGGTGCCTTCTGGCCGCTTGACGATGAGCGGCTCGAAGGCGCCGGCGCTGATCGGCACGTCCGGGAAAATGTGGCGCATGGCGAGGTAGACCGAGGACAAGGTCGTCGCCAGCACGCTGTTCATCGGCCCGGCGCAGGGTTTTGACGAGCCTGAGAAGTCGAAGCGGAGCGTGTCGCCTTTTTTCTCGACGGCAAGCGCAATGGTCAGCGGCTCGTTGACCACGCCGTCGGAATCAACAAAAGCCTGCGACCGATAAATGCCGTCGGGAATGGCCGATATGTTGACGCGCATCTGTTCAGCGGCGCGGCGCCGCAATTCGGCGATTGCTTCGACGACCGTTTCGTCTCCGTAACGATCCAAAATGCCGTTGAGCCGGTCCTGGCCGATCAGCAGTGCTGCCGCTTGCGCGCGGATGTCGCCGATGCGCTGGTCGGCAACCCTGATGTTCGAGCAGATGATGGCGTAGATCTCAGGGTCGAGCACGCCCTTCTTGAACAATTTCACCGGCGGCAGCCGCAAGCCTTCCTGCTCCACCGCAGTCGCCGAGGCGGAGAAGCCGCCCGGCACCGAACCGCCAATGTCGGGCCAATGGCCGGTGTTCGACAGCCAGCAGAATATCTTGCCGTCGCGATAGACCGGCATGGCGAAGCGCACATCCATCAGATGGGTGCCGCCGAGATAAGGATCGTTGACGATGTAGATATCGCCCGGCTCGGGCGGCAGGCAGCGTCCGTCGGCGATCATCTCGATCACCGTTTTGGTCGAATACTGCATGACGCCGACGAACACCGGCAGGCCCTGGCTGCCTTGCGCGATCAGCGAACCATCGACTGCCGAATAGATGCCGTCGGAGCGGTCATTGGCCTCGGCGATGACGGGCGAGAAAGCGGCGCGCGAAAACGTCAGGTCCATCTCGTCACAGACCTGCTGCAGCGCCGCCTGGAGGACCGAAAGGGTGATGGCGTCGAGCTTTTGCATCTCAGGCCTCACCAATGTCGATGATGATGTTGCCGTCGGCATCCGAGCGCGCCCGGTCGCCGGGCTCGAGCACGGTTGTGGCATCCATCTGTTCGAGGACCGCCGGGCCTTCGATGATGGCGTCGAGCGGCAACTTTTCCCTACTGTAGACCGGCGTGTCGTACCAGCGCCCGCCATACCAGACCGGCCGGATCTCGCGCCGCGCCTCTTCGAGCGTTTTGGCGCGGCCAGCCGGATCGATCAGCCGCGACAGATCGATCGCCGGCCGCACGCCGGTCACCGAGGTGTTGAGATTGACCAGATTGGCGCGGATTTCCGGCAGCTCGACCTTGAAGCGGGCGAAATAGGCCTTCTCGAACAGTTGCTGCAGGACCTCGCGCGTCACCGCAAACGACGGCAGCGGCACGTTAATAATATGCGTCTGGCCGACGAACTGCATGTCGGCGGAATGCGTGACGCGGATCGTCTCCGGCTTCACCGCTTCCTTGCCGATCAACTCTTCGCCTTCGTTTCGGTGCCGTTCCAATATAGCTTGGAGCTGGGCTTCATCGAGCCCCGCCACCGGCTGGTTGACCGTGTTGACGAAGTCATGGCGCAGATCGGCGACGACGCAGCCGAGCGCATTGGTAATGCCCGGCCGCGCCGGCACCAGCACCCGCGGCAGGCCGAGCTCGCGCGCCAGGGCGGTCGCATGCAGCGGCCCGGCGCCGCCGAAGGCGAACAGCGCGAAATCGCGCGGGTCGTGACCGCGCGACACCGAGACCATGCGGATGGCGCCCGCCATCTTCATGTTGCCCAGCCGCAGCACCGCACCCGCCGCCTCGACGCCGGACAGGCCGGTAGGTCGCCCGATCCTGTCCTCGAATATGCCCGTGACATGTTCGACGGTGACCGGGTTTTCCACCGCCAGCAGCTTTTTCGGCGCCAGCCGGCCGAGCACCAGATTGGCGTCGGTGATGGTCGGCTCCAAGCCGCCGCGGCCGTAGCAGATCGGCCCGGGATTGGCGCCGGCGCTTTCCGGGCCGATCTGGATCAGGCCGGCTGCATCGACGCGGGCGATCGAGCCGCCGCCGGCGCCGACTGTATGCACCGCCACCATCGGCACATGGATCGGCATCGCATATTCGATCTCGATCTCGTTCGACACCGCCGGTTCGGCATTGCGGATCAGCGCCACGTCGGTCGAGGTGCCGCCCATGTCGTAGGTGACCAGGTTTTCGAAGCCGGCGCGCTTGCCGGTATAGGCCGCGGCAATGACGCCGGAGGCGGGGCCGGACATAACGGTCTTGGCCGATTCACGTGTGACAAAGCGGGCCGAGATCATGCCGCCATTGCCGTTCATGATCAGGAAGTCGCGGGCGTAGCCTTTTGACGCCAGCTCCTTGCGCAGCCGTTCGACGTAGCGTTCGAGGATCGGTTGCACCGAGGCGTTGACCGAAGCGGTCACCCCGCGCTCGAATTCGCGCGCTTCCGAAAGCAGCGCATGGCCTGTCGTGATGTAGCCGTTCGGCCAAAGCTCGGCGCCGATCTCGGCCGCGCGCCGCTCATGCGCCGGGTTGGCGTAGGAATGCAGGAAATGGATGACGAGCGATTCGCAGCCGGCTTCGATCAGTTGTGAAATCGCTGCCCGCATCTCGGCCTCGTCGAGCGGTATGCGCACCGCGCCCGAGGCCTCGACCCGCTCCGACACTTCGAGCCGCAGATTGCGCGGAATGATCGGCACAAAGGTGCCTGTCATGCCATAGGCTTGCGGCCGTGTCCGCCGGCCAAGCTCGATGACGTCACGAAAGCCGCGCGTGGTGATCATGCCGGTTTTGGCCAGCCGGCGCTCCAGCACCGCGTTGGTTGTGGTCGTCGTGCCGTGCACGATGAGGTCGATGCCGTCCACGCGAAAGCCGGTGGCACCAAGAGCTGCAACGACGCCGAAAGCCTGGTTGTCGACCGTGGTCGGGGTCTTGGCGATATGCACCCGGCCACCATCACGGCCGTCGATCAGAAGCAGATCGGTAAAGGTGCCACCGACATCGATACCGGCGACGACGCTGCCCCTCGAATCCAGAGCTTGCGCCGAAAAATTCTGTTCCATTGTCGAAACCCGAAATGCCCGAACTGCTTACATGCCTCAGTTTGGAAAGCTGTTTTACGGCGACGTCTTGACGCAAATATCGTTTGTATACTAATAAATTCCGGACACAAGAGCTTACCGCTTCGGAGTGTGCAAGGGCACGCAGGAACCTGACCGGTTCGGGCGCGCAGGTGATAATTTGGCCCGGCGCTGAGCTGGCCCAGAAGGTTAGGTTTGATGAACACCACATCCGCGTTCAACACCGTCGGCGCCCGGCCGTTGCAGTTCCCGATACCGGCCAATGTCTATGCCGAAACCGTGGTCTCGGTGAAGCACTATACCGACCGGCTGTTTTCGTTCCGCATCACCCGGCCGCAGTCGCTGCGCTTCCGCTCCGGCGAGTTCGTCATGATCGGCCTGCCCAATGCCGAGAAGCCGGTGTTCCGCGCCTATTCGATCGCCAGCCCGTCCTGGGACGACGAGCTGGAATTCTTCTCGATCAAGGTGCCGGACGGCCCGCTTACCTCGGAGCTGCAGAAGATCCAGATCGGCGATACCGTCATCATGCGGCAGAAGTCGACCGGCACGCTGGTGGTCGACGCGCTGACGCCGGCCAAGCGCCTGTTCATGATCTCGACCGGCACCGGCATTGCGCCCTTCGCCAGCCTGCTGCGCGATCCCGACACCTATGAGAAGTTCGGTGAAGTCGTGCTGACCCACACCTGCCGCGACAATGCCGAGCTCATCTACGGCCAGGAACTGGTGGCCGCGCTGGAGAACGACCCGCTGATCGGCGAACTGACCGGCGGCCGCGTCACGCTCTATAATTCGACGACGCGTGAGACGTCCGAACGCATGGGCCGCATCACCGCGCTGATCGGCTCGGGCAAATTCTACACCGATCTCGGCATCGACAAGCTCAATCCCGAGACCGATCGCATCATGATCTGCGGCTCGATGCATATGCTGAAAGACGTGAAGGAACTGGCCGAAAGCCTCGACTTCCAGGAAGGCTCGCTGCATCATCCGGCAAGCTTCGTAGTCGAGCGCGCCTTCGTCGGCTGAGACGCGGCAGTTCAGCGTCCACTGCTTTGAGACCCTGATTTTGACCGGACGGTCAAAAATCGGCTGCCTTGACTGTCTTTTTCCGCTATGACCGCCTGAAGGACTCGTGAAGCGCTGCTTCACGGTCTATCTTCGGCATAAGTCGCTGAACAAGGGGCAGGAGATGAGCAGCACAATCCGCGAAACCGATCTCGGCACGTCCAAGATCACGCCGCTGCCGGCGCGCGCCGCCGCCAATGCGCCGATGCCGCAGGCCCATGCTATTGCTCGCAATCCCGGCATGAGGCTCGATCTTGGCTTCATGGAATCAATGCGCAGCGTCAACCGCTCGGCGCTGGAACGCCGCGTCGCCAGCCTGACCAAAAGACGCTCGATCAAGGCCGATAACCAGGCTGCCTGGCTGCTGCGTGCTGTCGCCTGCATGGACCTGACGACGCTGAACTCGAACGACACAGAAGAGCGCGTGCGCCGGCTCTGTGCCAAGGCGGTCAACCCATTCCGCCGCGACATTGCCGAGGGGCTCGGCATTACCGGCGAAAATATCCGCCCGGCGGCGGTCTGCGTCTATCATCCCTTCGTCGCCACTGCCGTCGAAGCACTGCGCGGCAGCGGCATCCGTGTCGCCGCCGTTTCCACGGCTTTCCCGCATGGCCTTGCCCCGCTTTCGACACGTCTGCAGGAGATCGAAGCATCGGTCCGGGACGGCGCCGACGAGATCGACGTCGTCATTCCGCGCGGTCTGGTATTCGGGGCGAAATGGCAGGAGCTCTATAACGAGATCGTCTCGATGCGGGCCGCCTGCGGCGAGGCGCATCTGAAGGTGATCCTCGGCACAGGCGACCTCGCCACGCTGCGCAATGTCATGCTCGCCTCGATGGTGGCGATGATGGCGGGTGCCGATTTCATCAAGACCTCGACCGGCAAGGAAAGCGTCAACGCGACGCTGCCGGTTGGCCTTGCAATGGTGCGCGCCATCCGCGCCTATTTCGAGGAAACCGGCTATCTCATCGGCTTCAAGCCGGCCGGTGGCATTTCTACGGCAAAAGCCTCGCTCGATTGGCTGGTGCTGATGAAAGAAGAACTGGGCCGGCCCTGGTTGGAGCCGGAGCTGTTCCGCTTCGGAGCATCGAGCCTTTTGACCGACATCGAGCGCCAGCTCGAGCATCACCTGACCGGCCACTACTCGGCCAATCATCGCCACGCAATGGCGTGATTCGGAGCGCTTCATGAACATTCTCGAACGCTATCACGCCATGGATTACGGCCCGGCGCCGGAGGCCCGCAACGAGGCCGATGCCTGGCTGACGACCCGTGATTTCTCGAAAGCCCTGTTCATTGGCGGCGACTGGAAAGCAGCTGCAAATGGAAAGACCTTCGACACCAGCGATCCCGCCTCCGGCAAACTGCTGGCCAAGGTCTCGGATGCCGGTGCTGCCGATATCGATGCGGCGGTTTCGGCCGCCACAAAAGCGCTGCCGAAATGGAGCGCCAGCACCGGTTATCAACGCGCCAAAGTGCTCTATGCCATCGGCCGCGCCATGCAGCGCCACCAACGGCTGTTCGCGGTGCTGGAATCGATCGACAACGGCAAGCCGATCCGCGAAAGCCGCGACGTCGACGTGCCGCTGGCGATCCGTCATTTCATCCATCATGCCGGCTGGGCGCAGGCGCTGGACAGGGACTTTCCAGCCCATAAGGGCGTCGGCGTCGTCGGCCAGATCATCCCCTGGAATTTCCCACTTTTGATGCTGGCCTGGAAGATCGCGCCGGCGCTCGCTGCGGGCTGCACCGTGGTGCTCAAACCCGCGGAATTCACGCCGCTCACCGCGATCCTGTTCGCCGAAATCTGCGAGCGCGCCGGCGTGCCGAAGGGCGTCGTCAACATCGTCCAGGGCGGGCCGGAGGCGGGCGCGGCCATCGTCAACCATCCCGGCATCCAGAAGATCGCCTTCACCGGTTCGTCCGAGGTCGGCAAGATCATCCGCAAGGCCACCGCCGGTTCGGGCAAGAAACTTTCGCTGGAGCTTGGCGGCAAGTCGGCCTTCGTCGTTTTCGAGGATGCCGATCTCGACAGCGCCGTCGAGGGTCTGGTCGACGGCATCTGGTTCAACCAGGGCCAGGTCTGCTGTGCCGGCTCGCGCCTTCTGGTGCAGGAAGGCATCGCCGACGCCTTCATCGCCAAGGTCAAGACGCGGATGAGCCGGCTGCGCGTCGGCAGCCCGCTCGACAAGAACACCGATATCGGCCCGCTGGTCGATTTGACCCAACTCGACCGCGTCAAGGGCCTGATTTCCGAAGGCGCCAAGCAGGGCGCGATATGCTGGCAGCCGGACTCGGCACTGCCCGCCTCGGGCTATTACCATCTGCCAACGCTAGCGACAGGTGTTTCGCCGGCTAACATTCTGGCCCAGGAAGAGGTGTTCGGGCCGGTGCTGGCGACCATGACCTTCCGCAATACCGGGGAAGCGGTCGAGCTCGCCAACAACACACGCTATGGCCTGGCCGCCTCGGTGTGGAGCGAGAACATCAATCTTGCGCTGCACGTCGCGCCGCAATTGAAGGCCGGCGTCGTCTGGGTCAACGGCACCAATATGTTCGACGCCGCCTGCGGCTTCGGCGGCTATCGCGAGAGCGGCTTCGGCCGCGAAGGCGGGCGCGAGGGCATGTTCGAGTATCTCTCGGCAAAACTGCCGCTCGGCCCGATCATCAAACCGGCTGTGGCCACTGCCCAGCCCATCGAGCGCCCGGAAGGCGATGCCATCGACCGCACGGCAAAGCTGTTCATCGGCGGTAAGCAGATCCGGCCGGACGGCAATTATTCCCTTGCCGTCGCCAGCGCCAAGGGCAAGCTCGCCGGCGAGGTCGGTCTCGGCAACCGCAAGGATATCCGCGACGCCGTCGCGGCCGCGCGCGCCTGCAAGGCCTGGCCGGAAGCGACCGCCTACAATCGCAGCCAGGTGCTTTACTATCTGGCCGAAAACCTGTCCGGCCGCGCCGACGAGTTTGCCGCCCGTCTGACCCAGCTCACCGGCGCGACGGCCAAGGCGGCGAGTGAAGAGGTCGAGCTATCGATCGAGCGGCTGTTCCTCTATGCCGGGCTTGCGGACAAGTTCGAGGGCCGCGTCCACCAGCCGCCGGCCCGCGCCGTCACATTGGCGCTGCACGAACCGGTCGGCGTCGTCGGCATCGTCGCATCGGACAACGCACCTTTGCTCGGCCTGATCTCGCTGGTTGCGCCGGCGCTCGCCATGGGCAACACCGTGGTCGCCGTGCCGTCCGAACGATATCCACTGCTTGCCATCGACCTTTACCAGGTCATCGAATATTCCGACGTTCCGGCGGGCGCCATCAATATCGTTACGGGCCGTAGCGCCGAGCTGGCCGGCGTGCTGGCCAAGCACGACGATGTCGACGGGCTCTGGATGTTCGCCGATGCCGAGACCTGTGCCAAGGCGGAGGCCGAGTCCATCGGCAATCTCAAGCGTGTCTGGACCGGCAACGGCCACAGCCTTGACTGGACATCGGGCGAAGCAGCCGGCGATGCCTTGCTGCGCCGTGCGATCGAGGTCAAGAACGTCTGGGTGCCCTACGGCGACTGAGTGTCCCGGAGGGACGTCCGGGCTTGACGGGCCAAAAGATGTTCTTTACCGAGAAAAAACATTTGGCCGGCAGGGCGAATATCGAAACAGGCGGGATGGTGGTGCCCGTCTGGCACATTGCGCCCCGGCCTTGTGCCGGTAAAAAGCCGAACGATCACAGACGGGCGAGGAGAAAAGCATGGCGGATCTGACAGGCAAGGTCGTTGTCGTCACGGCGGCGGCGCAAGGCATCGGCCGGGCAAGTGCGCTGGCTTTCGCCAAGGCCGGCGCCGTCGTCCATGCCACCGACATCAACGAAGTGGTGCTCGCCGACCTCGGCAAGACCCCCGGTATCAAGACCCGCAAGCTGGATGTCCTAAACGACGAGGCGGTGAACGTCGCTTTTGCCGAGATCGGCGCGGTCGACGTGCTGTTCAACTGCGCCGGCTTCGTCCATTCCGGCTCGATCCTCGAGATGAAGGACGGCGATCTCGACTTTGCCTATGATCTCAATGTCCGCTCGATGATCCGCACCATCCGCGCCGTGCTGCCCGGCATGCTTGAGCGCGGCGACGGCTCGATCATCAACATGGCGTCGCTGGCCAGCTCGACCAAGGGCGTGCCCAACCGTTTCGTCTATGGCCTGACCAAGGCGGCCGTTATCGGCCTGACCAAATCGGTTGCCGCCGACTATGTCGGCAAGGGCATACGCTGCAATGCGATCTGCCCGGGCACGGTCGAAAGCCCGTCGCTGCACGACCGCATGCACGCGCAGGGCGACTACGAAGCAGCCCGCGCCGCCTTCATCGCCCGTCAGCCGATGGGCCGGCTCGGCACGCCCGAGGAAATCGCCGACCTCGCCGTCTATCTCGCCGGTGCCACCTATACGTCGGGGCAGGCCTATAATATCGACGGTGGCTGGTCGATCTAGGAGTCTGAAAATCCAATTCTGCCGGGCGCCTGGCGCGGCGTCCGCGCTTGCCTAGGCTCACGTACTTTAAGTACGCTCCGCTCCGGTTCTCGAAACCCACGCCATTCGCCGCAGCGGAGCGAGTTTGCAAACGGCCTCTGGTCGCAACTGGGAGAAAACTGCATGAAACTGCTGCGCTATGGCGAGGCGGGGAGCGAACGCCCTGGCCTCCTTGATGCGGATGGAACGATCCGCGACCTCTCCGCCCATGTCACCGACATTGCCGGCAGGGCGATCGACCCGGCATCGCTCGAGTCATTGTCGAAGCTCGATCCGAAATCGCTGCCGGCAGTTTCCGGCAAACCGCGCATCGGCGCCTGCGTCGCCGGCACCGGCAAATTCATCTGCATAGGCCTCAACTATTCCGACCATGCCGCAGAAACCGGCGCAACCGTGCCGCCGGAGCCGATCATCTTCATGAAGGCAAGCTCGGCCATTGTCGGGCCGAACGACGACGTGCTGATCCCGCGTGGCTCGGTGAAGACCGATTGGGAAGTCGAGCTCGGCGTGGTCATCGGCAAGACCGCTAAATATGTCACCGAAGCCGAGGCGCTGGACTATGTCGCCGGCTATTGCGTCGCGCATGATGTCTCCGAACGCGCCTTCCAGGCCGAGCGGCAGGGCCAGTGGACCAAGGGCAAGAGCTGCGACACGTTCGGGCCGATCGGCCCGTGGCTGGTGACCAAGGACGAGGTCAAGGACCCGCAGAACATCCCGATGTGGCTGACGGTCAACGGCAAGACCATGCAGAACGGCTCGACCAAGACCATGGTGTTCGGCGTCGCTTATCTCGTGTCTTATCTCAGCCAGTTCATGTCGCTGCATCCAGGCGACATCATCTCGACCGGCACGCCGCCCGGCGTCGGCCTCGGCATGAAGCCGCCGGTGTTCCTGAAGCCCGGCGATGTGGTCGAGCTCGGTATCGAAGGGCTGGGTATCCAGAAGCAGACGTTCAGGGCGGATGCGTAGAAACCTTCCCTTCTCCCCTTGTGGGAGAAGGTGGATCGGCGCGCAGCGCCGAGACGGTTGAGGGGTGTTGGAAGGAACTCCAACGCCTCATTCCGTCTAGCACCTCTCATCTGACCGAGCTTCGCTCGGCCACCTTCTCCCGCAAGGGGAGAAGGAAGAGGGGCGCTACTTCATCACCTTGCCATCCGCTCCAAACCGATAGGTCTTTACCGGATCCGGCGTCGCATAGAGCGTGGTGCCGGGTTCGGCATTGTAGACGCCAAAAATGCGCACGGTGATCAAGCCGGCCTTCTCGCAGTCGAGATAGAGGTTGGTGTCGGCGCCGAGGTGCTCGGCATGCACGACCGTGCCTTTCCAGGCGCCGGATTTGGGATCGACGGTCAAATGTTCGGGCCGGACGCCGATGGTCTTTGCCGTTTCGCCAAGCCTGGTGCCGTCGACGAAATTCATCTTCGGTGAGCCGATGAAGCCGGCGACGAATTCATTTGCCGGCGAATTGTAAAGCTCCATCGGGCCGCCGATCTGCTCGATCTTGCCTGCGTTGAGGACCACAATCTTGTCGGCCAGCGTCATCGCCTCGACCTGGTCGTGGGTGACATAGATCATCGTCGCCTTCAGCCGACGGTGCAGCTGGGCGATCTCCAGCCTGGTGTTGACGCGCAGTGCGGCATCGAGGTTCGACAGCGGCTCGTCGAACAGAAAAAGCTTGGGTTCGCGCACCACGGCGCGGCCGATGGCGACGCGTTGACGCTGGCCGCCGGACAATTCGGCCGGGCGCCTTTCGAGGTAGGGCTCCAGCGACAGCATCGACGAGGCGATGCCGATGCGGCGGTCGATCTCGGCCGCCGGCGTGCCCGCCTGCTTGAGGCCGAGGCCCATATTGTTCTTCACCGTCAGATGCGGGTAGAGCGCATAGGTCTGGAACACCATGGCGATGCCGCGCTTGGCCGGCGGCGTGGCGGAAACGTCCGCCCCGTCGATGACCACGCGGCCCGAGGTCGAGTCCTCCAGCCCGGCAATGACCCTGAGCAGCGTCGACTTTCCGCAGCCGGATGGACCGACGAAGACGACGAACTCGCCATCCGTCACCTCGAGGTTGATGCCCTTCAGCACCTCGACCGGCCCGAAGGCCTTTTTCACGTTCTCGATGTTCAGCGAGCCCACGGCTTCGTCCCTGTTCTAGAGTTTCACGGCGAGGCCGCTGCGCACGCTCTCGTCGGCGGCAAGGCAGACGGCGAGCGACTTCACCGCGTCGTCCATGTGGCGGCCAAGATCGAGGTCCTCGCGGATCGCCTTCAGCACAAACGCCTGTTCGAGGTCACAGAGGTCCTGATGGCCGGGCTCGCCTTCCATCGACAGCATCTCGTCCGGTTTGGCGAACTTGCCGTCCGCGCCGGTTGCAGCACTGTGCAGGCGGATGGTCGAGGTCTTGGTGTGGGTGTCGATGTCGTCGGACCTGACGCCCTCCTTCATGACGATCGACACGCAGCCGTTGGGCGAGATCACGTCTTTGACGAAGAAAGCCGTCTCCGAAATCATCGGCCCCCAGCCGGCCTCGTACCAGCCGACCGAACCGTCGTCGAACAGCACCTGCAGGTGGCCGTAATTGTACATCGTGGGCGCAATCTCGTCGCTCAGCCGCAGCCCCATACCGCGCACCTCGACCGGCCTGGCGTCGGTGATCTGCAGCATCACGTCGAGATAATGCACGCCGCAGTCGACGATCGGTGACGTCGTTTGCATCAGCTGCTTGTGCGTCTCCCAGCTGTGTCCGGAGGATTGCTGGTTGAGATTCATGCGGAACACGTAAGGGCCGCCGAGCTTCCGCGCCTCGGCGATCAGCCTGATCCAGGACGGGTGGTGGCGCAGGATGTAGCCGATCACCAGTTTCTTGCCGTTGGCCTTGGCCGCGGCTACGACGCGTTCTGCGTCCGCGACCGTCGTTGCCAGCGGCTTTTCGACAAAGACGTGGCAGCCAGCCTCGAATGCCTTGACCGCATAATCGGCATGGCTGTCGGAATAGGTGGCGATGCAGGCGACGTCAGGCCGTTCGTCACGCAGCGCCTCGTCGAATGAACGCCGGATGCCATAGCTCGAAAGCCCTTCCGGCAGCGGCACATCCGAGCGGTTGACCAGTGCGGTAATCTGGAAGCCCGGGTTGGTGTGATAGGCCAGCGCATGGCTGCGCCCCATATTGCCGAGCCCGGCGACGACGACGCGAAGGGGTGTTTGCGAACTCACTTGACCGCTCCCGAAGTGATGCCGCGGATCAGCTGCCGCGAGAAGATGACGTAGAGGATCAGCACCGGCATGATCGCCAGCGACAGTGCGGCCAGAATGGCGTTCCAGTTGGTGACAAACTGGCCGAGGAACAGCTGCGCGCCGAGCGTCACCGTCTTGGTCTCCTCCGACGGCGCCAGGATCAGCGGGAACCACAGGTCGTTCCAGATCGGGATCATGGTGAAGACCGCGACCGTCGCCATCGATGGCCGCACAAGCGGCAGCACCAGCCGGAAGAAGATGGTGTATTCGGACAGGCCGTCGATCCTGCCGGCATTCTTCAGATCGTCGGAGACTTGCTTCATGAATTCCGACAGGATGAAGACGGCGAGCGGCAGGCCTTGCGCCGTGTAGACCAGGATCAGCGCCGTCAGCGTGTTGACCAGCCCGCTCGCCACCATCAGCTGCAGGATGGCGACGGTGCCGAGGCGGATCGGGATCATGATGCCGAGCGCCAGGTAAAGCCCCATCAGCGAATTGCCGCGGAAGCGGTATTCCGACAGCGCGAAAGCCGCCATGGCGCCGAACAGAAGCACGAAGAACAGCGAGGCGACGGTGACGACAAGGCTATTCTGGAAATAGTGGATGAAGTCGCCCTGACCGATCACAGTGGTGTAGCCGATCAGGTCGAAGGTTTTCGGCGTCGGCGGCGTCAGTGGCGCGCCGAAGATGCCCGCGCGGGATTTAAACGAATTCATGATCACGAGGATCACCGGAAACAGCGCGATTGCGGTGTAGGTCAGAAGGATCGCATGCGCGCCGATGGTGCGGGGCAGCGAACGGGTTGCGGTGCTCATGGTCGCGCTCCCCTAAAACTGGTAGCGACGCAAGCGCGTCTGCACGAGGAACAGGTAGACGCAGACGCCGCCGAGGATGATCAGGAACATCATCGTGGCGATCGCCGCGCCCATATTGGGGTCGCCGACCTGCAGCTGGAAACCGAAGAAGGCGCGGTAGAGGAAGGTGCCGAGGATATCGGTCGAATAGTTCGGCCCGGCGAGCGCGCCTTGCGCGGTGTAGATCAGGTCGAAGGCGTTGAAATTGCCGACAAAGGTCAGGATCGAGATGATGCCGATCGACGGCAGGATGAGCGGCAGCTTGATCTTCCAGAATTGCGCCATGCCGGTGATGCCGTCGCATTCGGCGGCCTCGATCACCTCTTCGGGGATGGACAGCAGTGCCGCATAGATCAGCATCATCGGGATGCCGACGAACTGCCACACTGAGATCAGGCTGAGCGCGGTCAGTGCATATTGCGCCTTGCCGAGCCAGGGCGTGAACAGGCTTTTCAGGCCGACAAGGTCCATCATATGCGGCGCCACGCCCCATAGCGGCGACAGTATCAGCTTCCAGGCGAAGCCGACGATGACGAAGGACAGGATCGTCGGCACGAAGATCGCCGTGCGGTAGAAGGCGGAAAACCGCAATCGGGGGCTGGACAGAAGTGCTGCCAAAAGGACGCCGATCGGGTTCTGCACCAGCATGTGGATGATGAAGAACCAGACATTGTTCCGCAGCGCGTTCCAGAAATTGACCGACCAGTTGGGATCACCGAACAGCATGCGGAAATTTTCCAGTCCGACGAACACCTGCGACTGGTTGATGTTGCGGAACAGCGACAGCTGCAGCGTGCCGGCCAGCGGCAAGATCATGATCGCCGTATAGACCAGCAACGCCGGCGCCAGGAAAACGCCGATATGCCAGCGGAACGGTCTTTTCGGTGCTGCGGCCATGCGTTCGGTCCCCGCCGATCAGGTCTTGCTATTGCCGTCAAAAGGCACGGCGCCTCCCTCTCATCGAGGGGAGGGTGCCTCGCGAAGCGAGGCGGGTGGGGTCGGCCGAGGCAGCGCGCCATCATCGTTCGACCGTGCTTTCCAGCAACGATCAAGCCGCGGCCTGCCTCGACGACCCCCTCTGTCGCCTTTGGCGACATCTCCCCTTCGAGGGGGGAGATATCGCTTCGCCACGCCTTACTTCGCCGGCTTGTACCAGCTGTCGAGGCCGTCCTGCAGCTTCTTGGCGGCAGCTTCCGGCGTGTCGGTGCCGTTGATGACGTTGGCCGATTCAACCCACGTCTCGTTTTCGAGGTTCGGCGTGCCGCGCGACAGGATCTGGTAGGTCGAGCGGATCGTCGACTTGCACTTGCCGCGCCAGGAGACGAATTCCTGGGCCAGCGGGTCTTCCATCTTCACCGGCGTGTTGTTCAGGCTGAAGAAGCCGGGCAGCGCGTTGGCGTAGATGGTAGCGAAATCCGGCGAGGCCACCCAGGACAGGAAGGTCTTGGCCGCATCCGCGTTCTTCGAGGCCGCATTGAGGCCCATGCCGATATCGGTGTGGTCGGAGATGTAGCAGGTGTCGCCGGCCTTCTGCACCGGCGGCGGGAAGGCGCCCATCTTGAATTGCGCCTGCGTGTTGAACAGGCCAATTTCCCACGAGCCGGCCGGGTAGATGGCGGCGCGGCCGAGCGTGAACAGGTTCTGGCTGTCCGGATAGGTCTGCGCCTCGAAGCCGTCGCCGAGATAGTCCTTCCACTTGGCCAATTCCTTGTAGGGCTCGACCCACTGCGGATCGGTCAGCTTCTGCTCGCCCTTGATCAGCGCCAGGCGGCCTTCCTCGCCCTTCCAGTAATTCGGGCCGATGTTCTGGTAGCCCATGGTCGCGGCTTCCCAGAGATCCTTGGTGCCCATCGCCATCGGGATGTAGGTGCCGTCGGCCTTGATCTTGTCGAGCGCGGCGTAGAACTCCTCATTGGTCGTCGGCACCTTGATGCCGAGCTTGTCGAAGGCATCCTTGTTGTAGATGAAGCCGTGGATGACCGAGGCCATCGGCACGCAGAAGCTCGACTTGCCGTCGTCGGTCTGCCAGGCGGCCTTGGCAACATCGGAGAAGTTCTCCATGCCGGGCAGCGTCGAGATATCGGCGAGATTGCCCTTCTTGAAAAGTTCCAGCGATTTGTCGAACGGGCGGCAGGTGATCAGGTCGCCGGCCGAGCCGGCGGCGAGCTTGGCGCCGAGGGCGGCGTCATATTCGGTCGGCGCCGACGGCGCGAATACCACCTTGATGCTGGGGTTCTTGGCCTCGAAAGCCGGGATCAGCTTGTCCTTCCAGATGGCAAGGTCGTCGCCGCGCCAGCTTTCGATGTTGAGCGTTACGTCGTCGGCATAAGCCACCCCGGCGGTGCCGAGAATGCTGGTGCCGAGAAGAAGTGCCGTCAGTAGCTTCGTTGTCATGCTCAGTCTCCCTGTTGACCTTTTTCAGGTTCGGTTTTGATGAGAACAGAGGCATTGCGCCCCTTGCTCCCCTCGATCGCGGAAAGGGCTGGCCGCAGCTTGTGGCCGGTCCCTTCCAGTATCTTCTCGGCCACATCGGCGCTGGCGGCGCCGGCGGCGAGCAGAATGGCGGTCTTGACGACGCCGCCGCTCTTTTCGAGCAGGCGGCCCGCCTCGTCCTTGTCGCGCCCGCTGACGGCGGCGACGATGCGCGCGGCGCGGTCGCGCAGCTTGATGTTGTCGGCCGTGAGGTTGACCATGTAGCCATCATGGACATGGCCGAGATGGATGGCTGCCAGCGTCGACAGCATGTTGAGTGCGATCTTCTGGGCGGTGCCGGCGCCCATGCGCGTCGAGCCGGCAATCAGCTCGGGCGGCGTTTCGAGCAGGATGGCGATGTCGGCCAGCCGCAGCAGCAGCGCATCCCCGTTGTTGGCGACAGCAATGGTCGCCGCGCCGCGGCGCCTGGCATCCTCGATCGCCCTGACAGCATAAGGCGTCGAGCCGCTGGCCGAGACGGCGATCAGGCAGTCGCCCTTGCCAACGCCGGCGGCGGCGACCGCTGCCGAAGCTTCGTCAGTGTCATCCTCCGGCCCGCCGGCCAGTGTCTTGAAAGCTTCGTCGCCGCCAGCGATCAGGATGGCGATACGGTCGCGCTGGATGCCGAAAGTGCCCGGCAGCTCCAGCGCATCGGCCAATGCCATCAGGCCCGAGCTGCCGGCGGCCGCATAGGCGAGCTTGCCGCCGCTTTTCAGTCTGCTTGCGATGATTTCGGCTGCCGCGGCAATGGCAGGAATGGCGCCGTGAACGGCCTTGGCGGCCTCGATCTGCGCGTTGGCCAAAGAGGAAAGGACGGCTTCCGGGGCCTGGATATCCAGTCCCTCGGCATTGTGGTGAAGCGCTTCGGTGCGCGTTTCGGCCATCCGCTTTCCTCCAATCGAGAAAACCATACCAAAAAAATACCACTTGTCCACACGCATTAATCAAATCCTTGCGGTGGCGCAGGCTTGCGGACGAAATCAGCTGATTTTCCAACAAACTACGCCTTAACTTTTTTGAAACGGAAATTAATCCTTGGCTATTGGTATTTTATTGGTATTATCCGTCTGGAGGAGAAATCGCGTGAAATTCGTGCTCGGCATCGATGGCGGCGGCACCAGCTGCAGGGCGGCCCTTGCGACGGCCGATGGCAGCGTCCTCGGCCGCGCCAAAAGCGGCGCCGCCAACATCCGAACCGATCTCACCGGCGCCAGGGCCAACATCGTCGACGCGGCGCAGCAGGCCTTTGTCGCCGCGGGCAGAGATCCCGGACTGATCCCGCAAACTCCGGCCATTCTCGGCCTAGCCGGCGCCAATGTCGGCACCTACAGGCAGCAGCTCGAAGCGATCTTGCCGTTCCGCATCAGCCGTGTCGAGACCGACGCCGAGATCGCGCTGGAAGGCGCGGTCGGCTCCGGTGACGGCGCCATGGCCATACTCGGCACCGGCACCGCCTATATGGCGCGCAAGAACGGCCGATCGCGTGCCATCGGCGGCTGGGGGTTCCAGGTCGGCGACCAGGGCAGCGGCGCCCGCATCGGCCGCGACCTGCTCGAGCAGACGCTGCTCGCCTATGACGGCATCCGCGAAGGATCGCCACTGACGCAGGCCATGCTCGCCATCTTCCGCAACAATCCCGAGGATGTGGTCGAATTCACCACCAATGCCAAGCCCGGCGATTTCGGCGGCTTCGCACCCAAGGTGTTCGAACATGCCGAAAAAGGCGACGTCGTCGCTATCTGGATCCTCGACAAGGCGGTGGCCGATGTCGAGGCAGCACTTGGCGTGCTCGACCTTGGTGGCGACGATCCGCTTTGCCTGCTCGGCGGCCTGGCGCCGCTTTACGCGCCGCGCCTGTCGGTGCGCTACCGGGCGCTGCTGAAGCCGCCGCTCGACGACGCGCTGGGCGGCGCGGTTCAGATGGCGGTTCGGATTTTTACGAAGGCGGCGGAGGCGGCGCGATGAGCGACGCCGCCGACCAGATTTTCGCGGCGCTGAGACAATCGTCGCAGAGTGGCGCGCCACTCTATCTGCAGCTGAGGAAAAGCATCGAGGACGCCGTCAAACGCGGGCTGATCGGACCGGGCGATGCGCTGCCTTCCGAGCGCGACATCGCCAGCAAGGCCGATATTTCGCGCGTCACCGTGCGCAAGGCGGTGCAGGACCTGGTCAAGGGCGGCATCCTCGTCCAGCGTCATGGTTCCGGCACCTTCGTTGCGCCGCGCATGGAGCGCGTCGAGCAGTCCCTGTCGATGCTGACCTCGTTTACCGAGGACATGGCACGGCGCGGCATGGCGGTGCGTTCGGCCTGGCTCGACCGCGGCCTCTATCCGCCATCGCCCGACGAGATGATGGTGCTCGGCCTGGCGTCGAACGAATTGGTGGCGCGCGTCGCGCGCCTGCGCATTGCCAACGACACGCCGCTGGCGATCGAGCGCGCCTCACTATCGACAAGCGTGCTGCCCGATCCGGCGGCGATCGGTTCGTCGCTCTACGCGGCGCTGGAAAAGACCGGCAACAGGCCGGTGCGGGCGGTGCAGCGCATTTCCGCCACCAATCTCGGCGATGGCGACGCGCATCTGCTGGAAGTGCCGCCGGGCATTGCCGGCCTGCACATCGAGCGTATCTCCTATCTGGCGAGCGGCAAGGTGATCGAGTTCACCCGCTCCATCTACAGGGGCGACGCTTATGATTTTGTCGCCGAACTCCGGCTGAGCGGGCCGGGCGAAGAGGGCAGGCCATGACCGCAACAATGACCCATATGCGGCGCGAGATCGAGGAGATCCCGGAGGCCACCGCCCGCCTGCTCGACGGCTCGGCCGCCGTGCTGACGGAAGCCGGGCGCGGCATTCGCGAGCGCGACCCGAATTTCATCGTCACAGTGGCGCGCGGCTCGTCCGACCATGCCGCGACCTTCATGAAATATGCCGTGGAGCTGACCGCGGGCCTGGCGGTTGCATCGGTCGGCCCGTCGATCGCCTCGATCTATGGCGCAAAGCTCAAGCTGGGCGGCTCGGCCTGCCTGGCGATCTCGCAGTCGGGCAAGAGCCCGGACATCGTTGCGATGGCGCGAGCGGCGCGGGCCGGCGGTTCGCTGACCGTCGCCATCACCAACACCGCCGATTCGCCGCTCGCGCGGGCTTCGGACTACGCGATCGACATCCTTGCCGGACCGGAGCGCAGCGTCGCAGCGACGAAGACCTTCGTCAATTCGGCGGTCGCAGGGCTCGCTCTGATGGCGCATTGCACCGGCGACGACAAACTTCTGGCAGCACTTGCCCGCTTGCCGGAGCATTTTCGGAAGGCGATCGCTTGCGACTGGATGGCGCTGGCCGGGGCACTCGAGACGCCGAAATCGCTGTTCATCCTTGGCCGGGGCCCGTCGGCGGCGATCGCCAACGAGGCGGCGCTGAAATTCAAGGAAACCTGCGCCATGCATGCGGAAGCCTATAGTGCCGCCGAAGTCATGCACGGCCCGCTGGCGCTGGTCGGTCCCGGCTTCCCAGTGCTGGCGCTGGCTGCCCGCGATGCGTCCGAACCATCCGTCGCCGAGGCCGCCGACAGCCTGGCCGGCAAGGGCGCCGCTGTCTTTGTGACTTCGGACAAGGCAAAGAAGGCGCAGCCTCTGCCGCATGTCGCCACCGGTCATCCGCTGACCGACCCGCTGACACTGATCGTGTCGTTCTATGGTTTCGTCGAGGCTTTTGCCCGCCATCGCGGCCTCGACCCAGACACGCCGCCCAATCTGCGCAAGGTGACGGAAACGCTATGAGCGATCGCTTTGCGCTGACCGGCGCCCGGATATTCGATGGCGATGACTGGCACGACAATGCGGCGCTTGTCGTGCGCGACAGCCTCGTCGAGGCCATCGTTGCCGCCGGCGCCGTTCCATCCGGTGTTGCGCCTATCGAGACCGGCGGCGGTATGCTGGTTCCGGGTTTCGTGGATTTGCAGGTCAATGGCGGTGGCGGCGTCATGCTCAACGACCATCCCGACGTCCCCTCGATCGAGACCATCTGCCGGGCGCACGCGCCCTTCGGCACGACGGCGCTATTGCCGACGCTGATCACCGACACGTCCGAGATCACCGCCGCGGCGGTTGCCGCCGGAGCAGAGGCCGCACAACGGAAGGTGCCGGGCTTCCTAGGCCTGCATCTCGAAGGCCCGCATCTGTCGATCGCCCGCAAGGGCGCACATGACCCGGCCTTGATCCGGCCGATGCTAGATCCCGACCAGGCGATGCTGATCGCGACGCGGAAAAACCTGCCGGTGCTGCTGACTACGGTGGCGCCCGAATCCGTCGAGCCCGACCAGGTATCGGCGCTCAGCAATGCCGGCGTCATCGTCAGCATCGGCCATTCCGATACCGACTATGCCACGGCCCGCACCTTTTCCGAGGCCGGCGCAACGGTGGTCACCCATCTTTTCAACGCGATGAGCCAGATCGGCAATCGCGAGCCGGGGCTGGCGGGCGCGGCAATCGATACCGGCACATTCTATGCCGGCATCATCGCCGACGGTATCCATGTCGATCCGGCCACCATGGCCATCGCCTTGCGCGCCAAGCAGGGGCCGGGCAAGATCCTGCTCGTCACCGACGCCATGGCGACGATCGGCACCGACATGACCTCGTTCACGCTGAACGGTCGCACCATCCACCGCAAGGATGGCAGGCTGACACTTGCCGACGGCACGCTGGCGGGCGCGGATCTCGACATGATTTCCGCGGTGCGCTTCGTGCATCGCGTGGTCGGTCTCGACCTCGACGAAGCCTTGCGCATGGCCTCGCTCTATCCGGCGCAGGCGATCGGCCAGTCGCACCGGCTCGGGCGCTTCGCCAGGGGAACCGCCGCCAACATCGTTTCGTTGTCGGACGATCTGGACATGAAAAGCGTCTGGATCGACGGCGCCAGAGTTTTTGCAGCCAGCCCTGCTGGTTAGGGTTAGCCGGCTTTGGACGTATAGAGGTCCTTGTAGGCTTCGCGCAGCAGGTTCTTCTGCACCTTGCCCATCGTGTTGCGCGGCAGTTCGTCGACGAAGATCACCTGTTTCGGATGCTTGTACCTGGCGAGGTGCCCAGCGATGGCCTCGATGATCGCGGCGGCGCTGATCGTCGAGCCCGGCGCCCTCACCACGATCGCCGTGACACCCTCGCCGAAATCCGGATGGACAACGCCGATGACAGCGCTTTCGGCAACACCGGCAAGAGCGTCGATCTCGCTCTCCACTTCCTTCGGGTAGATATTGTAGCCGCCGGAAATGATCAGGTCCTTGCCGCGGCCGACGATGTGGACATAGCCGTCGGCATCGATCAGCCCGAGATCGCCGGTGATGAAGTAGCCGTCGTCGCGGAATTCCGCCCTGGTCTTTTCCGGCATGCGCCAGTAGCCGCAAAAGACGTTCGGGCCCTTGACCTCGATCATGCCGACCTCGCCCCGGGCAAGTGTTTCGCCGCCATCGGGATCGGAGATGCGCAGGCAGACGCCGGGCAAAGGGAAGCCGACCGTGCCGGCACGCCGCTCGCCCTCGTACGGGTTCGACGTGTTCATGTTGGTCTCGGTCATGCCGTAGCGCTCGAGGATGGCGTGGCCGGTGCGCTCTCGCCAGGCTCTGTGCGTCTCGGCCAAAAGCGGCGCCGAGCCGGAAATGAACAGGCGGATGTTTTTCGCCGCTTGCCGGTTCAAACCGTCCTGCTGCAGCAGGCGGACGTAGAATGTCGGCACGCCCATCAGGACGGTGGCGCGCGGCAGCAGCGAGACGATGCGAGCCGGGTCGAACTTGGTTTCGAACAGCATCGAGGCGCCGGCCATCAGGACGACATTGGTGGCGACGAAAAGGCCATGCGTGTGGAAAACCGGCAGCGCGTGAATCAGCACGTCTGCGGCAGTGAAGCGCCAGAGGTCGACCAGCACCCGCGCATTGGAGGCGAGGTTTTCGTGGCTGAGCATAGCGCCTTTCGAACGGCCGGTGGTGCCGGACGTGTAGAGGATCGCGGCAAGGTCGTCCGGTCCGCGCGCCACATCGTGGAAGTCCACGGCCGCCTCAGAGGCTCGATCAGTCAACGAACCCTCGCCCTTGCTGCCGAGTGTCGCGACCGCAGCGCCCGAGGTCTGCGCCAAAGCGCCGATCTCGCCCGCTCGCGCCGGGTCGCAGACGACCAGTCGCGGCTCGGCATCCCTGAAGAAATAGTCGAGCTCGGTCAGCGTATAGGCGGTATTGAGCGGCAGGAAGATCGCGCCGGCACGCAGGCAGGCGAGATAAAGGAAAATGGCCTCCGGGCTCTTCTCGACCTGAACGGCGACGCGGTCGCCGGCTTCGACGCCCAGCTGCGACAGCGCATGCGCCAGTTGAGCGGAGCGCGCCAGCGTCTCGCCATAGCTGATCGAGCGCCCATCCTCTGTCTCCATCAAAAGGCGTTCGGGCGCGGGCATCCGGGCACGGAAAGCATCGAACAGATGGTTGCTCATATTTCCCCCCGAGCGGCTGGTCCGGCCGGACGGCAGCGGTCAGCCGGCCGCCTTGTCCGCCGCTGCCCTGATTGCCTCGATGTTTGCCCGGTAGGCGTCGACGCTGCCGCCCTTGAAGATAGCCGCGCCGGCGACCAGCACGCTGGCGCCGGCCGCGGTGACAAGGGGCGCAGTTTCAGGCGAAATGCCGCCGTCGATCTCGATCCGGATCGGCCGGTTGCCGATCAGCGCCTTCATCCGCTTCACCTTGTCGACGATCGCTGGAATAAAGGCCTGGCCGCCGAACCCCGGATTGACCGTCATGATCAGGACCAGATCAAGCCGGTCGAGCACGTATTCGATCATCGTCTCCGGTGTCGCCGGGTTGAGCGACACGCCGGCCTTCTTGCCAAGGTTTTTGATCGTCTGCAGCGAGCGGTCGAGATGCGGCCCGGCTTCGGCGTGCACCGTGATGCCGTCGCAGCCGGCCTCGGCGAAGGCGGCCAGATAGGGGTCGGCCGGCGCGATCATCAGATGGCAGTCGAAAAACGCCTCGGTGCGGTTGCGGATCGCCTTGATCACCGGTGGCCCAAACGTGATGTTCGGGACGAAATGCCCGTCCATGACGTCGAGGTGGATCCAGTCGGCGCCGGCGGCCGTCACCGCCTCGACCTCGTCGCCGAGCTTCGAGAAATCGGAAGCCAGCACCGATGGCGCGATCAGGGTTTTTTTGCTCATGATGCGGCCTTCCCGTACGCCCCGGTTTGCGGACCCTCTGTCTGTATCGACTGCCTAGACCATGAGTCCGGAAAGTGGAAGCCGGTTTGTCCTTCCGCCGATGCAGCGGCTTCAGGTTTGCGCTGCCTTCTCATCTGCCCGCTGAAGAAAAACCCCGCCGGATCGCTCCGGCGGGTATTGGGTGACGAGTACGGTCACTGTTTGAAGTTCTGGATTTCCCGCGCCGTATCCTATTGCTCCGGCTGCGGCTTGCGCCTTGGCACGACCTGCTGAGGAACATTCGGATTCAGCAGCAGGTTCGGCTCAAGCGTCGATTTCCTGCGGACCGGGACGCAGTCCGGATATCGTCCGACCGTTCCGATAGGGCAGCGCCGCTTGATGATCGGCTGGCACTGGCCATTGATCGGCCGCGCGCCCGGTGCGCATTCCAGCCGTGGTTTGCGGCAGGCGCCGTCGCGCAGCTCTGTCCCACGCGGACAGACGCAGGCGCCGCGCTTGTTGTGGATCTGGCCAGGTATCGGGCACTCCACCACAACCGGCTTCTTGCGCCTGCAGGCATTGCCCTGCAGTTCCGTACCCCTCGGGCAGATGCAATCGCCAGCGGCGTTATGGATCTGGCCCCGAATGGTGCACTGTTCGGGCTTTGGCTGGATTGGCCGGCAGGCATTGCCCCTGACTTCCGTACCTCTCGGGCAGACGCAATCGCCAGCGGCGTTGTGGCTCTGGCCACGAATGGTACACTCCTCGGGCTTTGGCTGGATTGGCCGGCAGACATTACCCCTGACTTCCGTGCCCCGCGGGCAGACGCACTCGCCGTTGGCGTTGTGGATCTGACCACGAATGGTGCATTGCTCGGGCTGCGGCTTGTTGCCCACGCAAGCGCCGTTCTCCAGCTCGGTCCCGCGCGGGCAGACGCAGCGTCCGTCCTCGGTACGGATCTGGCCTTTGAGGAGAACGCAAGGTTTTGGCTTCGGCACGATGACCGTGCCGCCGCCGGATGAGCATTGGCCGTTACGGAAGGTCGTGCCTGGCGGGCAGACGCAGTTGCCGGCGTCGTTCATGACAAAGCCTTGTGAGCATTCCTTCTTCACCTCATGCGTGATGATGAAGGGATGGCAGGCATAGGCCTTGCCGCGATCGCCCTGCACATTGGCGGCACCACGAGACAACACGTCGCCACCGCCTTGCACCGACGTGTTCGGAGACAGCACGCCGACGCAGTTCTGGCCGTTGACAGTGCCCTGCAGATTGGTCAGACGGCCATCGTCGGGAATGATCACGGTCACATTGTGCACATGGCTTTCCCCGGCGCCGAGCGTCAGTTGGGCGATGCAGGACAGAGGCAAGGTTGCCGGCTCCGGCGAGCAGCCGAAGGGCGGATCGATCGAGGTGATCGCAACGCCTTCCAGCCGGCCGAGGCCTTCGACGCCGATCGCATCGCCGATGCGAACCGGACCGGAGAAGGCGCTCGTCCCATCGTTCGTGATGGTGATCTCGAACGAGCAGGGCTGGCCGGGCTTGCACTCGGCGTCGCCGGTCTTCTCGACCCGGATGGTCGAGGCACCGCCGCCCTTGGCGCAGGCCTGGCCGATCGGATAGACGATATCGTCTCCCGGAGCCGGGCCGTAGGAGCCGCGTGCGCAGTTCTCGAATTCGCCGTTCGCAGCAACCGTCACGTCGAAATGGCGGCTGGTTCCAGGCGTCATAACGGCGCCGGGAATCTGGCACGACAGCGAATTGGCCGGAACCGGTCCGCAAGCCCATTCCGCACCGTCTGGGGTGACGGTCTGGATCTGGACCTGCGCTCCACCGGCTATCACCGTCGCGGCATCGTTGACCCGCACCGGACCGGTCGGGGCAGTGGCGCCGAGGCTGATGACGGTAATGCGGCAGGAAACGACCGCAGCACCGGCCAGCGAGCCATTGCACACCTTGGTGATGCGCATGGCCGGCTGCCCGCCATTCGGATGACGGATGCGTTCCTTGGCGCAGGCCCTGTTGTTGGTGATGTCGTTCTCACCGGGAATGGCCTTCACCTCGGCGCAGTTCTCGACGGTATCGGGCCGGAAGTTGGCCGGCATCACCGCCCTGACGAAGATCGGCGTCGAGGCGCCCGGCATAAGCGCGATGCCGGGATTGTCGCAGCGGAACTTGCCGGAACCGTTCGGTCCGCACGTCCATGGCGGAGTCGGGCCGAAGGTCGAGGATGCCGGCGCGCCGCCCGGATAGGTATCGACGACCGTCAGCGGCCCGTTATAGAGGACGCTGCCATTGTTGATGATGTCGATCACGAAGGTGCAGACGCCATCGGCCGAACAGAATTCGGTGCGGGCGCGCTTCTTCAGGATCAGGTCGACCTTCTTCTCCACCGGTGGCCGGCAGTCGCGGCCACGATCGCCACGGCGGCAGACCGGGATCGACGCACAGCCGCGGTCGTTTTGCTGGCTGCCGAAAAGCGGCTTGCCGCTGACGCCGTAATTGTAGGTGGCGCAGTTGCGCAAAACGCTGCCTTGCCAGCCTGCGGCCGGCTTGAAGCCAAGCTTGAGGTCGACTGAGGCGCCCGGATTGAGCGTGGTCACCGGATGAGTGCAAATCATCGGGGTGATTCCAGGCGCGCAGACCCAAGGCGGGTTCGGCCCTGAATCGAGGGTGGAGCCGGCCGGCAGGGTGACTTCGTCGAGCACGATCTTGCCGTGGTAGGGCGCATCGCCGACATTGGTGACCCTGATGGTGAAGTCGCAGCCGCCCGCCATCGTGCAACGTTGCACGATGGCACGCTTTTCGACTTTCAGATCCGGTTCCTTGTCCTTCGGCGGGCACCTCTGGTCACGCGGGATGACGATGTCGATGGTCTGCGTGCAGCACAGACCCCAGCCCTCCTTCGGGCCGGCATAGGTTTCGATGCCGGTGACGATGAGGTGGATGACGTCGCCCGGTGAGGCGCCGACGATCTTCCAGTTGAGCACACCGCCGCCCGCCGGCACCAATTGGGTGTCGGGAATGATGGTGATGCCCGGTGTCGTCGTCGAAAGCTGTATCCACTTGCCGGCCATCTCTGGACCGACCGGCATATGGTAGATGAAGGCGCCGCCGCCGGGCACGCAATCGACCGTGCCTCGCTCCACCTTGAAGCATTCACGATTGCCAGGAGGTGGAGGCGGTGGGTTGCACTCGGTGACGTCGATCTTGATCGACGTCTTTGCACCCGTGAGATAGTTGCCGTCGTCCGGCTTGCCCGGGTCCTGCGACGGAATTTCGACGCCAGCACCGCGGTCGCCGCGGCTCACCTTGATCAGCCCCTGGTTATCGACGATTGCCGGCGACGGAAACGCCGCATGGTCGATCTTGGCGGTGATCTGGAAGGTGATGGCGCGCTCGTTCGCAGCGCCGATGCCGTCGAGGTCGCTGGCGGAAATCCGGAAATCGGACACCGTCGCCGTATCGTCCGGGCCAGCCGAACTGCTGATCGCAGCGCCGGGCAGCGGTCCGCCGGATGCGTCGGTGCCGTCGCCGGTCACATGCACGCCGACAATCCGCAGGCCGTGCGGGAGTTGGTCCCTGAAGTCGAGCCTGACCTTTTTCAGCATGGCCGCGAGGCCCGGGCCGGCAAAACCCTGCGGATTGCCGCGCAAGCCAAAGCTCAGCGAGTATACGACATAGTCGCAGCCTCTCTGGCCGCCTTTCTTGGTGAAGAAGGGCACGATCCGGCCCGGCTCCGGGTTGACGATGCGAGGATTGTCGAAATCGAGCTTGGGATCTGGAATGACAGTGCCTGCATCGGCAGGCTTGGCCTTGGCCGGAGCAAGGTCTTCAGCGAAGCCTTGCAGCGGGCTCAGCATGGCGACCGCGATACCGGCCGCCATCAGCCAGCGCGCGCCGCGCCTGGCGAGTGACAGGGGTTTCATGATGGTCTCCATGACGAATGATTGTTTGCCGGTTGATTGGCTGCTCGTCGCAAGCGGGGACTGTGCAAGATTGCTCATCTTCCCCTTCTCACGGTTCGCAGCTGACGGCTGGGGTTCTGAGCGGCAAGGTCATCTTGCAGCAAGGGTAGTAGCCACCCTTGTCGCGGTCGGACTGCCTGTAGAAGCAGAGCCCGACATCGACCCTGTCGCCAGGATAATGGCCGGTGATACCGATCGTGAATGGCGCGCCGGGCGCATGCGACAGGGGCGAAGTCACCCCGACGCCAGGCGTCCTGGACAGAGCCTTGATCGAATCGCCGCCGAAGCCGGTATGGTCATGAAGATAGAGATCGGCCTCGAGGCCGGAGGGCGTGCAGAAATACTCGACATCCTCGACATCAAGGCAAGGAGGCAGATTGCCGGGGGGCGGGAAGTCCGGCGGATAGAACGGTGGCAGATAGCCGCCCGGCACCTGCTCGTAATAGCCGGCACGGCCTTCGCAGGGGCGCCAGACCTCGACGTCGCCGACATGGCCTTCCACTTCCGGGTCTTCGAAATAAGTGTCGAAATCGACGAACCACGAGCCGAAAGGCGGCACGTTGGCCGGCCTGACCAGCGCCGTCGGCGTGATCTGCACGCCGTGCACGGCAAGCGGCCCCCCGGCTGCGAGCTGTTCGGCGAGCGCCGGGTTGTCGCGCAACTTGTCGCCGGTATCGACCAGCGTGTCGGTGCAGATGCCGGTATCGAGATTGCCTTCGGAATCGTAGCCATATTGCAGGTCGAGGCCGCCGGCCGACTGCCGGTTGTCTTGCGGGAAGCCGACCGCATATTCCTGCGGCACTTCCACCCAGACCGATTCCGTTGCCGGATCGTCCGGATTTTCGCGCCAGTAGCGGATGACCTCACCCTTGCCGGAATCGGCGAACTGGCTGTAGTCGTAGCGGTTTTCCACCGGGCCGCGCTGAGCCAGATACATGAAGCCCTTGTTGTCAAAGGCGATGTCGGTGACCGCGTAATCCTTGTCGGCCTTGACGGTCAGCTCCCAGCGCGGGTCGCCGAAGCTGCCGTCGCCGGCAATGCCCACCGACCAGATCTCCGCCTTTTCCCCGACCGAGTAATAGAGCCGGCCGCCACGATAGGCGACCGACCAGACGCGGCGCTCGTCCTGTGTGTAGCCCCAGCTATCGGGGTCCTCGCTGTCGAAGGCAGCACCCTGGATGTCCATCACCGAGCCGTCGTCGGCGACTGGGGGCAGCCCGTGCGCCGGGCGGCCGGCGACGCCGTGGTCGAACGTGTCGACTAGCGCGCCATTGGCGTCGATGCGGTGGATAAGGCCGGTGTCGAGATCGCTGGCGAAGAACTGGCGGTGGATATTGTCGAAAGTGACGTCGCCGATGCCGGGACCGCTATTGGCGTCGATATCGGCGAATTTCGAGACGGCGCCGGTGATGCCATCGATCTTCCAGATCGTTCCGGGGCCGCCGCCGTTTTCGGTGCCGAACTGGCCGTCCATGAAGACCGCGTCAGCCGTGCCGCGGCGCTGCCGCTCCGGCCGGCCGTCGGCGTCGCCGTCTGGTGTGACGATGCGGATGCCGTGCAGCGAGGTGGCGCCGGCATAGAGGTTTGGAATGGCCGAGGGAACGCCGTCGCGCACGCCGTCGTCATAAGTGATGCCGAACACCTGGCCGATTTGCTCGGCCGTGACCTCGAAGGGTGGCGGGGTGAAGACCAATTGGCCAGACGCCGGCCCGCCCAGCCTTGAAACGTCGAAGACGCGCAAGGTTGCGCGCGCCGTGTCGATGAAGGTCTCGTCGACCGGATCGACGCCCGGCGGCAGGCCTTCCTCGAAATTGGGGATGATGGTGCCAGAGAATCCGGTCACTGCCATCGAGCCGGGATAGATGATCTGGGTTTCCTGGGCCTGTGCCGAGCCGCCGAGCCAGAGCCCAGCGGCGAGTGCCAAGGCCGATAATCCGCTGGCAGCCTGGATTGCGCGGCGCAAATGGCCGGCACGAGAGCGCACGGACGCGCCATGGTCGCAAGACATGGATCTCCCCCCACAGGTCATGGGAGAAACATCCGGTCTCGGCGCGCAAATCAGGGCAAGGCGCGGCGTTCCGGCACGTTCATCCCTGATCGAATTGTCTGCTTTCCTCACCGTCATGATACGCCGGCGTCCGCGCAGGGTCAACGGAACCAGCGGAAAGCCCAGCGCATCGACCCGGTCCCGAAGGCGACTGTCGCGCTGAGTTCCTGCTGTTCCCGGAGACCATCGAGCCTCTGGATCTGTGGTCATGGGGCTTTCCTTTCCGGGGCCGCACCACGCGGCACCTGAGCGTCAGTCGCGAGGTGAGGCGGAAAGGTTCATGGACCGGGGCCGGGCCGGCTGGATCACGGCCGGAAAATACGGGCCTGCCGGTCCCGAATCCGATCAACCGCGATGAATGGTGAACGCCTTGCGCAGAATGCTTGCGCGCCACGCAGCCTGTTCTTATATACGCGCCAAGCCGTCCAGCGCCGAATGCCGGTTGCCGGAGCGGAATTTCTTGTGAACAGGGGCTTTCGTCGGAACGCCTGTACGGGTCCTGAGAGCCTGCTTAGCGGAGAGATTAGAGAAATGGCAAAAGTAATCGGTATCGATCTGGGAACAACCAACTCCTGTGTCGCCATCATGGACGGCAAGGAATCCAAGGTCATCGAGAATGCGGAAGGCGCGCGCACGACCCCTTCGATCGTCGCCATCAACAGCGACGGCGAGCGCCTCGTCGGCCAGCCGGCCAAGCGCCAGGCGGTCACCAATCCTGAAAACACCATTTTCGCGGTCAAGCGCCTGATCGGCCGCCGCTATGACGATCCGGTGACGGAGAAGGACAAGAAGCTTGTCCCCTACAAGATCGTCAAGGGCGACAATGGCGATGCCTGGGTCGAGGCCGGCGGCAAGAACCAGTCGCCCAGCCAGATCTCGGCGATGATCCTGCAGAAGATGAAGGAAACGGCGGAAGCCTATCTCGGCGAAAAGGTCGAGAAGGCGGTCATTACCGTTCCGGCCTATTTCAACGACGCCCAGCGCCAAGCCACCAAGGATGCAGGCAAGATCGCCGGCCTGGAAGTGCTGCGCATCATCAATGAGCCGACGGCGGCAGCACTTGCCTATGGCTTGGACAAGAAGGAAGGCAAGACGATTGCCGTCTATGACCTTGGCGGCGGCACGTTCGACATTTCGGTGCTCGAAATCGGCGACGGCGTGTTCGAAGTGAAGTCGACCAATGGCGACACCTTCCTCGGCGGCGAGGATTTCGACATGCGTTTGGTCGAATATCTGGCGGCCGAGTTCAAGAAGGAACAGGGTATCGACCTGCGGAACGACAAGCTCGCCCTGCAGCGCCTCAAGGAAGCGGCTGAAAAGGCCAAGATCGAGCTGTCGTCCACCACGCAGACCGAGATCAACCTGCCCTTCATCACCGCCGATGCCAGCGGCCCCAAGCACCTGACGCTAAAGCTGACGCGTGCGAAGTTCGAGAGCCTTGTCGAAGATCTCGTCCAGCGCACCATCGAGCCCTGCAAGGCGGCGCTCAAGGATGCCGGCCTCAAGGCCGCTGAGATCGACGAGGTCGTTCTGGTCGGCGGCATGACCCGTATGCCCAAGATACAGGAGATCGTGAAGCAGTTCTTCGGCAAGGAACCGCACAAGGGCGTCAACCCGGATGAGGTCGTCGCACTTGGCGCTGCCATCCAGGCCGGCGTGCTGCAGGGCGACGTCAAGGACGTGCTGTTGCTCGACGTGACGCCGCTGTCGCTCGGCATCGAGACGCTGGGCGGCGTATTCACGCGGCTGATCGAGCGCAACACGACGATTCCGACGAAGAAGAGCCAGGTGTTCTCGACGGCTGAGGATTCGCAGTCGGCGGTGACCATCCGCGTCTTCCAGGGTGAGCGTGAAATGGCCGCCGACAACAAGGCGCTCGGCCAGTTCGACCTGGTCGGCATCCCGCCTGCGCCGCGTGGCGTGCCGCAGATCGAGGTCACGTTCGACATCGACGCGAACGGCATCGTCAACGTTTCGGCCAAGGACAAGGGCACCGGCAAGGAGCACCAGATCCGCATCCAGGCGTCTGGCGGCCTTTCGGACGCTGACATCGAGAAGATGGTCAAGGATGCCGAGGCCAATGCCGAAGTCGACAAGAAACGTCGCGCACTGGTCGAGGCCCGCAACCAGGCCGAGGCTCTGGTGCATTCCTCGGAGAAGTCGCTGAAGGACTATGGCGATAAGGTCTCGGAGACCGACCGCACGGCGATTGCCGATGCGATCGCGGCGTTGAAGACCGCTGCCGAAGGCGATGATGTGACCGAGATCGAGGCCAAGACGCAGACGCTCGCCGAAGTCTCGATGAAGCTCGGCCAGGCGATGTACGAGGCTTCGCAGAAGGAAGCCGCCGAGGCCGACGCCAAGGCTGATGCCGCCAAGGACAGCGATGTGGTCGATGCCGATTTCGAGGAAATCGACGAAGACGACGAGAAGAAGAAGTCGGCCTGAACCGCCTGACGGTACAGGTAAGCAAAAAGCCCGGCGCACAGCCGGGCTTTTTTGCAACCCTTTGCCGGAAAAACGCCGAGCTACCCGAAAAAATGCGGACAAAGCCTCGTAGACACTGGCATCCCGGCTCCATCACACCTAAATCGGAACAGCGTGCCGGCAAACGACGCAACGATACTTCAAGACGTTGACTATCCGGACTGCGGGAAAACATGAAAGCTGATTTTTACGAAACGCTGGGCGTGCAAAAAGGCGCCGACGAGAAGGAGCTCAAGAGCGCTTTCCGCAAGCTGGCCATGCAGTTCCATCCCGACCGCAACCCAGGCGACCATGCCTGCGAGCACAAATTCAAGGAAATCAACGAAGCCTACGAAACGCTGAAGGACCCGCAGAAGCGCGCCGCCTACGATCGCTTCGGCCACGCCGCCTTCGAGCACGGCGGCATGAATGGCGGGGCGCAAGGCTTTGGCGCCGGCGGCTTCGCCGACATTTTCGAGGACATTTTCGGCGACATGATGGGCGGGCGCCAGCGTCGCTCGTCCGGCGGTCGCGAGCGCGGCGCCGACCTGCGCTATAATATGGAAATCACGCTGGAAGAGGCATTTTCCGGCAAGACCGCGCAGATCCGCGTGCCGGCATCGATCTCCTGCTCGGAATGCTCGGGCAGCGGCGCCAAGCCCGGCACCCAGCCCGTCACCTGCTCGATGTGCAACGGCCACGGCAAGGTGCGCGCCACGCAAGGGTTCTTCTCGATCGAGCGCACCTGCCCGCAATGCCAGGGGCGCGGCCAGACCATCAAGGATCCATGTCCGAAATGCGCCGGCCAGGGCCGCGTCACCGAGGAGCGCTCGCTGTCGGTCAACATCCCTGCCGGGATCGAGGACGGCACCCGCATCCGGCTTGCCAATGAGGGCGAGGCCGGCCTGCGCGGCGGCCCATCGGGCGATCTCTACATCTTCCTCGCGGTCAAGCCGCACGAGTTCTTCCAGCGCGACGGCGCCGATCTTTATTGCAAGGTGCCGATCTCGATGACGACGGCAGCACTTGGCGGCTCGTTCGAGGTGACGACATTGGACGGCACCCAGACGAAGGTGAAGGTGCCGGAAGGCACCCAGAACGGCCGCCAGTTCCGCCTCAAGGGCAAGGGCATGCCGGTGCTGCGCCAGCCCAATATCGGCGACCTCTACATCCAGACCGTGGTCGAGACGCCGCAGAACCTTTCGCGCCGCCAGCGCGAATTGCTGGAGGAATTCGAGCAGCTTTCCTCAAAGGACAATTCGCCCCAGTCGAGCGGATTTTTCGCCCGCATGAAGGACTTTTTCGAAACGTTCGGCGAGCATTGAAGCTGATCCCTGGAAACGCTTCCCGAGCGTCATCAACACCTTATCCGGGGATTCGCCTTGTCTTGCACCTCGTAGCTGCTAAGTAGCATGCGAGGGAGCGTTGAGGAGGACTTTCGATGACGCGTAGTCCCGGACTGCGAAAGACGCTGGCGGAAAAGTTCGACGACGAACTGAAGTTCTTCAAGGGCTGGATCGACAAGCCGAAGGCGGTCGGTTCGATCGTCCCGACCAGTTCCATCACCGCGCGCAAGATGGCCTCGATCGTCAATCCGAAATCCGGCCTGCCGGTGCTCGAGGTCGGGCCTGGCACAGGCGTCATCACGCGCGCCATCCTCGCTCAGGGCATAAAGCCTGAAAATCTCTACGCGGTCGAATATTCCACTGATTTCGTGCGCCATCTGCGCCAGCTTTATCCAGGCGTCAACGTCATCGAGGGCGACGCCTTCAATCTCGACGCGACGCTCGGTGACAAGCGCGATCTGGTCTTCGATTCGGTGATATCGGGCGTGCCGCTGCTCAACTTCCCGGTCGCCCAGCGCATCGCCTATGTCGAGAGCCTGCTCGACCGCATCCCGGCGGGCCGGCCGATCGTGCAGCTGACTTACGGGCCGCTGTCGCCGATCCCGCCGGGCCGCGGCGACTATACGGTCGAGCATTTCCATTTCGTCATCCGCAACATTCCGCCGACGCAGCTTTGGATCTACCGACGCGGGGCCGCCTGAATTGCAGCGTTGGGTTTGAATAGCACTTGTCTTATACCCATCGGGTGACAAGGCAGACCCCATGGCTGTGATCCCGAAAATTCTCGTCGTCGCCGGTTCGGTGCGCAGCGGCGCCTATAGCGCCAGGACCGCCGACGTTGCGCAGAAGGAACTTGCCATGCAGGGCGCGGAGGTGACCCGCATCTCGCTCGCCGACTATCCGTTGCCGATCCTCGACCAGGATCTGGAAAAGGAAGAAGGCATTCCCGAAAACGCCGTCAAGCTCGGCCGGATGATCGCCGCCCATGACGGGCTGCTGATCGCGACGCCCGAATATAACGGCTCCATTCCACCGCTGCTCAAGAACACCATCGACTGGGTAAGCCAGCTGCGCAAGGATGGCGGCCGGACGTTCAGGCCGCTTGCCGGCAAGGTTGCCGGCCTCTGCTCGTCTTCCAACGGACCCTTCGGCGGGATACGCTGCATCAACCATCTGCGCGCCGTTCTGGTGCGCTGCCGGATGGAGGTGGTGACACCGGAATGCTCGGTGCCGGAGGGCGGCAACGCCTTCGACGACGAGGGCAACTTCAGGGACGAGAGACTACGCCAATCGATGGAGCACCTATGCCGAACGCTGATCGAAACCTCGCGCATGCTGTCGACGCGGATCGAGGCATGATCCCGGACGCCGCGCATGCCGACACGATGCAGGAAAGGCTGATCGTCGGCCTCGACCTGCCGACGCTGAAGGAAGCCGAGAAAGCGGTGCGCGAGCTCGACGGGATCGTCTCCTTCTACAAGATCGGTTACCAGCTCGCCTTTGCCGGCGGGCTCGACTTCGCCCGCGAGCTGGCCAGCGGCGGCACCAGGATCTTTCTCGACATGAAGCTGCTCGACATCGATAACACGGTGGCCAAGGGGGTCGACAACATCGTCAGGATGGGCATGAGCATGCTGACCATCCATGCCTATCCGAAGACGATGAAGGCGGCGGTCGAGGCTGCGAAGGGCAGCGACCTTTGCCTGCTCGGGGTCACCGTGCTGACCTCGATGGACGAGCAGGACGTGATCGACGCCGGCTATGAATATGATCCGCATACGCTGGTGCTGAGGCGCTCCGAGCAGGCGCTACATGCCGGCATGGGCGGCATCGTCTGCTCGGCCGAGGAAGCGGAGGCGGTGCGCCGCATCGTCGGCCCCGACCTGGCCGTCGTGACGCCGGGGATCCGGCCCACGGGCAGCGACCATGGCGACCAGAAGCGGGTGGTGACGCCGGCGCAGGCGATCCGCAACGGCTCCAGCCACCTCGTGGTCGGCCGGCCGATCGTCGGCGCGGCCGACCGGCGGGCGGCAGCTGAAGCCATCCTCGATGAAATGCGCTCGGCATAAGGACCAAAAACCAGGAGAAACCGATGCCCAAGGGATACTGGATCGCTCGCGTCGACGTGCGCGATGCGGAAGGCTACAAGGACTATGTCGCAGCCGCCAAGCTGGCCTTCGACCGCTTCGGCGCCAAGTTCCTGGCGCGCGGCGGCGCGCATGAGAAGGCCGAGGGGCCGGGGCGCGACCGCAATGTGATCATCGAGTTTCCGTCGCTTGCGGCGGCGCATGACTGCTACCACTCGCCCGAATACCAGCGCGCGGTCGCGATCCGCCAGAAGGTGGCTGATGGTGAAATCGTGCTGGTCGAGGGGATTTAGGCGCGAAGTCGGTTCATCGCGGTCTCGGCCATCGCATTGGCGAGGCTCAGGCCCCATTGCTGGCGACAGTAATCGCGGAAATCGAAGCAGGGCAGGCCGGGGCAGACCTCGAACTCGATGAGGTGCACGCTGTCGTCGGCTTCGACCCGGAAGTCGATGGAAAACACATCCCGCAGGCCAAGCCCGACCATCAGGCTTTCGGCGATGCGACGAATTCTTGCATCGGCTCGAGGCTGGCTGGCGCCAACGGGAAGCAGCAACGGCTCAGCGTAATTTCCCGCGGCTTTCGCCGCTACACCGGTATCGCCGTAAAGCGCCAGGCTGTCCTGCATGGTCTGGAAATCGCTGCCCGAATCGACAAGGGCGATGCCGATCGCCTCGGCGCCGGTATCCGGCTTCAATCCGAGAAAACTGGCGCGCGCGTTGCGGCCGGCGACATAGGGCTGGACCACGACATCGTCGCGATAGGCGGCGAAGACGCGCCGGCTAAGCTCCAGCGCGTGGCCGAGATCGTGGCAGCGCGAATCCGGCCAGATGCCGATCTTGGCGCCGAGCCGGTTCGGCTTGACGAACCAGCCGGCGGGCGAGTCCGGCGGCGCGACCAGCCAGGCTCCGTCACGGGCAAGGCCCGCCCGCGGCACCGGCAAGCCAAGCGCGCCGAGCACGGCGCCGGAACGGAACTTATCCTGACAGAGCGCAAAAAGCGCATCGTCGGCGCCGATCGCCTTCAGGCCGTTCAGCCGTGCCAGAGCTGGTGCCGCGCCGCCGCGGAAATAGGCGATGCCGTCGGTCAGTGTCCAGACGAGCGTGGTCTTCGGGTCCTCGCCGGCGAGAACGCTTGCGGCGTCGTCGAGTGTCACCGGCGCAAACGACAAGCCGCGCTTCTGGCAAGCGGCGGCAAGTGCGTCGAATTCAGCAGCGATGTCGGTCGATTGCGCCAGATAGGAGGCGATTTCGACGGCACGCTCCGGCACGTGGTTATCGGCGACCAGCCGATCGAAGCAGGCCTTTTCCGGCTCGTAGACAAGGATCAGCTTCGGCTTGCGGCTTGACATGGGTGGAACGGCTCCTGGCAGCACGATTGCCTACCATCGCACGGGGAACGCATTCGGCTTGCGCGGAACCGACGTTGATCGGACGCCTGCACGACAGCAAGCGCACCATCTTCTTGTTTGACCATGATCTTTTCCGAACCAAAGGTTCGGGACCATGGTCTAGCCAATCAGCACGCGCGGCTCGAAGCGACCATTGACTGGAATGTCGAGCATAAACGTCATGCCGGCTTGCGGGTCGAGCAGGCGCTGCTTCTCGCTCTTGCCGGACCAGGCGGAGGTGACCGCGATCCGGTCGGCATTCCTGCCGACAAAAGCCGGACAGGACGGCTGCGTCGCCGACATCGCCACCGAACGGACAAGCTTGCCGTCGGGTCCATAGGCTTCGACGACGCTGCCGCCCCAGCAAGCGTTCCACAATATGCCGTCGCGGTCGAGCACCGAACCATCGATATAGCCCTTGGCCGAACGGTGATCGACGAAGACCTTCGGTTCGCCAACCGGCAGGCCGGTCGCAGGATCGCAGCCGACGCGCATCAACAGCCCGGTGCTGGTGTCGGTATAATGGGCGATGGTCCCATCTTCGGAAAAGCAGATCGAATTGGGCACCGTGAGATCCGCATAGAGCCGGCGCAGCTCGCCCTTGAAGAACCAGTAGATAGAACCGGCGGCCTTCTCCTCGCCCTTACCCATGGTGCCGACCCAGAGGGCGCCGCAAGGGTGAACGCGGGAATCGTTCGAGCGGGTGACCGTATTATCGGCCTCGATCGGCGTGTGCAGCGTCAGCTTGCCGGTCGCGACATCGCGGACATGCAGGCCGGTCTCGGTGGCGATCAGCTGGCGTTGGTCGTCGACGATGGCGATGGCGCTGGCCATCTGACCGAGCTCGTGGATTTTGACCGCACCGCCGGACAAGCGCTGTTCCAGGAGCTGGCCGTTGACGATGTCGAACCAATAGAGCGTGTCCGTGGCAGGGTCATAGCTTGGCCCCTCGCCGAGTTGGCAGACATGGTCGGAAAAAACCGAAACGATGGTCTCGCTCATCATGCCGCTCCAAACGCCGCGTCCCAGGCCACGACCGCAGCCTTCGCCCGTGCTGCCACTTCGTCGATGCTCATGCCCGGCTTGAACAGGCTGGAGCCAAGACCGAAGACGGTGACGCCGGCCGCTTTGTAGCCGGCAAAGTCCTTGTCCGAAACGCCGCCGACGGCGCCGACCAGCACACTGGCTGGCAGCACCGCGCGCATCGCCGAAATGCCCGCCGCGCCAAGCACGCTCGCCGGGAAGAATTTCAATGCCGAGGCGCCGAGCCGGATTGCTTGAAATGCCTCGGTCGGCGTGAACACGCCGGGCATCGTCACCATGCCGTACTGCATGGCACGGCCCATGACCTCGGCATCGATATTGGGGCTGACCAGCAGCCGCCCGCCGGCCTTGTGCAGACCGTCGACATCGGCGGCGGTGAGCACCGTGCCGGCGCCGACCAGCGCCGTCGGAGGAAGCGCTTCGACAATACTGGCGATGGAAACAAAAGGCTCGGGCGAGTTGAGCGGCACCTCGATTGCTTCGATGCCGGCGCCGAAGATCGCCTGGCCGATCGCCACCGCCTCGCTTGGCTTGAGGCCACGCAGGATCGCGACCAGACCCCGCTTGAGCTTTGGAAAAGGTGCGGTTTCGGTCATGCGGCAACTCCATTTTTGGCGATCATGCCATTTTCGCGCGCGGCTTCGGCAAGGCCGGCACGCACCGCCTCATCGGCGTCGACCGCCCTGAAAGCGAGCCCGGCAAGGCCGAGCGCCTCGGCATAGAGCCTGCCGAGTGCGCCCGATGCGACCAGCACGACGGGCACGGCGCTTGCCCCATAGCGGCTATTTGCCGAAGCGATCTCGCCGCCGATCAGCAGGCCGGACAGAGAGGCTGCGGCATCTTCGGGCTTCAGGTCCTGCAACAGGCTGGCGGCGCGGATCGAGAACAGTCTTGAAACGATGTCACCGCCCTCGGCCAACGCCTTCAGGCACCAGTCCCGGAAAAACGGACTTTCGGCGGCAACCGGCTGCGGCGGCTCGCCCAGCGAATGGCGCAGGATCGAGTGCGCAGCCAGCACCGAAAACAGCTCGCCGGTCGGCCAGGTGCCGAAGCCGGCAATGGAACCGTCCTCGACCAGCACCCATTTCGAATGGGTGCCGGGCATGCAGACGAGGTGGCGTCCCTGTGCCGGCAAACCGGCGCCGGCAAGCTGCGTTTCCTCGCCGCGCATGACGTCAGGTGCATCGGCAAGGCGTTGGGCAAGGCCGGGCACGATGCGGATGTCGCGGCGCTGGCCGGGGATGCGGGCAGCGCCGGCGAGGATAGCGCCGATCGGCGCCGGCACGCTGACATAGGGCGCCTCCAGCCAGCCCTGGCGCGAACCGGCCATCCCGCAAATGATGACCGGCAGCGCCTCGGGGGCACCCATGGCAGCCAGATGCCCTTCGAGAACGGACGAAAATCCTTTAGCCTGGGCGGTGATCAGCCCGTCATCGCCGCGCCGCTCGGCGAGAACCTTGCCGGCGCCGTCGAGCAGCCACACCCTCATCCGGGTGGTGCCCCAGTCGACGGCCGCGACAGAAGGGGCCTTGCTCGATGAGATCACAGGAACCCCCCGTCGACGATCAGCATCTGCGCGGTCAGCATGCGTGAAGCATCCGACGCCAGGAACAGCACGGTGCCGACAACGTCTTCCGGCTGCATCACCTCTTTGATGCACTGCTTGGCGACGTGGGCGGCGAGCGCCTGTTCGGTGACCCAGAGCTTTCTCTGTCGCTCGGTGATCACCCAGCCGGGCGCGATTGCGTTGACGCGAATGCCGTCGACGCCGAGCTTGCCGGCAAGACCCTTGGTGAGGCCGACGATGCCGGCCTTGGCGGCGGTATAGGCCGGCATATCGGGATGGTTGATGAGAAACGAGGTCGAGGTGAAATTGATGATCGAGCCGCCACCGGCCCGCTTCATGCCCGGCGCCACCGCCTGTGCGCTGAAGAAATGCGGGCGCAGGTTGATGGCATGATTGTTGTCCCAGAACTCGACCGTGACGTCTTCGACGGCATGACGGTCATCCTGCGCGGCATTGTTGACCAGCACGGTCAAGTCGCCATGCGCCTCGGCGGCTTTGGCAACTGATAACCGCAATGCCTCGATATCGCGTATATCGGTCTTGAGATAGAGCGGCCGCCGGCCGAGCTCCTTGTCTAACCGATCGGCCAGCGCCAGGCTCGGACGGTCGGCGATATCGATAAAGGCGACCTTTGCCCCCTGGCGGATAAATCCCTCGGTCAAGGCGGCTCCAATGCCGGAGCCGCCACCGGTGATCAGCACCGAAGCGCCTTCGAGGTCGGCAAAGCGTGCCGATGGCATCATGAATTCTCTCCCGGTCCAACGATCTCGGTCTGACCGGCGCGCATCCTATCCAGCCATGTCGGGCGGGCAAGGGCGAAAGAGTGGATAGTCGGGACTTATGTCCGACAAAAGGCCGCACGCGCCCCCGATCGATCAGCCGCCCAGCCGGACGTGGTACAATTCGACGGCGGCTCCGCTGGTCCTGGCAACCGGCTCAAGCCATTCCGGTACGCTGCCGCGCATCAACCCGGCGAGAAAACCTGCCGGCGCCTTGGCGGCGAGGAGCTTGCTTTCGGGGCTGCCGGGGCACAATGCGACGAGGCCGACGTGATGATCCGCCAGGATTGTCCTGGCATCGGCATCGGACCCAAGGAAGGCATCGAGCGCCAGCAGGTTGCCGGCGACGTTGCGATGATAAGGCCCGGCGAAGACGCGGTGTCCGGAATAGGCCAGGATCGGCGATCCGAGATTGGAAATTGCCAGCACCGTGGTGCCGGGCAGGCGGCCAAGCGCCGCAAAGGAGGCCATGCGCTGGCAAGCGACATCGGCGCCGTCGCCATTATCGGCGGCGGTATTGCTGTCCTCGAAGGCGACCGAGGTCGCCGCGGCAGCCCCAGTCCAGACGGCATTCACCGAAACCAGCCAGACGGCGGCCATGCGCAGCGCCACGCCGCGCGACGGGCTGGCCTCGGCCCGTTGACGCCATTTGGCAATCCAGGCAGCAAGCGGGATGACGGCGAAGGCGATCGAGAATGTCGAACCGCGCACCTGCCAGGCACTGACGATGAAGGCCACGACAAGCAGCGTGCCGACAAGGCTGTCCTGCCGCCGCCAGCCGCCACGGCCAAGGCGAAGCGCCATCAGCACGAGCGCGATGAGCGGCGTAGCATAGCGCGCCACCACCCCGGCCGGATCTTCAGCGAGAAGCTTGAACAGCGATTGCGCCTCGTCGATGTGATCAAGCCATAGCTCCTTGAGGCGCGGATCGAGGTTGGCATAGGGCGCTGCCAGGCATTGCGGGAACAAAAAGACGACGACTGCGGCCAATATCAGGGCAAGCAGGCCAAGCGAGGCGATGCGCCGTTGGCGCGTGCGGCCAGCGGGCTCGACCGACGCTATCGCCGCAAGGCCGGTTCCGGCAATCGCTGCGACGACGAACTGCACGGTCGAGAAGGCGTCGCATTGCGCCTGACCCCAGGCGGACGGTGCGATGGTGGCGACAAAGACGAGAGCGGACACGCCGGCAAAGCCGAGGCCGAAATCCCTGGCAATCGGCCTCTCGCCATCGGCGTCGAGGGCAAACAGCGTGGCGACAGAGGCGCCGATGGTGGCGACATAAGGCGCGGTTTCCATGCCGACGGCCAGCATCAATCCGGCGCACAGGCCGGAGAGTAGTGCCGCCGGCCTGCGCAACGGCGCTTCAAGCAGAAGGCTCAGGCTGGCCATGCTCAGCATCAGCTGGACATTGTGGTGATCGAGCGCGCCAGGCGAAAAAATGCCGAGGAAGTGCAGTGCGGCGGCGCCGACGACGACAGCGGGCAGCACGGCGCCGTCACCAGCAAAGCTGCGCGCGGTGCGAGCGGTGAAAAACACGGTCAGGCAAAAGAGCAGCGCCGGCCACAGCACTTGCGCAAAATTCTCGGCAAAGACCGTGCTCCCGGTCAGGGCCGACACGGCCGTGATGGCGGCGATCGGCGCATCGACCAGCCGCGACCAGTGCATGACGAAGCCGCCTTCCAGGCCCATCCTGTACTGGTGCAGATCGAACCAGCTTTGGCCGGCCAGCATGTCGCGAACTTCGACAAGGCGCAGCAGATTGTCGTTGTCGCCGCCGGCATTGGTCAGTTCCGGGAAACCGGCAAAGGCATTGACGGCAAGCGCCAGCAGCGTGGCAAGCAGCGCCAGCGCGATATCGGACCTCCAAATGGAGGCGCCATCGTCGGCTGTGCTCATATCAGGACCTTTGGAAGGAATACGGGGCGGTTTAAACCTAGCCTTAACAGCTTCAATAAATAGTAAAGCCGCCCCGAGCGAGGCCGGCGTTTGAGCGGTCAGGGACCTCACAGGGCATCCGGAGACGAAAATGCCACAAGAAGTGCGCCATGAGCCGAGCATCGCCGTGCTCCTGCCTTGCTACAATGAGGAGCTGACGATCGGCGAAGTGGTGCGGCGCTTTCGCGAGACGCTGCCTGCCGCCGCGATATATGTCTACGACAACAATTCGCGCGATCTGACGGCGCTCCGAGCCCGCGCCGCCGGCGCCATCGTGGTGCGCGAGCCGCGCCAGGGCAAAGGCAATGTCGTGCGCCGCATGTTCGCCGACATCGAGGCCGACATCTATCTGATGGCCGACGGCGACGGCACCTATGCGCCGGAGGACGCGCCGCAACTGATCAACACGCTGCTGACCGAGCGCTCCGACATGGTGGTGGGCACCAGGCGCGGCGTCGCCGACGATGCCGGCAGGACTGGCCATGCCTTCGGCAACCGCATCTTCAACAGCCTCTACAAGCGGCTGTTCGGCTCGGACTTTACCGATATCTTCTCGGGGTACCGCGCCTTCACCAGGCGCTTCGTCAAGAGCTTTCCCGCCGTTTCCGGCGGTTTCGAGATCGAGACCGAAATGTCGGTGCACGCCTCGCAGCTCAAATTGCCGGTGAGCGAGATCGGGCTCGACTATGGCCGCCGGCCGGAAGGCTCCTCGTCGAAGCTGTCGACCTTTCGCGACGGCGCGAAGATCCTGTGGATGTTCGCCATGCTGATGAAGGAGACACAGCCGCTGCGTTTCTTCGGCGCTTTTTCGGTGTTCTTCCTGGCATCGAGCCTGTTCCTGATGGCGCCGGTGCTGATCGAGTTCGCCGAAACCGGGCTTGTGCCGCGCATGCCGACCTGGGTGCTGTCGGTCGGGCTGCTGCTGCTGTCGATGCTGGCGGCGGTGACCGGGGTAATCCTCGATTCGGTGTCGCGCGGCCGGGCCGAGCAGAAGCGCATCTTCTATCTGTCGATGCCTTCCGGTCGCGTCGAACGTGAACGTGCAAGCGCCCTCGCGACTTTGAAGGCCGGACCGGGCAAGACCCCGCGCGCGGCCTAGAGCCTGAATGGGACGCCTCGCCCGCTTCATTTTCGCCGGCGGCGTCGGCTTCGTCGCCGATGCGGCGGCGCTTTGGCTGGTGCTGACGATAGCGCCGCTCGGACCATTCGCGGCTCGCATCATTTCGATCGGTTTTGCCCTGTCCGTCACCTGGTTGATCAACCGCCATCTGACGTTTTCGCCTTCCAGCCGCGGCATCGCGCAAGAGGGCGCACGCTATGGCGGCGTCGGCATTGCCACCAGCGTCGTCAATTATCTCGTCTATTGCGCCATCCTGTTCGCGCTGCCGACGGTGTCGCCGCTCATCGCCCTTGCGGTCGCCTCGCTGATTGCCATGGCGCTGTCCTTCCTCGGCTATTCCAAGCTGGTCTTCGATCGCTGACGGCACATCGCATTGGGATCTGCGCCAAACGAAGCGCAGCCTCATCATGACCTTGGCCGATTGGCAGAAGCCGCCGATTTCCTTATATCGCTGTCGTCGATGCATCGGCGCGAAAATCGGAATCGATTTTCGGACAGCACGATGCATGGATTCAAAAGTGTTGGAGCGTACTTTGTGCATCCAAGTGGATCGCTGCAAGTGCGCCGGAGAGCTGCCATGCCCCTGAAAGTCGCCGTCCAGATGGACCACATCTCCACCGTGTCGATTGCCGGCGACACGTCGTTTGCGCTGTCGCTGGAAGCGCAGCGGCGCGGCCACCAGCTGTTCCACTACACGCCCGACCGGCTGTCGCTGCGCGACGGCAAGGTGTTTGCCCGCATCGAGGCGATGCAGGTCCGCGACGAGAAGGGCAGCCATTATTCACTGGGCGAAGAAATCCGTACCGATCTTTCGGAGATGGACGTCATCCTTTTGCGGCAGGATCCGCCCTTCGACATGAACTACATCACCACCACGCATATCCTCGAGCGCATCCATCCGAAGACGCTGGTGGTCAACGACCCGGCCTGGGTGCGCAACAGCCCGGAAAAGATCTTCGTCACCGAATTTCCCGACCTGATGCCGGACACGCTGATCACCAAGGATCCGCTCGAAGTCGCCGCCTTCCGCAAGGAGTTTGGCGACATCATCGTCAAGCCGCTCTACGGCAATGGCGGCGCCGGCATCTTCCACCTGCACGAGGCCGACCGCAACCTCGCCTCGCTGCTCGAAATGTTCGGCCAGATGTTCCGCGAACCCTACATCGTGCAGCGCTACCTCAAGGAGGTGCGCGCCGGCGACAAACGCATCATCCTGATTGACGGCGAGCCGGTCGGCGCCATCAACCGCGTGCCGGCCGAGCACGATTCGCGCTCCAACATGCATGTCGGCGGCCGCGCCGAAAAGACCGAGCTGACAGAGCGCGAACGCGAGATCTGTGCCCGCATCGGCCCGTCGCTGAGGGAGCGCGGCTTCATCCTCGTCGGCATCGACGTCATCGGCGACTACATGACCGAGATCAACGTGACCTCACCGACCGGCATACGCGAAGTGAAGCGCTTCGGCGGCGCCGACATCGCCAGCCTGTTCTGGGATGCGGTGGAGGGCAAGCGTAACTAGTCTCGCTTCGGAGCGGCCGCGTTGCAACCCATTGGAGCCGCTGCGTTCAGCCGTTCCCCAAATGTTCTTGCCTTCGCCGGAAATCTGTGGTTGTCTTCGGTGACGCCGTTCGCGGCATGATCGCAAGGGCTTGGGGCAAGCCTGCAGCCGGGGTGAAGACATGGTGGCGCGGGTTCGCACGGTTGCTTTCCAGGGCATCGAGGCCGTGCCGGTCGACGTGCAGGTGATGATCGCGCCGGGCAAGGTCAACATGCACATCGTCGGCCTGGCCGACAAGGCTGTAGCCGAAAGCCGCGAGCGGGTGCAGGCGGCGCTGCATGCATCCGGCCTGTCGATGCCGTCGAAGAAGGTCACCGTCAATCTGGCGCCTGCCGACCTGCCCAAGGAGGGCAGCCATTACGATCTGCCGATCGCGCTCGGTTTGATGGCGGCACTCGGCGCCATTCCGGGCGACATGCTGGCCGGCTATGTCGTGCTTGGCGAATTATCGCTCGACGGCACCATTGCCGCGGTGGCCGGCGCGCTGCCGGCGGCGATCGGCGCCAATGCCGAAGGCAAGGGCCTGATCTGCCCGTTCGCCTGCGGGCCGGAAGCGGCGTGGGCCGGCAAGGATTTCGACATATTGGCGCCGCGCAGCCTGATCGCCATCGCCAATCATTTTCGCGGCACGCAGGTCCTGTCGCGGCCGGAAGCCGGCATCCATGCTTCGGCGCGCGACCTGCCCGACCTTGCCGACATCAAGGGGCAAGAGACCGCCAAGCGGGCGCTGGAGGTGGCGGCAGCCGGCGGCCACAATCTGCTGATGGTCGGTCCGCCCGGGTCCGGCAAATCGATGCTGGCGCAGCGGCTGCCGTCGATCCTGCCGCCGCTTGCGCCGAAGGAATTGCTCGAAGTCTCGATGATCGCGTCGGTGGCCGGCGAACTCGGCGAAGGAAAGCTCACCGACCGGCGGCCGTTCCGCGCGCCGCATCATTCGGCCTCGATGGCGGCGATGGTCGGCGGCGGCTTGCGCGTGCGGCCGGGCGAGGCCTCGCTTGCCCATCACGGCGTGCTGTTCCTCGACGAGTTTCCCGAATTCTCGCCGCAGGCGCTCGATGCGCTGCGCCAGCCGCTGGAGACCGGCGACTGCATGATCGCGCGCGCCAACCATCGCGTCACCTATCCGGCGCGCATCCAGCTGGTCGCGGCGATGAACCCGTGCCGCTGCGGCATGGCCGGCGAGCCAGGCTATCGCTGCCTGCGCGGCGACCGCTGCCGCACCGACTACCAGGCGCGCATTTCCGGCCCGCTGCTCGATCGCATCGATCTCAGGATCGAGGTACCGGCGGTTTCGGCCAGCGATCTGATCCGGCCGGACCGGGCGGAGAAGAGTGCAGCCGTGGCACTGCGCGTCGCTCGTGCCCGTATGATCCAGCGTGAGCGTTTCGAACGGCTCGGCGCGACCTCCGCCACCACCAACGCGCATTGCTCACCGTCGGTTATCGAGGAGATCGCCATGCCCGATGCCGCCGGCCTGTCGCTACTGAGGGACGCCAGCGAAAAGCTCGGCTTTTCGGCAAGAGCCTACCACCGCGTCTTGAAGGTGGCGCGGACGCTGGCCGATCTCGAGGCCAGCGAAACGGTCGGCCGCATCCATCTGGCCGAGGCGATTTCCTACCGCATGAGCTCGGAGCGGATGGCACAGGCGGCGTAGTGCTTCTGCTGCTCGCTGGAAGTACGGTTGCGGGTTCGCGCCCGATGATCGCATATGTTACGGTCATGCACCTAACCGGGGCTGAGGCGGGGATGATTTCTGTTTCGCCGGCACGCAGTGCCGAAGACTTCGAGACCATGGCCGGGCTTTGCCGCAAGCTTGCACAATGGGATGTCGACGCCGTGCAGCCTTACGGCGTCTCGGAGGAGGACGTGAGGACCATCTTCCACCCCGAAAGGAGCGGCAGTTCGCTGGCAGCGAAGTTCGGCGCGCCAGATGCCATGGCGTTTATCGCGCGATCGGAGAACCTACCGGCGGGCTGCCTCGCCTTTGACCAGTTCGACGACCATACGGCGGAGATTCACAAGTTTTTTGTCGACGCGTCGTTTCGCGGAAAAGGAATCGGCCGTGCGCTGATGGGGGCCGCGCTGGCGGAGATCCGGAAAGGCCGAATCCGGACGGTATTGATCCACACGACGTTCTACATGAAAAACGCCATTGCCGTGTATGAGTCGTTCGGCTTCAGGCCCTGCCCGCCCTTCCGTGAAACCCCGGAGCCGGTCAGACATACCGATATTTTCATGTCGTGCTCGATCTCGCCCGCGTGAGGTTAGAGGCAGCCGCGGTGTGGAGGACGCGGCGTCCCTCGACTTGCCCTATTTTTGGAAATCGAACCTAGGCCCCGATGATCCTCTTCCTGAGGCGCATCGTCAGAATGGGCGTTGGCGCACTTCATGCAGGACCCCTCCCGGCCCTTCGGGTCACCCTGCCCTCAAGGGGAGGGGGACGCCGGCTCCCGCGCCTTCGCTTCAGGCGCCTTGCTTCGCCTTCAGTTCCAGCCGCCGCGCGTGAAGGACCGGCTCGGTGTAGCCGTTGGGCTGGATGCGGCCTTTGAAGACGAGGTCGCAGGCGGCGAGGAAGGCGATGGACTTGTCGAAATCCGGTGCCATCGACCGGTAGAGCGGATCGCCTTGGTTCTGGCGGTCGACAATCGCCGCCATGCGCTTCATCGTTTCCATGACCTGCTCGGGCGTGCAGACGCCGTGGTGCAGCCAGTTGGCGATGTGCTGCGAGGAAATGCGCAGCGTGGCACGGTCCTCCATCAGGCCGACGTCGTTTATATCTGGCACTTTCGAACAGCCGACGCCCTGGTCGATCCAGCGCACGACGTAGCCCAGAATGCCTTGTGCGTTGTTGTCGAGTTCCTTCTGGATGTCTTCAGGCGACCAGTTCGGCCGCACTGCGACCGGCACCGACAATATGTCATCCAGCTTCGCCCTGGGCCGGCTTTTCAGCGCCTGCTGCACGGCGTGGACATCGACCTTGTGGTAGTGCGTGGCGTGCAGGGTTGCCGCCGTCGGCGACGGCACCCAGGCGGTGTTGGCGCCGGCCTTGGGATGCGCGATCTTCTCCCGGAGCATCGCCGCCATCAGGTCGGGCATCGCCCACATGCCCTTGCCGATCTGGGCGTGGCCGGCCAACCCGCATTCCAGGCCGGTATCGACGTTCCAGGCTTCATAGGCGGCAATCCAGGCGGCCTGCTTCATGTCGCCCTTGCGGATCATCGGGCCGGCTTCCATCGAGGTGTGGATCTCGTCGCCGGTGCGATCGAGGAAGCCGGTGTTGATGAAGACGACGCGGTCCTTGGCGGCGCGGATCGCCTCCTTGAGATTGACGGTGGTGCGCCGCTCCTCGTCCATGATGCCCATCTTGATGGTGTTTTTCGCCATGCCGAGCAGCGCTTCGACGCGGTCGAAAATCTCGACGGCGAACGCGACTTCGTCGGGGCCATGCATCTTGGGTTTTACGATGTACACCGAGCCGGCGCGAGAATTGGCGCGGCGCCCGTTCGGGCCAACATCGTGCAGCGCGATCAGCGCCGTAATCGCCGCATCCATGATGCCTTCCGGCACCTCGTGGCCGTCGCGGTCCGATATCGCCGGATTGGTCATGAGGTGGCCGACGTTCCTGACCAGCATCAGCGAGCGGCCGGGCACGGTCAGCGTGCCGCCATCGGGCGCGGTATAGGTGCGGTCGGGGTTGAGCCTTCGGACAAAGCTCTTGCCGGCCTTGGTGATCTCTTCAGCCAGGTCGCCCTTCATCAGGCCGAGCCAGTTGCGGTAGACCAGCACCTTATCCTCGGCATCGACGGCCGCCACCGAATCCTCGCAGTCCTGGATGGTTGTCAGCGCCGATTCCAGCACGACATCGGCAATGCCGGCCGGATCGGTGCGGCCGATCTGGTTGTTGCGGTCGATGGCGATTTCGATGTGCAAGCCGTTCTTGACCAGCAAGACGGCTTCGGGGTCGGCGGCATCGCCGCGATAGCCGGCAAACTGCTTGGGGTCGGCAAGCGTGGTGGCGCCGCCGCCCTCGCCCAGCCGCAACATGCCGTTGGCGACCGAAAGCCCGTTCACGCCGGCCCATTTGCCTGTCGTGAGCGGCACCGCCTCGTCGAAGTAGCTTTTCGCCCAGGCGACGACCTTGGCGCCGCGCGCCGGATTGAATTTGTTGCCTCGCTCGGCGCCGTCCGTCTCCGGGATGGCGTCGGTGCCGTAGAGCGCATCATACAGTGAGCCCCAGCGCGCATTGGCGGCATTCAGCGCATAACGCGCATTCATCACCGGCACCACCAACTGCGGCCCGGCGACCAGCGCGATTTCCGGGTCGACATTTTCGGTCGTCACGCTGAAGGCCGGCCCCTCGGGCAGGAGATAGCCGATCTCGCGGAGGAAGCTCTTGTAGGCCTCCATGTCGACGGGCGCGCCATTGTCGCGGTACCAGCGGTCGAGCTTGTCCTGCATGGCATCGCGTTTTTCGAGCAGCGCCCGGTTTTTTGGCGAGAGATCATGGACGATCGCCGAAAAACCGCTCCAGAATGCCTCCGCTTCAATGCCGGTGCCCGGCAACGCCTCGTTCACGACAAAATCATGAAGCTCGCGGGCAATCCGCAATCCGGCGATCTCGACGCGATCGGTCATCAGGGCTTCTCCAGACGAAAGGCTAGGCCGGGCCTTTGGCATGTCGCGGTTGCAGGGTCAATTCGGCATAGGTGAAGGTAGGGCGTTTTCGCCGTTGCAGGAGCTGCCAATCTCCCCACTTGTGGGGGAGATGCCCGGCAGGGCAGAGGGGGGCGTGAAGGATCGCCGACCTTGCCATTTACGACCAGCCGCAAGTCTGAGGTGTTACCGCGAAAGACTGAGACGTTGGCGGGACAGCGCCCCCCTCTGTCCTGCCGGACATCTCCCCCTCGAGGGGGGAGATCGGCTAATCACACCGCAATCCTTGGCCTGCCCGACGCGATCGCCACGACATGCGCCTCGATGAACATGCGCTGGCCCTCGACGGTGGAGACGCGGAATTCGCTGGCGATTTCGATCTCGGCGCTGTCGGTGCCGGCGTCCTTCGCCCGCCCGGCGGCAATAGCGCGCACATCTCTCTCCGCCGCGGCGATCGCCGCCGCCTCGTCGTTGAAATCGCGCACGCTTTCGCCTGAGGCGACACGGAACAGCCCTTCCTTGGGCTGGCTGACCCGCGCCTCGGCCGAAACCCGGACCTGGCCGACGACGGCGCCGAGCGCATTGGCCACATCGGTATCCTCAGGCACCACGCAGTCATTGCCGACCAGCTCGGCCAGGCCGGCATAGTGCAACGGCGCCGAGGCGCCGAGGCCGATGACCGGACGGTCGAGCGCGACGCTGAGCCGGGCGATGCCGGGATGGGCGTCGACGGCGCGCTGGACCAGCGCGTGGGCGACGGTCGCCGCGCCATCCAGCCCATCCTCGGCGAAGGCGGTCTCGAGGATGACTTCCGCCGACAGGCGGGTCAGCGTGGTCAGCACCCGTTCCGAGATCGCCTCCGGCGAGGCGGCGATGAACTGGCCGCGGCCGTCACGCCTGCGCGCGAACAGCTCGGCACCCAGACGCGCCGCAGCCAGATCCCAATTGGCCTGCATGCCCAGCACATGCGCGGCATCCGACGGCGTGAAGCCGGCGACATGCACCAGCCCGCGCGACACCAGCCGGTTCAAGGTGGCGTTCTGGGCATTCGAAGTCAGCAATCTGTCGAGAGCCTGCGGCACGGCACCGATCAGCTCGTAAAGCTTGGCTTCGGCACCGGTCAGTCCGGCCGCGAGCCGCTCCGGCACGCCGGTGCGCACCGCGAGGCGGCCATCCATGCGGCCGGGATTAGGTGCGCGCAGCTGGCGTTCCAGTTCTGATGTGACGGCGTCGCCATGCACCATGCCGGCCAGCGCCAGCGGCACCAGGCGGCGCGGCCCGAGCAGGATTTTCGGGCTGAGCGCGCCGTCCTCCAGTGCCACTTCGGAATCGCCGCCGAGGCCAAAAGTGCGCATGGCGACGGCCTCGACCATGGTGCGGAAGCCGCCGACGGTCGCGCCTTCCGGATCGAGCCGCGGCCGGCCCTTGTCGAGCACGGCGACGTCGGTGGTGGTGCCGCCGATGTCGGAGACCACCGCATCGTCGAGTCCGGTCATGTGGCGGGCGCCGACAAGACTGGCGGCCGGGCCGGACAGGATCGTCTCGATCGGCCGCTGGCGGGCAAAGGCGGCCGAGACCAGCGCGCCGTCGCCGCGCACCACCATCAGGGGGGCAGCGATGTTGCGCGCGGCCAAAAAAACTTCGGTTGCCGCGACCAGCCGGTCGATCATCGAGATCAGCCTGGCGTTGAGCAAGGTCGTCAGTGCCCGGCGCGGGCCGCCGAGCTTGGCCGACAGCTCGTGGCTGGCGGTGACCGGCAGGCCGGTCCTGTCGCGGATCAGGTCGCGGGCGGCAAGCTCATGCGCCGGATTGCGGGTGGCGAAATAGGCGCAGACGGCAAAGCCGGACACCGACTTTTCCAATTCCGGCAAAGCTGCCTCCAGCCCGGACAGATCGAGTTTTGCCGCATTGCCATGGACATCGTGGCCGCCGGGGCAGAACACCACCGGGTCAGTGCCAAGCGCCGCCTTCAGCCCGTCGCGGGCAAGGTCGCCCTCGGCAAAGCCGATCATCACCAGCGCGACGCGGCCGCCCTGCCCTTCGACCAGCGCATTGGTGGCGAGCGTCGTCGACATCGACACCAGCTTGATCGCCGCCGGGTCGGTGCCGGCTTTTTGCAGCACCGCATCGACCGCGCCCGATATGCCGACCGCCAGGTCGTGACGGGTGGTTAGCGCCTTGGCCTTGGCCAGAACTTTTCCGCCGGGGCCGCCGGCCTCCGACCACAGCACCGCGTCGGTGTAGGTGCCGCCGGTGTCTATGCCGAGGAACAGGGGGGAGGGTTTGAGCTTGGCGGTCATTGGCGGGTCCGGAGAATTCGTCTCCGCCCCTTAGCGGATACCGGCCGATCGATAAAGCCGCGATGGCTGGGCCACGGGCGAACACGCTGCAGGCTCGCCCAATGCCGGCGGGACAGCACCCCCCCTCTGTCCTGCCGGACATCTCCCTCTCAAGGGGGGAGATTGGGTGTCACCCACGCTCTCGCAAATTTTCAACGCTGCAAACAGGGTGGCCGCCGGCGAAGCTGCCAATCTCCCCCCTTGAGGGGGAGATGTCCGGCAGGACAGAGGGGGGTGTGACGGATCGCAACCTTGGCAATTACCCGACAAACCCCACGCGCTTGTGGCTGCCATCGCAGAACGGCTTGTTGGCGGAGTGGCCGCAGCGGCAGAGGAAGGTGCGTTGCGTGCGGTCGACCGTGTGGCCGGTGCCGGTGACGATTTCGAGATTGCCTTCGAGCTTGAGCGGGCCGTTGGTGGTCGGCGTGACGGTGAGCGGGCCATCGCGCGCTTCCAATGCCGGCGTGTCTTTCAGCGCCGGCTCGCCGGTGGCGGTGAAGCCCGCCTTGGCGTGGCTGCCATCGCAGAACGGCTTGTTTTCCGAGGCGCCGCAGCGGCAGAGCGTGGCGCGGTAAAATGTTTCGCCGCCCAGCACGATCTCGGCATGCACGGCCAGCGGGCCGTTTTCCCTTATGCGCACAATGTTGACCACCGGCGGCTGTTCCTGCGGCCCGCCATCCTTGCGGACATAGGTGATGGCGCCGGACGGGCAGCCTTCGGCGAGCGCCACGATCTTCTCGACGCTGGCCGCCTCGGGGTGGATCCACTGGTCGGGCGCATTGGGCACGAAGACACGCGGATCGCCAAGCACGCAGTTGCGCGAATGGATGCAACGTTTTCCCGAAAAGCCGATGTCGATGTTCTCGCCTTCGACCACTGCCATGGGTGGGCCTCCTGTCGGACTACGCTATGGCGACGGCCAGGACGACGTCAAGGCAGCATTCTCCCCCTCTTGAGGGCCGACCTCGGGCGCGGCGGGAAGGGAATTCGCATTTTTTGCTCGCCGCGCCGCATTTTGTTCTTGCTTTGTGCCGGCAGCTATGCTACTAATCTGACTATGGTGCCAATTGGCTCCAACGACCCGCCCCACCGAGGCGGGTTTTTTTGTTTCAGCTTTGAATTCCGGCGTTGCCGGCCGACGTTGGCGGGACAGCGCTCCGCTGCTATGGCCTCTGTACGACCACCTGGCCCACAAGGGTGAGGCAATCGCATACGGGAGTCCCCCTCATCCGGCCGCTTCGCGGCCACCTTCTCCCCGAGGGGAGAAGAGGCTGGCGCCAGTGCAGGCGACTCCTCTCCCCTCGGGGAGAGGTCGGATTGCGCCGAATTGCCCTTCGCAATTCGGTTGGCAATCCGGGTGAGGGGGCGCTTGCCGGTGTGCAATAGCCCTCGAACAAAAGGGAGACAGTTCACGGAACCAGATCGATTTCCTCGGTCTCGCCACCGCTGCAGGTGTAGCAGCAATCGTCGCATTTTTCCGCGTTGGCGGGGCCGACACCCCAGTAGGTATTCTCGTCGCCGTCGACCCAGGCGCCGTAGCAGATCGATTCGCCGTCATTGCAGGACAGCGGGATCGACTTGGTCTCGCCGTCGTTGAGATAATAATCCTGATTGTTGCCCGGCCAGACGTGGTCGCGGTCCTGGCTGTAGAGTTCGACGCGCATGGCGTTGGGATGGCTGTTCTTGATCTCGAACGTGACATCGCCGGCATGCGCGGCGGGCGCAAACAGCGCGGCGAGGAAGAGCGCAGCGGCAGCGCGGCGCGCGAAAGCGTAGAGCATGATTATTCCCCCCGGAATGAAACGGCCTGCCCGGCCGCGAGAGGGAACATGGCATGGCGGGTTGAAGGGTGGAAGAGGTGATTGCGGCATTTGCGTCGCAAGACGCGCAAGGCTGCCAAGGAAGACCCCTCTCCGGTTTGCTTCGCAAACCACCTCTCCCCACTCCGTGGGGCAAGGAACCGCCAATCGCCGAAGCTTATAAAGCTTGGCTTCCTCGCCCCCACAAAGTGGGGGAGAGGTGGCCGCGGAGCGGCCGGAAAGGAGGCCGTCCGACCGGGCTCACCGGCCAGGCTTCAGCAGTGTCCAGATCCAGCCGATGAATGTGAGGACCAGGAAGGGATATCCGGCAGCGGGCAGCGGCGCCGAAGTCGGCAGCAAAGCCGCGCCCCACAGGATCAGGCCCACTGAGACGACGAACAGCACAGCCGCCACAACAGCGGTGAGCCGCATCCACAGCGCGAAGGTTTTCGGCGCGCTGACCATGACCAGCGCCGCCGCCCAGAGCGAGATACCGCCCACATAGGAGGGCACGCTGGCCTCAAGCCCCGCCGCATTGCCGGAGAGCAGCAGGCTTTCGCCGGCGAGAAAGGTCAGAAATCCGGCCGCCACGCAGTCATTGCCCTGCCGCTGATATTTCATCGTCAACAGCGCGGTCGCCAGCACGAGTGCCACGCCGTCGATCGTCCAGAGCGTTTCGCGGAGGGGCGCGCTCTCGACGAAGGTGCCGGCTAGGCCCAGAGCGCCGCCAATGGCGAGGCCGATCGCGGCGACGGTGTCGGAGATAGCAGGGCTGGCGGGACGCATCGAGACCTCCCTTCCAAGCTCAAGGATACTTCAAGACGGGACCTTCTCCAATGGCGGCCCGCTGCCTAAAGCGAAGGGCATTGGCCGGCGCATATTTGATCGCATCGGGAGGCGGTTCGGTCAGCTCGAAATTGGGAACAGCCCGGCCACGGGGGAAATGGGCGTAACCCCGTTCAATCGCCCATCTTCAGCGCCTGGATAAACGCCTCCTGCGGGATATCCACCTTGCCGAACTGGCGCATCCGCTTCTTGCCCTCTTTCTGCTTGTCGAGCAGCTTGCGCTTGCGTGAGACGTCGCCGCCGTAGCATTTGGCAGTGACGTCCTTGCGTAGCGCCGAGATGGTCTCGCGGGCGATAACCTTGCCGCCGATCGCCGCCTGGATGGGGATCTTGAACAGATGGTGCGGGATCAATTCCTTCAGCTTCTCGCACATCTGGCGGCCGCGCTTTTCGGCCGCCGTGCGGTGGACCAGCATCGACAGCGCGTCGACCGGCTCCTCATTGACCAGGATCGACATCTTGACCAGGTCGCCTTCCTTGTAGTCGGTCAGGTGATAGTCGAAGGAGGCATAGCCCTTGGAGATCGACTTCAGACGGTCGTAGAAGTCGAAGACCACCTCGTTGAGCGGCAAATCGTAGATCAGCATGGCGCGCTTGCCGACATAGGACAGGTCGGACTGGATGCCGCGCCGGTCCTGGCAGAGTTTCAGGATGCCGCCGAGATAGTCGTCGGGGGTGAGGATGGTGGCGCGGATCCATGGCTCCTCGATGGCCGAGATCTTGACCACGTCGGGCATATCGGCCGGGTTGTGCAGTTCCTTGACCGTGCCATCGTTCAACAGCAGGCGGTAGACGACGCTCGGTGCCGTGGCTATGAGGTCGAGGTTGAACTCGCGCTCCAGCCGCTCCTGGATGATTTCGAGATGAAGCAAGCCGAGGAAGCCACAACGATAGCCGAAGCCGAGCGCCGCACTGGTTTCCATTTCGAAGGAGAAGGACGCGTCGTTGAGGCGCAGTTTGCCGACGGCGGCGCGCAGGTCTTCGAAATCGGCGGCATCGACCGGGAACAGGCCGCAGAACACCACCGGCTGCGCCGGCTTGAAGCCGGGCAGGGCTTGTGCCGTCGGGCGCTTGTCCTCGGTGATGGTGTCACCGACGCGGGTGTCGGCAACCTCCTTGATCGAGCCGGTGAAGAAGCCGAACTCGCCGGGGCCGAGCTCGTCGACATTGATGCGGGCGGGCGTGAAGACGCCGGTGCGCTCGACCAGGTATCTGGCGCCGGTGCCCATCATACGGATGGTCTGGCCCTTCTTCAGCACGCCGTCGATGATGCGCACCAGCACGATGACGCCGAGATAGGCGTCGTACCAGGAGTCGACCAGCATCGCCTTCAGCGGTGCCGCGATGTCGCCCTCGCGCGGCGGCGGCAGATCGTTGACGATGGCTTCGAGCACATCGGGAATGCCTAGCCCGGTCTTGGCCGAGATCAACACGGCGTTGGAGGCGTCGATGCCGATCACCTCCTCGACCTGTTCGCGGATGCGCTCGGGCTCGGCGGCGGGCAGGTCGACCTTGTTCAGCACCACGACGATCTCGTGGTTGTTGTCGATCGCCTGGTAGACATTGGCCAGCGTCTGCGCCTCGACGCCTTGCGAGGCATCGACGACCAGCAGCGAGCCCTCGCAGGCGGCGAGCGAGCGCGACACTTCATAGGCGAAGTCGACATGGCCGGGCGTGTCGATCAGGTTGAGGATATAGTCCTGCCCATTGTTGGCGCGGTACTTCAGCCGCACCGTCTGCGCCTTGATGGTGATGCCGCGCTCGCGCTCGATGTCCATCGAGTCCAGCACCTGCTCCTTCATGTCGCGCAGCTCCAGCCCGCCGGTCGACTGGATCAGCCGGTCGGCAAGCGTGGATTTGCCATGGTCGATATGGGCAACGATGGAGAAGTTGCGGATGTTCTTGATCGGCGTGGTCATGCGGCGCGCTTTAGCAGGGGCACGGTACATCGGCAAGCGGCGGGGCGCGGACGGGGCGGCGGGGCGGCGGGGCGGCAAAGTCGTTAAACTTTGATCCATGAGATTAGAGCATAGTTTGCGCCCGGCGTGATAGCCCCACTGGCCTATCGCCGTTTGGGGGGTCGGAATGCCGCTGTCAGCACGCAAATTTCTCAAATCGGTGAGCGGCTCGTTCGCGCCAATGCTCGCCATCTTGCTTATGCCGATGGTTGCCGCATTGGGTTTTTCCATCGACTATACCTCGGCGGTTTCAACCAGGGCCTCGATGCAGAATGCGCTCGATGCAGCATCGCTGTCGATCACGACGCTGGAGACGACCACGACGTTGGCGGACCGCCAGGTGAAGCTGCAGGAGGCATACCTGGCCAATGGCGGGCAAGGCACGGCCAAGCTCGACAGCTTCGTCGTCGCCACCGACGGCGCTGCCAGCATCAAGGCTTCGGCTGGCTTCGCCATGCCGACGAGTTTCATGCAGATCGTCAAGATCAACACGGTGCAGGTCGGCGTCGCGTCGGCGGTGACAAAGCGGCCGGCACTGATCGAGGCGACGTTCAAGATCGACAAGGTCTCGGGCTGGTGGGACAAGACGATGACGCTCTACGGCACCAAATTCGGTGAGACGAACGCCAATAAGCTGATGAAGATCGTCTACGTGCATAACAAGTTTGGCGATCCGAAGGGCTACGGAACAACCTCTGCATACACGATCAACGGAACGACGGAGACGCTGGTCCAAAAACAAGTATGCACGACCATCACGGTGAACAGCTTCTACGGCCTGCCCACCACCACGATCGTCCAGACCGACTCCAACGGCCGGAAATACGCGACCACCTGCGTCAATACCGGCGCCGGCGCGGTGGTCAATGTGACTGACATGGATAACCTCTATCTGGAGATGAAGATACCGAATCCCAATCCTGGTCTTGATTTCAGATTTGGTCCTGGTCTTGGCGGCGGCTATCTGCAATCAGGCACGAAAGAAACCCTGCGATCAGACGACAAGGCCACGTCCGACCGGCTGTTCATCGACAAGATCAAGACGCCAGCCAATACGATCGTGGACATCTTTACGGCCGTGCCGTGCGGCATCACCGGCAGCCAAGCGTGGGAAGATGGCGGATCACTTACCAACAACACCGTAGGTGACGCCGATTTTTCCTATTTTGTGACCGGCAAATGCGCCTTCAACAAGCGGCCTTCGGAGACCGTGCTTACGCAATAGCCGGGCCAAGTGCCGATCTCCCCCCGTGTGGGGGAGATGGCCGGCAGGCCAGAGGGGGGCGCTGTCCCGCGGCTCTCGTAATTTGCAAATCTGGCAACCTCCAATCCGCTTGGCCCATCCTAGCATCGAGTTGGCGTTACTCGGCGTCCACGTAGGATGACGCTCGGTGGCGCCCCCCTCTGTCCTGCCGGACATCTCCCCCACAAGGGGGGAGATCGGATGTCGCCTCGGCTCTCGCCAATCCCTAAGACGAAAAACTTGGACTTCTCCTCAATCAC
>NZ_JAMYKY010000030.1:0-64704 GCF_040317695.1 Mesorhizobium sp. M1403 | reverse complement strand
GTCCAGAAGTTCCTTCTCAATAGCCATGCGATGATTCTCTCCTTTCCATCATCATGGCCTCGCGCACAGAATTCCCGACAGTCCCGAATGCGGTTGAACACACCCAGCCGACTCCAGCGGATGAAGCGGTGATAGATGGTCTTGTGCGGACCGTAGTCGGATGGGACATCGCGCCAGCGAAGGCCATTGCGGATCACGAATAGGATACCGCTCAGCACCCGGCGGTCATCTACACGCGGAATACCATGCGACAAAGGAAAATAAGGCTCGATCCGGCGCATCTGCTCCAGCGTCAACATCAGCAAATCACTCAAGGCGGCACCTCCTGCCACCTTGAATCACTCAACAGACATCAACTCAACAAATTAATGGGTCCTGACCCTAGTCTAAGCCGCAATCCTCGGGCTTCCCGAGGCCACTGCAACCATATGCGCCTCGATGAACATGCGCTGGCCTTCGACCGTTGACACACGAAATACGGTCGAGACCTCGATCTCGGCGTTGTCGGTGCCAGCCTCCCTCGCCATCTGGGCGACGGTGGCACGGACTTCGGCGTCGGCGGCCGCGATCGCGGTCGCCTCATCGAGGAAATCGCGGACCTTCCCGCCAGAGGCAAGCCGGAACAGCCCTTCCTTGGGTTGGCTGACCTGTCCTTCGGCCGACACCCGGACCTGGCCGACGACGGCGCGGAGGGCGTTGGCGACATCGGTATCCTCCGGCACGACACAGCTGTTGCCGATCAGGAGCGGCAGGCCGGCATAGTGCAGCGGCGCGGAGGCGCCGAGGCCGATGACCGGACGGTCGAGCGCCACGCTCAAGCGTGCGATGCCGGGATGGGCATCGACGGCGCGCTGAACCAGCGCATGCGCCACCGTCGCCGCGCCGTCGAGCCCGTCCTCAGCAAAGGCGGTTCCGAGGATATATTCGGCGGACCAGCGCGTCAGCGTCAGCAGAACACGCTCGGAGATCGCTTCCGGCGAAGGGGCTATGGGCTGGCCACGGCCGTCACGCTTGCGGGCGAACAGCTCGGCGCCAAGCCTGGCAGCATTTCGATCCCAGTTCGCCTGCTTGCCCAGCACATGGGCGGCGTCTGATGGGGTAAAGCCGGCGACATGCACCAGCCCGCGCGACACCAGCCGGTCGAGCGTCGCGCTCTGGGCGTTCGAGGTGAGCAGTTTGTCGAGAGCAACGGCGACGGCGCTGATTGACTCGTAGAGTCGTGCTTCGGGGGTGGTAAGGCCGGCGGCGAGCCGGTCAGGAATGCCGGTGCGCACCGCGAAACGGCCATCCATCCGGCCGGGATTGGGCGCGCGCAGCTGGCGCTCGAGCTCTGCTGTGACGGCTTCACCATGGGCCATGCCGGCCAGCGCCAGCGGAACCAGACGGCGCGGCCCGAGCAGGATTTTCGGGTTCAGTGCGCCATCCTCCAGCGCGACTTCGGAATCGCCGCCAAGGCCGTAGGTGTGCATGGCGACGGCCTCGACCATGGTGCGGAAGCCGCCCACGGTGGCGCCTTCCAGGTCGAGACGAGGCCGGCCATTGTCGAGTACGGCGACATCGGTGGTGGTGCCGCCGATGTCGGAGACCACGGCGTCATCGAGCCCGGTCATGTGGCGGGCGCCGACCAGGCTGGCGGCGGGACCGGAGAGGATAGTCTCGATCGGCCGCTGGCGGGCGAACGCGGCCGAGACCAGCGCGCCGTCGCCACGCACCACCATCAAAGGGGCTGTAATGTGGCGCCGGTTCAGAAAGCCTTCGGTCGCTGCCAACAGCCGGTCGATCATCGAGATCAGCCTGGCGTTGAGCAGCGTCGTCAGCGCCCGCCGTGGGCCGCCTAGCTTGGTCGACAACTCGTGGCTGGCAGTGACCGGCAGACCGCTACGGTCGCGGATCAATTTGAGGGCGGCGACCTCATGTGCGGGATTGCGGGTGGCGAAATAGGCGCAGACGGCAAAGCCGGACACGGAGGCGCCGAGTTCCGGCAACATCGCCTCGAGAGGGGATAGGTCCAGGCCAACGGTATTGCCGTGGACATCGTGACCGCCGCGACAGAACACTACCGGGTCGGTGCCAAGAGCTGCCTTCAGCCCATCACGGGCGAGGTCGGCCTCGGAGAAACCGATCATGACCAGCGCGACGCGGCCGCCCTGGCCTTCGACCAGCGCGTTGGTGGCGAGCGTGGTCGACATCGAGACCAGCTTGATCGCTGCAGTGTCGGCGTCCCCCTTCCGCAATACCGCGTCGACCGCGCCTGAAATGCCGACGGCTAGATCATGCCTCGTGGTCAGCGCCTTGGCCTTGGCCACCACCTTGCCCTCGTTGGGCCCATGCTGTGGACCTTCAGTCTCGGACCACAGCACAGCATCGGTGTAGGTGCCGCCGGTATCGATCCCGAGGAACAGTGGCCTTTTCTTGGGTTTGGCTCTCATTTCCAACGACTAGGCGCAGCGCCAGGATCCAGGCGATAATGCGGTTTGGAGGAGGGCCTTGATCCTTCCCCCGCCGAGCGACAGAAGCTGCCGCACCCCGTTCCAACTCGGCGATTCATCGCTACTGCGTCAGCTTTGACAGCTTGGCACGATATTCCTCGTCCAAGATGGCCGGCAGGGAAATCTTCTTGGTCCGGGCACCGTCCACGGCGATCATTTCGCCACTAACGAAACTGGATTCGTCGCTCGCCAGCCAAAGGACCGCGTTCGCTATATCCTTCGGAGAGCCTATCCTACCTACCGGATGAAGTTGTCCCAGCTCCCGCTCGATCAAGCCTCGATCCGGGTGCATTTCGACGTACGACCGATTCAGATCCGTATCGATCCAGCCAGGGCACACGGTATTGCAACGTATCCCATCTGGTCCTAAGTCGACTGCCAGCCCTAGCGTGAGGCCGTGTACGCCCGCCTTGGCAGCGGCATACGCCGTGTGCCAGGGATTGACCATAAAGCCCTCGACCGAGCCAATGTTGACGATTGCCCCCGCACCTGTTCGTCTCATTTCCGGGGCGACATACTTGGTCATAAGAAACGGACCCCGAAGGTTGACCGCCATGAGTCGGTCCCAATCATCGATTGTCTGCTCATCGATCGATTTATGAATCACGATGCCAGCATTGTTGACCAGGATATCGATCCTGCCGAACCTCTGCAGGACCTCGTCGACGAATGCTCTAACCGAAACTTCCTTGGTGACGTCAAGCGGCAGAAACACCAGACCCTCAATACTGCCGCCAGCGATGCCAGGCTCGCCAACCAGGTCGCCGACGACAACCGTCGCCTTTTCCTCAGCTAGCCTTTCGGCAATCGCCCTTCCTATTCCTCGGTTGCCGCCCGAAACGACGGCAACCTTACCTGACAACCGGTCACCCATGGATCCCCCTATCCTGCCGTGAAGCCACCATCTATCGGCACCGCAACGCCGGTTATGTGCCTCGCTTCCTTGCTAGCAAGGAACACTGTCAGGCTCGCTATTTCCTCCGGAGTGGCCACACGACCCTGGGGAATCGAATCAATATTCCGCTGCAGGATCTCATCCGCCGTAACCGGCTCGTTGTGGGCCGAAACGAGCATGGGGGTATCGACGGCGCCAGGGCAGACGGCATTGATGCTGATTTGCTCTCTAGCGTGGTCCAGGGCCATCGCTCGAGTCAGCAGAACAACCGCTCCCTTCGACGCGCAATAGGCAGCTAGATTGGAACAGCCGACCAAACCGACGTTGGAGGCTATGTTAACGATGCTTCCGCCGCCGGTTTGCCTCATGGCCTTCACTGCGGCGCGGCTAAAGTAAAACACGCCGCTGACATTTGCGTCGAACGTCTGGCGCCAATCTTCATCCGAGGTTTCAACCGCGGTTCCACGTCGGATGATTCCGGCGCTGTTGACCAAGACGTCCAGCCTTCCGAAGCGCTCCAAGGTGTAAGCGATTACCTGGTCGGCGAAGCCGGACACAGCCACATCACCGAGCACCAACTGGGCCGAGCAACCCAGTTTCTGCACAGATTCCAAAGCTCTTTGGCCACGCTCTTGGTCGCGGCCGACTAACACGAGTGTTGCCCCTGCCGCGGCGAATGCCCGTGCCACAGCGCCCCCTATTCCGGACGTTGCGCCGGTAACGATAACGACCTTTTTGGTGTCCGTCATAGGAGTGATGTCCAGTGTGGTGAGAGGCCTAACGAGTGACTTCGAGGGCCTGCCTAAAGCACTGTCTTCGCTTACTGCCAGTTCCTACCCTCCCGCAAGCGATCAAAAAGTCATGTGGCGGACAATCTGAAGTCATGGTGCAGGCCGGATCCAGTCAATTCCTTCTATTGCCACGCAGACTCCAATAATTGGAGACCGATCTCGGAATGCCCATGACTCCTGGTTATCCGTGCCCCCATTAATACTCATTTGAAGTGGGTTCAGCCGGCTCCTATAGGTCATTGTCATAGATTTCAGCGTGGCCGGTCAGCAGCATCGCTGGCACGCGCAAAGGGGGGCCAAGATGGATTCTAAGTTGATTACGCCAAGTCCTGATGGCCTCATACTACGTGACGACTGGAGCGACCTGCGCAAGTTTCGGCCGATGCCGGATATCGACTTCAAAAGACTCGATGGATACCGGAAGGGGCGTCTCAGGTCGGCGATGCGTGAAGCCGGCGTCGCTCTGTGTGTTCTCGTGAGCCCGATCACCATTCGGTATGCCGTTGACTACAATACCTTTCCGCTGTTTCAGTCTCATATTCCCGTCACATATCTGTTTTTGCCCCTCGATGGACCGATCACCCTTCATCAGGCATTTACCTTCGGGTCCTCCGCAGACAGCGTGAGAGCGGGAAGGCCGATTTCGTTTTTTGAGGGCGGCAATGAGCTGCCGGAGGCCGCGAAACTTTTTGCCGACGACATTGTCGAGTTCCTCAGCGAGATTGGCACCACCAATCGCAAAGTGGCGGTGGAATATGTCAACCCCAGCATTACCCAGGCGCTGATGGAGCGCGGATTAGAGGTTGTTGACGCCGTCAACATCGTGGAAGGGGCGCGGGTTATCAAATCGGAGGACGAGATCGCTTGCATTCGCTGGGCATGCGCCGTAGCCGAGCACGGCATCGCCCACATGCAGGCGAGTATGGGCCCAGGTGTGACTGAATTGCAGCTTTGGGGGCTGCTCAACTATACCAACCTCGCCAACCAGGGCGGTTGGCATGAGGGGCGGATGCTCGCTTCGGGTCCGCGCATCAATCCTTGGCTGCAGGAGGCCACGCAACGCGTTATCGAACCGGGGGACCTGGTTGGGTTCGATACTGATATGGTGGGGCCATTTGGCTATTTCTGCGATGTTTCAAGAACATTCTACTACGGGAAGGAGCCGCCCAGCGCGCGTCAGCGACAGCTGTACCAACTGGCGTATGACGAATTGCAAACAAACATGAAACTTATACGTCCAGGCCTTAGTATGAAGGATTTGCAGGCGTCAGCTTGGCCAGTCCCCGAAGAATTCCGGGAGCAAGCTTACCCCGCCGTGATTCATGGAGTTGGCATGTGCGATGAATATCCACAGGTAAAGCCATGGTTCCGTGGTCGCGTGGCCTATGACGCGATCCTTGAAGCAGGAATGGTCATATGTGTCGAGAGCTACATTGGCGCAGTCGGCGAAAGAGATGGGGTAAAGTTGGAGGAACAGCTGCTTGTAACCTCCGACGGCTATGAGTTGCTTTCAAACTACCCGTTTGAAGAGCGCTTGTTGGGTTAGCACACACTTACGCTGCCCTGGAACCAAGAGACATGAATTAACAAGGCTAGGCAAGGCTTTCCTATGATCTACGAGCTGAGGCATTACATACCGACTGAGGGCATGAAGGACAGGATGCGAGAACGGTTTGCTCGCGATAGCTTGCCCCTTTTCAACAAAACAGGGATTAAACTCATCAACTTCTGGGAAACTCCGGAGAGTGGCGAGATCTGGTACGTCGTTGAGTGGCCTGACGAGAAAGCGGCCAGTGTTGGCTGGCAAGAGTTTGTGCAACTCCGGAATGGAAAGAGATCGCGGCCCGCACGGAGCAAGACGGTCCGCTCTCAACAAGCCACGGGATTGTGTTGAAGCGGCCAGATTTCGTCAAGTCTGAGTGGCTGACGCGATCCAACTGATAGAAGGCTGATAATAGCAGGCCTTCTTCCGGCACCTCCAGACCCTTCGGGACCCGGGCCTTGTTACCGGTTGTAGCTGGTGGCCTACGACAGGCTAGTTTCGCCTTCGAGACCGCCTGCGGCATGTTGGAGGAACTCGAATGGGAAGTCACAAGCTCAAAAACTGCAGTATATTAATTGCAACGGATGACTTTGCGCTTGCTTTCGACCTACAGGACGCTTTTGTCGAAGCAGGCGCAAACGTCATTTACCCGGTCGACACGATCGAAGATACGCTCGACATGATCATGTCCTCCGTATCGATTGATGGCGCTGTCCTTGGCGTGAACTTACAAGGCGAGGCAACCTTTGCCGCGGCCGAACATCTGGTGCGACGCCAGATACCATTCGTATTTCTGGTTGGCCGCAATACTTCGGATTTACCCGACCATTTCGGACATATTAATCGATGTGAAGAGCCGATTGTGCCGGCCGACCTGAGCAATATGATGGAGTCGCTGATACTATCTTAAGTGTCCGTTTCTGTCGCACTTAGGTCGTAAGAGTTCGTCATACACGCGGCACTATTGAGACACTAGAGACCCGGTACTTCGGAAGGCGTTCGGCGTCACTCCTCGGTGATGCCTGAACAGGCGGACGAGGTGAGAGTCATCTGAGAACCCCGTTTCCAGTGCGATATCGGCCAGGCTTTTGTGGGTCGTAAGAAGAAGGAGTTCAGCGTGATCTAGTCGTATTTGGCGAAGCGCTTGACTCGGTGTGATCCCCAGATCGTCAGTAAATTTGCGTTCCAGCTGCCGGCGGCTGAGACCTACATATTTGGATACAAGGTCGACCGTGAGCGCCGCATCGATATTCTGGTGCATGAACAACATCGCCTTGCGAAGAGTTGGAACTTTTGTCTCAATTTTCAGCGGAAAGCCCGGCTGCGCCTCCTCTGGCCCCGCCAGGTCTGCTATGTTCAGCATGCGTAAGCTTTTTCGCGCTGATGTTTCGCCGACATGGCGCTGTACGATCCAAGCGGCAAGATACGCTGAGCTGTTGCCCCCAGGACATGTCAGGCGATCGCGATCCACCACGAACATCTGGTCGGAGACGGGTGCCGGGCCTCCGCAATATTCAATAAAATGATGATGATGGAACCAGCTGACGCAACACTTGTATCCGTCCAGCAGGTTGAGCTTATAAAGTAGGAAAGACCCCGTACAAATGCCAATCATTGGTACCCCAAGCTGGGCTGCTTCACGCAGAAACTTCCGGTAGACGGGACTTACGTCCGAAGAATGGTCGATGAGTCCTCCGACTACCGCGATGTAATCGAACCGGCTTGGATCACCCAGTCGTTGGTCCGGCTGGATGTTGAGGCCGCAGCTCGAGCGAACCGGGTTCATCGTGTCGGACAGTATTCTCCAATCACAGTTTTTCCGTTCGCTGCGGTCGCCTTCGTCACTCGAAAGCCTTAGCACATCGACGAAATTTGCCAGGGCACTAAGTGTGAAATGGGACGTGACAATGATGCCGACCGATAGCTTAACCCTGGGCACCTTGCGTGGTTCAGCTCCCATCATCGCTCTCCAAATCTAGAAGCTCGTTGCGACTGCCACCTGAGAGAACCGTCGGCATTCCATAAGGTTGGTGTTCGATGTGGCACTTCAAGCCTTCCAGGGCGGCATCTGGACCATTCTTCTGTGGCTTTACCGGTCAGCTCGCCATCAAATTAGCTCCGCCCATGAAATGGCCTGCTTAGGCCATTTGGATAGCCAACGACCTCTGACCGCTACCCCGGTCCTTGACCGAACCACAATCGCCTAAGATAGAGGAACGCCGGGCTGCCAGACCGCACAAGAACGACAGGTTCACCGAATCGTCGTCGCTTCCAGGCGCGACGCCACCGACTTGTTGTCTACGATTGAGAGAATTGTAACCTGCAGTGACAAAAATTGGTGCTTGGAAATGACCCCTGAGACGAAAACCGTCGTTGTGACTGGTGCTGCCGGCGGAATGGGCCAAGCCATCTGCAGGCGCTTCGTGGCCAACGGATATTTTGTGATCGCCGGTGACGCCAACGCGGACCGATTGATGGAGACAACCGATGAACTCAACCGGACCGGGCGAAATGCGTTGGCCAAAGCAGGAGACCTCAGAAGCAAGGCATATTGCGAGGATCTGATTGATACCGCTGTCAGCCTCACCCGCCGGCTGGACACCCTAGTCAACAACGCCGGGATAATCACAAGGGGTACAGTCCTCGAATCCAGTGATGAGGATTGGGAAAGAACGTTTGATATCAATTTGAAGGCAGTTTTCTACACTTGCCGACGAGCGATAGCCTTCATCAAGGAGAATGGTGGTGGGTCGATCGTGAACATCTCCTCGACCTGGGGCATCAATCCAGGGCCTAGCCACGCAGCTTACTGCGCGAGTAAAGCCGCCGTAGCCACATTTTCAAAGTGCCTCGGTCGCGACCATGCCGCGACGGGAATAAGGGTCAACGCCGTGTGCCCCGGAGAGATCGATACACCTATGCTTCGCTTGGGGTTTATCCATCGCGGGTTCGACCCTGACACGGCAGTAGCCGAGCTAAGCAAGTCAAATCCTCTCGGCCGACTTGGCGCACCGGAGGATATTGCCGATGCGGTATATTTTTTGAGCTCGGACGCAGCCCACTTTATCGCAGGGACCACACTCGAAGTCGCTGGCGCGAAAGCCGTCTATTAGGGGTATTGTGGTTGATCAACTTGCACTCCAGCATCCGGTAATCACGGGCGACCGGGCAGGGGAGGAGGACCGCAGCATGTTGCGCGGGTCAGGTGCGATTGGTTCTGCAGTCGTATTCAGAGGTCAGGGCCGCAAACAGCGCTTTCCAACGCTCTCGTTTCTCCTCCATCCAAACATAACTGGGTCATGATGAAACCCCGGCATCGCTTTGTACTGTTAGACCTCGGACTCGTAGTGATGTGGAGTTCCGGCTACATCGGAGCAAAGCTGGCTGCGGAGACCGAGTCGGTCTATCTGGTCCTCTTCTGGCGCTTTCTGTTGGTTTCGCTGCTGCTGATGGCGGCATCCATCCGCCACATCCGCGCGGGAGGGGCGCGCTCCCTTTGGGTCAACGGGCTGCTGGGTTTTTGCGGCATGTTTCTGCCAATCGGCTGTGCAATTGTCGCAGTCGATATGGGTATGGCTGCAGGTACTGTGTCGATCATCTACGCCCTCCAACCGCTCCTGACTGCTGTGGTAGCAGGTCCTTTTCTCGGGGAACGTGTCACCACCCGTGAATGGACCGGCCTTGCTGTCGCATTCGTCGGTGTGGCGATCGCCGGCGGCTATGGCGGGCTTTCCGCACCCGGGATTGCTTACTTATTGACCATGTTGGGCACTGTTGGGATGGTGGCCGCGACAGTGATCGGAAAGGCCTCGATGGATGAAACTCCAATCCTTCCCGCAATAGGCATTCAAAGCAGTTTTAGCGCGGCCTTGTTCCTGCCTTTTGCTCTCGCCGACGTCGGCCTACGCCCACCCCGACATTCTGGTTGACAGTCGCTTGGTTCATCATGTTCTCGACGTTCGGCGCGTACGGTTTCTATTGGTTGTGCCTTCGGCGATCATCTGCTGTCCACGTCGGCACGGTGCTTTATCTCACCCCGGTGGTCGCTCTAGCGGCAGCCTGGGCCTTCTTCGGCGAACCGATTACCGCGTCTAAGCTTACTGGTTTGGCGATCTGTCTCACAGGTGCGGCTATTTCATTGAGCCAGCCTCTTGCAGCACCTATCATCGCCGATAACGTGATCAGACCAGCAAAGGATTTATGATGTTCGACCACCTGAATCACCTTTTGCTCGAAATACCCAAAGGTATTCGGACAGCTGAGTGAGAGACATGGTATCTTTCTCATGGGAACGCAGATAGCGACGAAACAGCGATAGCGTCCTGAAGGTTCTGCAAAAAGTTTTGGAGAGAGAACGGCGCTTGCTCTGAAGGGCGAGCGGCCATGGCACGGTGGTGACGTTGCAATCACCGATTCCCGTGGAAGGGGAAGTGCCATGACCAATCGAGAAGTTAAACTGAGCAGGGGCGAGTTGAAAGCGTTGCTGCTGTCGGATGAGGACGGCTTTCGCCAGGTATTGCAGACTGTCGTGCAGGAGGCTCTGGAAGCCGAGATGACGGAGGCGATCGGGGCCGAGAAAGGCGAGCGGACGGCGGAGCGGGTGAGTTACCGGTCCGGGTATTACGAGCGCAAGCTGGTGACGCGGGTTGGGGTGCTGGAACTTCGCGTTCCGCAGGATCGGACGGGCCGGTTCTCAACGGAGTTGTTTGAGCGCTATCAGCGTTCGGAGAAGGCCTTGGTGTCGGCGCTGGTCGAGATGTACGTACAAGGCGTTTCGACCCGCAAGGTGAAGGCGGTGACGGAGGAATTGTGCGGCCACTCTTTCTCGGCCTCGACGGTGAGCGAGGCGACGATGCGGCTGGATGAGGCGCTCAAGGCGTTCTTCACGCAGCGGCTCGAGGAAAGCTATCCGTATCTCATCTTGGACGCGCGCTATGAACGGGCTCGCGAGGCGGGCGTGATCGCCAGCCAGGCGGTGCTGGTGGCGATCGGCGTGGATTGGGAGGGCCGGCGCCAGGTCCTGGGCGTGGAGCTGGCCAACCGGGAGAGCCATTCGAGCTGGCGCGAGTTCGTGACGGGGCTCAAGAATCGCGGGCTCGCCGGCGTCGAGTTCGTCGTCTCCGACGACCATCCGGGGCTCAGGGCGGCAATCCGCGAAGTGCTGCCCGAAGCGGTCTGGCAGCGCTGCTACGTGCACTTCCTCAGAAACGCGCTCGACTACGTGCCGCGCAAGGTCGACGACGATTGCCTGATGGAGCTCAGATGGTTCTACGACCGGCGCGACCTTGCCGAGGTCAAACGCGACCTGGCGCAGTGGATCGCCAAATGGCAGGCCAAATACCCGAAGCTGGTCAACTGGGTGGAAGACAACATCGAGGAGACGCTGAGCTTCTATCGGCTGCCGCTTGCCCACCACAAGCACATGAAGTCGACGAACATGCTGGAGCGGCTGAACCAGGAGATCAAGCGGCGCACCCTGGTCGTTCGCATCTTCCCCAACCCGCGGAGCTGCCTGCGGCTGGTTCGGGCATTGGCGGTCGAGATCCACGAGAACTGGCTCGAGGCGACCCGCTATCTCAACATGGATCATCTGCGCGAGCACAAGAAGGAGAGCCTGAGAGCATTGGCCGCCTGAGCACCGCCGTGTGTCCGCCGCTCCGCTAAACACGGGGGCTGCGCGGCGGACACGCCGACGTCACAGCTACTGCCACGCCATTTTTGCAGAACTTGACGCACACAACTGAAACAGCCTTTGCTGGCCGCCTAATTACTGTAGATAGCCCAGCGTATAGCGATGGCAGTCATGCAAAAAAGTGATCTGCCGCATGACTTTCCATGGGTTTGGTCGAGGGCGGTCAAGTCCTCAATGTCAGGCGAAATGTGAACGAGGGGCGGGCTTGTGCGGTTATGGACGGCCTCATTGACGTGCTTGGTCCCTCCGTATTCCGCCGGTGGATCAAGGACCGTCGACCACGGCACGGAGTTCAAGACCGCCACTACCCTTCAGGTCGGTCCATCTGCGTGGTTTCGAGGTGCGGTGCACCCGACGGTGACCAGTCATCGAACCATATAACCCCGCCTCCGATCTGAACGTGTATAGATTCCGACGCAGGACAATCGATCTTGGCGAAAAGCATCAAGTACAAGAAATCGTACACCGGGCACAGCCGTCTCATCTGACGTCTCATAATTCTACAAATTGGTCCATAAGATTTCGGCATCTATTCACACGACCCATTTAGAGTGCGAGTCCGACCCTACGGCCCTCAAATATTGCGTATGGCGCTTGCCGTGGCGCCACGCCGTCGCCGATTCCATGGAAGGGTATCTCAATTGCTAGTAGCGCTTGCGCCAATGCGTCGGCAGCGACGTTGGTCGTAGCCGTTACGAGCGTGTCGGCACCAATCCGGATGCGGCTGCTATCCAGGTGAGACATCACAGTTGCGCCGTCACCGTGCCATTCGACAATGCTACTCTCCAGGACAAAGCGGACGCCAAGTCCGGCCAAGACCTTACGTAAAGGCGCATCCGCAGCCATACGCTGCAATTCGCGGCCAACCATTGGATCGGGAGTTATGAGCGTAACGTCATGGCCGTCTTCAGCCAGCTTCCAGGCCGTACCGCAACCTCGCCAGCCGCCGCTTTCGTCGAGCAACAGAACCCGCTTACCCGACCGCATTTGCCGGGCCATGACCGCTTCAACAGACGACGTGTTGCCTCGCTCCCAGCCAGGCATGATGTTCCACTGTGGTAGGGCCTTTTGAAAGCCCGTCTCTGGTGGGAGCGAACCCGTGGCGATAATCACATGGTCGGCAGCCTCTGCGACCACGTCTTCGGCCTCCACATAGGTGTTTAGGCGGACATCGACACTCAGCTTCGTCAGCTGGCGGTCGTACCAATCGATGAGGTCGATGATCTGTGCTCTTCGCGGTTGCAGTCCAGCGAGGCGGAAATGACCCCCAAGGACATTTGAAGCCTCGGCGAGTGTAACAGCGTGCCCGCGTTCCGCCGCCACCCGCGCGGCCTCTAGGCCGGCGGGGCCGCCGCCCACCACAAGGACACGCCCGGGCGCAGTGGCTTTGTCGAACCGATCACCACCCCATTCAAATTCTCGCCCAGCGGAGGGGTTAACAAGGCAGCTGATCCAGTAGTCTCGCGAGCGCCGACCCCAGCACATTTGATTGCAGGAAAGGCACCCCCGCACATCTTCGGGCCTGCCTTCCGCAGTTTTGTTCACGAGGTGAGGGTCAGCTATCTGGCCCCGCACGATGGACACGAGATCTGCGGCCCCTGACGTGATCACCGACTCAGCATTTTCTGGCGTGCGGATATGACTTTCCGCGATAACCAGCGCGTGCTTTACCCGCTCCTTGATGCTTCCCGCGAGATCGATGCCAAGCTTCTCTGGGTACAGAAAGGTTGGCATGACCTTGTAGAAGTCGAAATAGCTACCGGTGCCGCAGGTCACGTAGTCGACCAGCCCGGCCTCATCATGCAGAGCGATGATGTCGACCATATCCTGCCGAGCCAAAACGACGCTGGAATCCTGCTCGTCAGAAATCGAGAGTCCGACTATGAAATCCGGCCCACAAACATCCCGGATGCGTCGAAGGATCGTTCGTGACAGTCGCGTTCTATTTTCGAGGGAACCACCCCAGTGGTCTTCGCGACGATTTGACCATGGTGTCCAGAACTGATCGAGCAGGCTGTGATAGGCAGCCCAGACTTCTACCCCGTCAAAGCCGGCTTCGTGGCACCGACGTGCGGCGTTCGTGAAGCCGTTAATGGTCTCCTCGATCTCCGCATCCGACATGGCATGCGAACCGTCGCTGTCGTGATAGCTCGGAAATCCGGACGGTGACCAATGTGGGTGATACGAAAGATCGGAGTCGCCGTGGCTTCCCACGTGATAGATTTGCTGGATCGCCAGCGCCCCATGACGCTTGATCGCCTCGGTCACGCGTGCAAACGCCGGAATTACAGAATCGTCGTTCGGCCGGAAATTGCCTCTGGTCAGCACCGTTGCCGCATGTACGGGCATTGGTTCGACAACAATCATTGCTGCGCCGCCCCGCGCCCGCTCCTCATAATAGCCTATATGGCGCACGCCGGGCAGACCGACCTCGGCCATATTGGCTGTGTGGGCGCCGAAGACGACGCGATTACGCAGGGACCTGTTGCGCAAGGCTATCGGGGAGAGAAATCTCAGGGAAGCTGCCATTACGCCCACTTTGCTGTTGGCAGGAAGGGGGACGCTAGCGAGCGGGGGATGGCAAAACAACCGGACAAAAAGTTATGTGGCGCACGACTAAATGTTATGCGACGGATTGCCTGCTGAACAACGGTTCTTCAGAAATGCGCTGGCACGTCATGGCCGGCCCGACCGCGTCGCTGGCGGCCAACGCCGCCAGAACCATTCCGAAGTTCCTTGCGCCAAACGACTACGGGTCCACCTGTCGGTTGCCGGGCTTGGGGATCAATCAGACGTTGTTCGGGTCCTCGCTCAAGCAAAAACATAAGAGGTGTACCCGAAAATCGGAAACCACGCCGGATCATTTGGCCGCGGCTGCATCCTTCACCCATCCGTCAAATTGGGCCTGATTTTTCGAAACCCATTCCCGTGCCTGGCTCACGATCTGGTCGGGCTGATCCTCTCCTTCATGTTGGCGCAGGATCATTGAGTTGATATCGTCAAGGGGAATCCTGATCGATTTGAAAAGACGCTTTACCGCAGGATTGGATGCGAGAAACTTCTTATTTGCAAGGAAGACGATGTCGTTGGCCTTGAAGCCGGGATTTAAACCATCAGGGAGGGCGGTATCGCCGCCGTCAGTGGAAGCTGAGAACGGAACGTTCAACTGAACTACGTCCCTGCCAGGCCTAAGTACTGCACCCACCCACTGCGGCGACCACGTGTAGAAGAAGATTGGCTGGCCGGCCTCGTGACGGGTAATCATATCTGCGACCAGAGCAAAATAGCTGCCTTGTTCATGGTTGACAGTGTCACGAAGTTTATAGGCGTCGAGTTGATGCTCGATCTCCCGTTCGCAGCCCCAACCCGGATTGCAGCCAGTGAGGTCAGCCTTTCCATCACCGTCGCTGTCGAAGAGCTTGGCAATCTCGGGCGACTGGAATTGCTTGAGATTGTTGATCTTGTATTTTTCGGCGGTAATCTTGTCGATGAAATAACCTTGGCCGGCTCCTTCGACTATTTTGCCGACCCGTTCCATAACGGCATCGCCGCCGGCCTGATCATAAAAACTGTTATGAACGGGAACCCAGTGATTTGCAGTATAATCCGCTTGGCCTTGCGCGATTGCCAGATGCAGCGCCGGATAGTCAGCTTCAAGGACAGGCTTCACCTTGTACCCAAGCTGCTCCAAAGCAAGTTGGACCACGTCATGCTGGAAAGCGACACCGCTTATACCAGCGGGTACAATCGGCTGGACAGACTTGCCCTCACCAGGCATTTGCGACCGCGCCGCACTTGCTGCTAGGACGACCGCGATCGTTAGGATACGCGCCGCGCTATTCATATGGCTCATGCTGGTCCCCTTTTTGTTAAGTTTTTATGTGTCGTAGACGATCATGGGGTCTGCGCATTTGCGCGCAAACGCAGAGAAAACTGTCCGTCATGTTAAGCTGAGATTACTCATGGGGAATACTAACAGTCATTCCGAGCGGTTTTGCGCCAAGGAGTGCCCGGAACCCTCGCCTGACAAGACCAACCGGTCCAACCTCCGCCCAGTGGCCTTGCGCCCTGTCCCTGTGCGAGGCTCCCAAGCCTTGCGATATCCGGTCGACGACCATTGCCGTGAGCACAATGCCGAGACCACCAGTGGTGGCGAGCGCCATGTCCAATCGGCCGATTCCACGCAGAACCATTTGGCCTAGACCGGTAACGGATATCATCGAGGCGATGACGCTCATCGACAACGACAGCATAACCGTTTGATTGACCCCAGTCATAATCGTAGGCCGAGCAAGCGGGAGCTGCACCTTGAGGAGCGTTTGCAATGCACTGCCACCAAAAGCCGTCGATGCCTCCACGAGATCCGCGCGAACCTGCCGTATGCCAAGGCTAGTCAGCCTTATCACGGGTGCCAAAGCGTAGATAATCGTGACGATGACGCCTGAAACGTTGCCTATTCCGAATAACATGACGATCGGAACGAGATAGACGAACGAAGGTATCGTTTGCATGAAGTCGAGGATTGGACGCAGAACTTTTTCGACGGTGGTGTTTTGCGCCGATAGAATGCCGAGAGGAATGCCGGCGGCGCAGCAAAAGACGACCGAGGTCAGTACGATTGCAAGCGTTGTCATAGCTCCTGGCCACGCACCGATCAGCCCTATAGCAAAAAGGCAACCGGCAACGAATACGGCGGTTCGTATTTCGGCCACTTGCCAGGTGAGGAGAAACAGAGCGGCGATGAAAACCAACGGTGGCGAGGCGTGCAGTCCGCTCTCTGTGTACGAAAGCATTAAGTTGATTGGCTGTTTGACCTCCTGGAAGAAGCCGCGATAATTGACGACGATCCACTTGATCGCTATAGCTGCCCAATCGCCGACCGGCACCACCGCGTTCTGGAACGGATCCCAAAGATCGATTAACCCCATCGTATTCTCCAATCTCGTGCTTCTTGGCCAGCAGTCAGACTGCGGCAGCGGCTCTGCTCATCGCACGGAGCAGAGTGTATGGATCGATTAAGCCAACTACAGTATCACCATTGGCAACACAGATCGGCTCGCGCACTTTCGCGATCTTTTCCAGAATCTCCTGCAGATTTGCGTCGTGGGGGACCGAATGCTGCGGCCGCTTTTGGGCGGTCGCCTCCGCAAGCGGCACCATCACCTCGCTTGCCCGCAGGAAGCGTGCCTTCGACATCGGGCGCACAAAATCGGCGACATAGTCATCGACAGGGTTGAGGACGATGTCTTCGGGAGTGCCGACCTGGACTAGTTCGCCGTCCTTCATAATGGCAACCCGGTCGCCGAGACGTATTGCCTCTTCGAGATCGTGCGTCACGAACAATGTCGTTTTGTGCATCCGGTTGGAAAGCTCAAGAAATTGTGTCTGCAGATCCCGACGTATTATCGGATCAAGAGCACTGAACGGCTCGTCCATGAGAAGGATGTCAGGACTTGATGCGAGCGCGCGCGCCAAGCCTACCCGCTGCTGCATGCCGCCCGACAGTTCGTCCGGATAGCGGTTGTCCCAGCCTTCGAGCTTCATCATCGACAACATCTCGGACGCGAGATGCCGTCTTTTTTCTTTCGCAATGCCCCGGATCTCCAACCCATAGGCTGCGTTGTCCAGAAGCGTGCGGTGCGGCCAGAGCGCCATGTGCTGGAATACCATGCCGATACTGGTCGAACGTAGCTGGCTGAGGGCCTTCTTATCCATTGTCGCGGTGTCAACACCATTAACGCGTATGCAGCCCGCGGACGGTTCGATCAATCGGTTGATGTGCCGCAGCAACGTTGACTTCCCGCTGCCGGACAGGCCCATGATGCAAAAGAGTTCGCCGCGCCGGATTTGCAGGGAGACGTCGGCAACCCCGACGATATGGTTGAGCCGGTGGCGGGTTGCGTGCTTGTCAAGCGCTTCGTCCCGGATCGTTTTCAGGGCCAACTTCTCGTCAGGCCCAAATATCTTCCAGACACCCTCACATTCGACATGCCATTCCATAGCCACTCCTTAAGAATGCGGTGAGCAGACTCTCGGTCTCTCCCCCGGAACAAAGAGACAAACTGCAGATGTCAAAATCCAGAGTTCGCGTGACCATTTGCCGGAGGGCCAGAAGATGGACGCTCGTTAACTTAGACCTATGCCGTCCGCACCCACAACCCGTGAAATACTGACGCGAACGTTAAGCCAAGCTTTACAAAAACACCGGCACCTGGCCCTATCGAGGCTCTCTCTTTTGACGGAACGACGACCGCCTTCGAGACCGGCAACAGCCGCTCGGACAGCTTTCAGGTAGTCTGAAGGCTGGCTAAGGGAACACTTCACTCGTCCCCGACACTGGTCGAGGTGGGCTGAGCAGCATAAACCGCCAAAAAGCTTCACTCCCGGAGCGACATCCCTTCATGCAATGGTGCTCCAGGTGTCTCATGTCTTGCAAAAGAACCCCTAATCCAGTCGGAAAAGGCCTTTGACGCGTTGGACTTGGGCGTCTGTCGAGGCGTGAGCAGATTGAACGCGTGGCACAAAACGGGAGGTACATCTACGGGCTGAATGAGTGTTCTGTTGGCCAGAAAGCTCTGAATAAGCGGTGGTCCGATGAGCGCGAACCCCTGTCCGTCAAGTGCGGCCTGAACTAGATTTGTATAGGAATTTACCGTGATTCCGGCTCGCGGGTTCTCTATATCGATTCCATGTGCCTGAAACCATGTAGACCATCGCGTCTGCCTGTCATGAGGTCCTTCGAGATGAATAAGGGGGTGCTTCAAGAGGTCAGCAGGCGCTATTGACTGTCCGTCATTCGCTAGATAGCTGCCCGCGCAAGTGGGGCTTATCACTTGTCGCACAAGAACGATTGAATCGGCATCGTCAAACGGAGATGTCCCGTAACGGATGGCTATGTCGATGTTTTCGCTCATCCCAAGATGTGTATCGGACACGATGAAGCGCAACTCGACGTCTGGGTGCTTCGAGCGAAACTCACCGATATTCGGCAAGAGCCAATACGTCATGAACCCCGGCGTTGCGCACACGTTGACGATGTTCTTGTTCGCGACACCCGTAATCTCGGTTGTAGCTAGCAAGGCTTTTTCCAGTGCGCTTGAAATAGCCAGGTGATACCGCTCTCCTACCTGCGTCAGGCAGACTGACCGTTGAAGACGTTGAAAAAGCTTTATACCCAAGAACCGTTCCAGCGCCTGAACTTGTTGGCTGACAGCCACTCGGGAAACGTTCAGTTCGGCGGCCGCCTTTGTGAAGCTGAGATGACGTCCTGCAGCTTCGAACGTGATCAGCAGATTCGGCGGGGGAAGTCTGAAGCGCAGTTTTTGCATCAAGGCAAACTTACCCTTGACTTGGGGCCTCAGCAATATAGATGCAATGGCTGCTTCACTTAAATCGGGCTTCATGTGTCCGGGCCTCTGCTTTCGGCTGAAACCGGCAGCGACACGCGGTTGTGATTACTGAGATGAATATCGCCACCCCAAATCATCTCCGTTCTTGGCCGAAAACAAGAAAGAGGCCGTATGGACGCCGCGGCCACTTGCTGCACAAAAAGGCGCCTGTCCAGAATGACAGCCCCCATAGCCAGACCTCTGCTAAAGCAGAGTAGTGATTGTCCCCAAAACCCTGACGACCGACGGGGTGTGCAATAAAGCGTCATTTGTCTACGCGGTTTTGAGAGATCAGCTTCTTCAGAGTGCGGAGCGCGATCTGCATCTCCTGTTCTTGTATCCCCGCGACCTGGTCCATCTGAAATTTCTGCCACCGCTGTCCGATGGCTTCCCTGAGCTGATGGCCTCCGTCTGTTAAAATAAGTTTCCCTGCTGGACCGCTCGTAAGGAGAGACTTTGTTCTTAAGCTGGTTATCGCGTCTTCGATGTCGCGCTGGCCAAGATAAGTCTCGCGAGCAACCATATCTAGCGTCATTCCAGGGGTGTCATAAACGCTCGTTAGCACACGCGCGACAGCAATATTGACCCCCTCCGCTCGCCGATGTTCATCGAAGGTTAACGAAAGAATATTGTGCGCTTCGAAAATCAAGGGGATGAGGGTTTCCTGTACGTCTCCTCCCCCAAGTGAACCAACAGCTTCCGGGTTCGGAGGCACTTCCGGATGTGTGCTGGCGATGCTGTACTGGCCTTGCGTGAAAAGCAACGGCTCTCCTTCATATCGACTTACGTGTTCTGCCAACCCAACGAGAATTTTATGATCTCCGCCTTCAAATTGGGAGTGATGTCTGCACTCGTAGTGGGCAATACATCCTTCGAGGAGGGGTAGGCCAAACTTACCCTCGAACCAATTGGCGTCCGCAAATTTGTCCTCGACATTGCTGGAGAAATGACGTGAAAGCTCGATCTGTTGAGAGGACAGAACGTTCACAGCGAATCTATCGCTCAGTTTGAATGTCGGGAAGCTACGGGAACTATGACTTATCGACCACAGAACGAGAGGCGGATCGAGGGAGACCGATGCAAAAGAATTGACCGTCACCCCGGCCCGACGTCCATCGACCTGGGTCGTGATAATAGCGATGCCGGTCGCGTATTGACCAAGACATCGACGAAAAAGCCGCGGATCTTCGACCGGATTACCACGCTCGACAGGCAGCGGCTTGTCTCGTGCCGCCAATGGATGGGCGTTATTCGCCTCGCTGAGGGACATGTTCTTTACCTTGTCAGCAATTGTGGATCGGGTTCATCGTTGGCTTGGACTAGATTATTCTTTGGGATCGCTGAACTTCGTTGCTATCGTCGCGCGAAGCGCCGCGATATCTGCTCTGGGGGATCGGCAGGCCGAGATTCTCGCGCAGTGTTTTTCCTTCATACTCATTCCGGAAACGGCCTCGTTTGCGGAGTTCTGGAAGCGCCAGATCGACGAACTCGTTCAAACCGTGCGGGAGGTGCGTTGGCGTGATGTTGAAACCGTCGGCCGCACCCTCCTCGAACCAAGTCTCCATTTCGTCGACGACATCCGCAGGCGTGCCCACGACCGTCTTGTGCTCCTGCGCCATACCGATCTTCTTGTAGAGCTGACGGATCGTCAGTCCTTGTTTCTGCGCGAGGTCGTAGTACATCTGCGCGCTGCTCTTGAGACCTACCTTGTCGAAGTCCGGCTTAGGAACTGGGCCGTCGAGCGGCAACTGGGATAGGTCACCGAAGGAGCGGTACAACATCGAGAGCCCAACGAGCGGGTCGATGAGCGACTCCAGCTGTTCGAATTTCTCCCGAGCTTCCTCGCGGGTGCGACCGATGATCGGCGTTAGACCAAGCATCATAAGAAGGTCGCTACGCTTACGTCCGTAAGCTTCCAGACGATCCTTTACTGACGAATAGTAGACCTGGGCGGAGGCCAGATCGTTTTTCGCCATGAAGACCATATCACAGTACTGTGCCGCGATTTGCTGACCCTGCTCTGATACGCCCGCCTGCACGAGAACGGGCCGCCCCTGTGGCGAGCGGCGCACGCTCAAAGGTCCCCGCACCGAGAAATGTTTGCCCAGGTGATCGAGGACGTGCATTTTCTTCTGGTCGTAAAAAACGCCGGATTCCTTGTCGAGGAGGAATGCGTCCTCGTCCCAGCTGTCCCAGAGTCCAGTAACAACGTCGACGAACTCCAGAGCTCGTTCATAACGCGCCCCGTAATCGAGCTGTTTGCTCATACTGAAGTTCCACGCTTCCTGGTCTGACCAGGACGTGACGATGTTCCAGGCTGCGCGCCCCTCGCTGATCTGGTCAAGGGAGCCGTATTTGCGTGCAATATGGTAGGGTTCGTTGTAGGTGGTAGACGCGGTTGCAACGAGGCCAATGTTATGGGTTAGCGGAGCCAACGCAGAGAGCAGGGTAAGCGGTTCCAATTCGACATTATGACGGGACCTGCACATCGAACCCGCAGGCATGTCGTCGAGACGGACACCGATGCCGTCCGCCAAAAAAACCATGTCGAATTTAGCCCGTTCGGCAGTCTGGACGACATCGAGAAACGACTGAAAAAGCGAGCTACCGTCTGCCGCAACCTCGGGATGCCGCCAGGAGCCGACATGGTAGCCCATGTAGCGCATTGAGAGACCGAGCTTCATCAGCGGCTTGTTCATGGAATTGGACCTCCGTTCGCCAAGATTCTCATAGCGACAATGCTTCGGTGCCGATCTCTACACGGATCCCGAGTGTGTTACCTGTCAGGCGGGATAGTGCTTTCCAGCAACATCGGATTCTGTTGGTATGTTGTAAACGGCGAAAAAACTGCCGGGCTTGTAAAGCGCAGCTTACGGCAAAAAGGGCGCGAGATGGCGTTCGACGATTGCGCCTGTCCTGCTTCGGCAGATGCTGCTGTAGGCGTTCTGTTCGATCCGCTAGCAATGGCTTTGATGGAGCCGCTGGAATACTGTTCCGTTGGTCCGTCGCGACCGGCTGCCTGGAGGGCACAACATCGCGCGGAGTTCTCGAGCGCAGTCCTGGCGCAGCCCAAGGTGAGGAAACTGCTGTCCACCGATCACTTCTCGGTCGACGGCACGCTGGTCGAGGGCGTCGATGACGAGTGTCAGGCCGAAGGATGGTTCGGGCGCGTCGCCTGCCGGAGGCGGGCGGGCGCACCGCGGAAGTAGACCTGGGAGCAGGTCTGACACGAGGTCAATCACGCAGCAAGGATTTGGAACTGCTCGGCCAGGGATGGATTTGGATTGAAGGCGAACCTCGCCTGTTGCTTACGCATCATGTGAACCACTTCGACGCCGTTTAGAATGATCTCGTCTGATCCTGATATTTGAAGCCGAGCATTGACCGGATGCAGCGCTTGATGCGCCGATGGTCCTGTTCGATCCGGTTATTCAGGTATTTACTCTTGCGGGTTGGATCGGCTTCAGCCGATTCCGGGAACGATCCTAAAGGCGATTTGTGATGTCACAGGAAATGATAGCCCTCTCGGTTGCACTGGCTACCATCGATGACGACGCGGTCGGGCCGGCCATGACGTGCCAGCGCATTTCTGAAGAACTCCTTGGCCGAGGGCAGGTCAACCGCTGCTCGCTGAACCAGAAGTCGCCGACACCGTCGATGGCGCGGTAAAGATACATCCATTGGCCCGCCGCGGACCTTGATGTACGTCTCGTCGCGCCATGCCGCTTACCGGTCACCTACGCTTGCGCCGGTTGAAATGCCAAATATCGAAGGGGCGTTGTCATAGAGTCCGTAATAAACACTTTGCAAAATATCTTCTTTCGCGACCGAGGAACTAAAGGGAACCGTACATTGTCTCAAGCGTTTCAAGCGTATACGGAAATTGATTGGAGCCAGGATAACGCCAAGCTCTGAACTCTTGGCCACCTAGCGCACGAACGATCTGATCGCTGGACAATATCGTACCACCGAACAACCAGTTTGCCATGTTCAAGATAGCGGCCTTGTGACTTATCTCCGTAGATCCACCACAAGAGTCCGCCACCAGAGCAATACGATAGTCACGCATGGATGCGTCGTACACCGTAGTTTCCAAGCAATGCTCCGTCCAAACACCGAATATGATGAGGTTTCGAATATCGAACCGCCGAAGAATACTTTCCAGACGCGTATTGTAAAATGCGCTGAAACGCTGCTTGGTGACAATGATATCGTCTTCGCTCGGAGCCACCTCATCGCAGATTTCGCTCCCACTCGTGCCAGCAACGCTACCGCGAGGTGTTCCACTATGGTCCCTTGGTTCGTAAGCTCTACCATCTCGCCCCATCGAATCAAGTAGATGCTGAGTATATATCGGCATAATACCGGCTTGCCGGCAAGCACTGATCACATTGGCGGCGTTCGCAAGCACCTTTTTATAACCAGCGACTGGACATTGTCCTTCAGAGTAATTTTCTTTCTGGAGATCAACAATGACAGCTGCCGTTCTCGACATGTCAGGGAATAGCATGTTTCCTTAACCTCAATTGGTTGACATCACGAATTACTTGCTTTCGACAGTTTTCTTGGCGTCGTCGACCCATGCTTCGAATACCCCGGAATTCTTTTTCACCCAGCCCTCTGCATGCTGACGTATATTTTCAGGCTTATCCTCCCCTTTGTATATCTGCAAGTTCTCATCGTTGATATCAACCGATAATACCTTAAGTAATTCGAAGAAGCGCTTTGCCGCAGGGTTGCTGTCGATAAACTTCCTATTTGCTGCCACCCGGACTTTCATCTTGGTAAAGCCTACATTGGTGCCGTCAGGCAAATGAGTGTCTCCAACTTCGCCGTCTGGTAGCGACGTGAAGGGCACCCCAAGCCAGACAACGTCTTTACCTGGAACGAGTATCGCGTTCACCCAAAGCGGGGTCCAAGTATAATATAGGATAGGTCGCCCTGCGTTGAAACGCGTAATGGTGTCTGCCATCAAGGCAAAATACGATCCCTGATTGTGCGTAACAGTCTCGCGAAGTTGATATGCGTCCAATTGATGTTCGATAACCCCCTCGCAGCCCCACCCTGGATTGCAGCCAGTGAGGTCTGCTTTACCATCACCATCACTGTCGAATATTTTCGCAATCGTCGGGTTGGACAACTGATCAATCGTCTTAATACCGAACTTATCGGCTGTTCTCTTATCTATCAAATATCCTTGATATCCATCATCTAGAATTGTTCCGACTTTTTCCATTTGTGAATCACCGCCGGCTTTTTCATAGAGCGCGTTCTGTACCGGTTCATAATGCTGGGTAGTAAAGTCGGCGTCTCCTTGCCCAACAGCGATATGCATCGATGTTATATCCAGGTTAGCGGTCGGTTTTATTTGGTATCCAAGTTTCTCCAAGCCAATTATTGCGATATCGGTGACAAACAAATCTTCCAGAATGCCATTCGCCGCAGCTTGCACAGATTTCCCGGCACCAGGAAGGTCCTCAGCAGCGACGGGGGTGAGCCCTGCAGCTAATGCGACAAAGGCTGACATCAGCGTCGCGTAAGGATCGATTCGCCCGAGAGATCGGCAGCGATAACCAACGTGCATATATACCTCCCCATATTCTTGTTTATATGGACACGGTAAAGAGTCGGCTCACTAGCGTAAATGATCAAAAATCTTACGTGGAGCGAAACTTGTAGTTACGTCAAGGCTTGTCGACCGCAATCCCAATGAGAGGGTTGTGGGGCGGTTAGGCACGTGGCATTCAAATTTCTCCAAGGTGAGCAGGAGTCGTATTCGGTGTCTTGACCGAAAGCGAAATCCAACGGTTCAGTGCCGTCTATCTTTCTCGGCGTCCGCGAGAAGCCAGTCGAGCGGCATCGACGGCGGGCTGGAGCTGTGGCGTTCTGCGAAGGTCACACTCACAACTCTTGCCCAGATGGCCAAGGGATCGCCTTGCGTTCTGGTCGCGGCGGCCCACATCGGTGTGCCCTCACTTCCGACCGCTGCGTTAGCGTGTGAATTGCCGTCAAATTCCTGACCGACGATCTTGCGAGTTCTTCATTGACCTCGAACACGGCACGTTCTGTGCGATGGAGGCTAATTTGAATCACGACTGGCCTCTCAAATTACTAAGCCGGTCATTTCGCCTCCCTTCAAGTCCCTGCAAACCCAGGGCCTGCGATCCGATCACGGCCGGGTAAAAAATCGCGCGGTTTGATCCCGCTTGCGGGTCCCTCCGGTCGGTCGCTCGATTGAAAGCTTGGTACGAGGTGGCGTTCCACCCAGGTTCAATTCGAGCAGACGCTGGTCCATCTCCTTATCCGTAGCTGTCAGGCGATGGTTCAGACGCAGATAGTCCATCCAGGTCGGCGTACGGAAAGTTTCTGTCCAAAGCGAAAGATCCTGGAGATCGCGTTGGAAGTTCCAGTGCCGAGCACCGACGCGGCTTTGGACTCGCCGGCGTTCCCGCATCTGGTCAAGGAAAGTTTCGACGTTTGCCTCCGGTATTGAGTACTCGATCTTGACGACGATCGGCCCGCTTCTCGGCTTCAGGTCGAGAGCGAGCTGAGGTGTTTCGAAAAACGGATCCTGATCGGAGTCTTGCCATTGACGGATAGGCAACAGGGACCCGGTGGCCGCGACCAACAATAGCGAACCAGCGGAAATCTCCAGGGCTACGGCAAGCGAATAATTCTCAGCCAACGTCCCCCACAGCCAGCTGCCGGCCGCGATGCCACCCGACGACAGGGCATAATAGATCGAGAGCGTGCGGCCAACGACCCATCTCGGGCTTGCCAATTGGACGCTTACGTCGAGCCCTGTCCAGGTGACGACCCAACCCGCGCCGCCGAGCGCCAGCGCAATAGCCGCCACCTCCACTGAAGAAGTGAGAGCGAGAGATAGACAACACGCCGCACAGGCAATGCATGCCAGCGTTGTCAGTCGCTCCTGGGAGAGTGACCGTCTCAGCACATTGTTGCAGATGCCGACGCACAAGGCGCCCGTCCCGAACCCGGCCATCAGGATGCCATAGACGATTGGTCCTCCCCCCAACTGATCGCGGGCAACGATAGGCAGCAGCGCGAGTATGGAGATGCTGGTCAGGCCAAAAAGCGCCCCACGTGCGATTGCCGCCTTGATCTCCGCCGACAGCGCCGTGAAACGCGCTCCGTCACGAATGGCCGTCGTCAATGGCTCGCGCGGGAGAGGGGACAAGCGAACATCCCATTTGCGGCGCCCGATGGTCACCAGCAGGGGCGCAAGACCCGCCAGCATTGCCGAGGAGAGCGCTATCAGAAACCAGCCCATGAACATGAGGCCGCCCCTGCGACGATCGACAGGATGAATGTAGGCAACGTCGTCGAAGCCTGCACCAGGGCGACCATCACGTCTGATGTCGAGATGGTCGCCATCAGCCAACTGATGGCAACAGTTTGTATTAGCCAGCCAAGGCTGGCCACCTGTGTGGCAAGCCAGATCGACCGAAATGTTGCATTCTCCAGCGGCGCAAATGTCGCCGATGAAGCGGGAGTCGCAGTTTCGGGCGCCACCCTGCTCATTGGGCCGAGCCCTCCCTTGGTCTATCGGTCGCTTTAGAGGTGCCTCCCGGCGAATGTGCCCATGGAGGAATGCCAGCATGAGCGCATTTCATCGGGACAGTGCAAGTTATTTCTTTACCGCTGGCACTCTGGCGCAAGCGATTACTTCGTCTGGAAGAAATCGCGGATGCAGCCTGATCGCAAACGGCCCTTAGTCTCGATTCGGGGACCGGCTTGCCAATGTTTTCCGCGGCGCACATCGGGTTCCGTCGACTTCAATATCCGGGTTGAGCACCCCAAGTGCATGATCGAAGATGGCAACATGCCCCAATCGATATCGCGGTGGCTGCGGTTCACCTCTGCATCGCATTTTTTCAGAGTGTTCCGGCTCACCCAACTTCTTTTTCAGTCAGCCTCTTATACGTGTTTTTTACCGCGCCTGTTGGGCATTGCAGTGATGTTTTCCGGGCGATCGTTGCAATCAGGATGGTGTGTTGCTGTCGGCTTCAGGAGGGAGTGCGATCGCGTTGCGCGATCAGTTCATCGATTTGCTGCTGCTTCCTCGCCAACGCCTTTTCAAGGGCGCTCTTCGATTTCCGCGACGATGATTCGATCGCTTCCAGGATCAGGGTTTGTCGCGCCGCGAACTCCTTTAGAAGCTTTTGTCGACGTGGATGTCGCGTCACGTCGCTCGCGTGGTGGAAGAGGACTTCGCTCGATCCCACGACGGCGCGTGCCGTGATGGGTTGGTTCTCGGTAAGCATCCTTTTCAGAATGCGGCCAAGTTCATCGACGCGGTCAGTCATCGCGACCTCTGGGAAGACCGGTGGCGCTGAGGATAGTCGCGGGTGATCGGTATGGCAGCGCTCGTGAGAGGTCTGCCCCGGAAGAGAAGGGCCGTTCGCCCGGTGTCGTCGTTAGCGTACGGGCATGATTGAGCTGGTTCTGCCATCCGATCGATCGGTGTGGCTCGACCGTCGCCAGAATCTGATCGACAGTGCGCTGCATCCGCTCCCGCAGGATTTCCAGGGCACGACGCTCGGCATCGATCTCGGTGCGCGTCAGATGCCGGCATCCGTTGAAGCACTCCAGATGTTTCGGGCAGGGATCGACCGTGAAGGAGTTGAGACAGAAGCCCTAGGGTGTGACATGGAGCCCGTCCGCTTCCGCCTCGAGCTCGTCGCCCTCGTGTTTCTGGATGTGACGGAACTCTTTGACGATCGGACCTTCCACCTTCCCGGCCAGGATCATTCCCAGCGTCTGGCGGCCGCTCGACCCGAGCGCGCCGGTCGCAATCGGGGAGGGCGATACTGTCGAGGTCCTCGAACAAAGACCGGTGATCGTATTCGTGGCTTTGCTTCACGCTGCGGCGATTGAAGCGCGTGGTGATGATCGCGTCGGACACGCCGAGCCGGAACAATTCGGTATTCTGAACATGACGAAGATGGTGCGGGTCGAGGCCAAGAGCGCGATCGCCATAGCGTCGGAAGACAGAGATTCCCTGGGCAGCGCTGACGGCGCCGATGATGTCGCCCACCGATATGCGACCAGCAGCAAAGTACCGCGTGGTGTCGACGACGCCGCTATTGCGCCCGTCGACCAAGCCGCGCACCGGCATGAAGTCATGCGGATAGAGCATCTAACCAGATGCGAGCCTCTGCGGCGTGCCGTCGGGCACCTTTGTCGGCATATGATTGTGGATCAGCTGTTCGATCTCATCCACGCGCAGATAAACATCCGGCCATCTGGCGTTTCCATGGATCGGGATGCCATCGCGGCCACGCAAAGCGATTATTCCCTTCGATCGATACCTGCTCCAGTACTGCACAGCAGGGATGAAGCGGAGATCGTCGATCCGATCCATCTGATAGCGCCAGACTTCGTCGGCGACGGCAGGATCGTAGCTTGCGCGATACTGCCCAACAGATCGGGCGGCAGTTGCGGCCAGCGCCGGCGAGCAGGAATGAGTTCGGCGGTTCGCCGATTCGGTGCCGGTGCGCACCTTCGGGGACTGGAATGATTCGCCGCCCGGTTACGTCGAGGTCGATTTCGTGGCGCATTCCGGCACATCTTCGTCCGGCAGCTTTGTGCAGACGATGGTGTTGACCGATATTGCCACGGGGTGGACCGAATGCGTTCCGGTCCGCACGCGCGACAGCGGCAATGTGATCGTGGCGATCAAGCAGGCCCGCTCGTTCTTTCCCTTCCCCCTGCTCGGCGTAGATTTCGACAACGACAGCGCCTTCATGAACGAGTTCGTCGTCTCCCGGTGCCGAAGTGAGGAACTGGAAGTGACACGCTCTCGCGCCTACCGAAAGAATGAAAAGCGCATGTGGAGCAGAAGAATGGCGCCATCGTGCGTCGCCTGGTGGGGTATGGTCGGTTTGTCGGCGCGGAGGCAACAGCCGCCCTTGGTCAACTTTATGCTGTGGCGCGGCTTTACGGCAATCTGTTCCAGCCGTCATTCAAGCTTCAGGAGAAGACGCGGATCGGCGCTCGTATGATCAAGCGCTATCATCCGCCAGTTCCGCCTGCGGCCCGTGTCCTTATATTACACATCCGGTGTGGCCGAGGCCAACAAGCAGCAACTACAGGCGATGATGGAACCGCCGATCCCGTGCTGCTGTTTGCTGGTATCCGCGCCGCGCAGGAGGAGCTTGGACGGCGGGTCGATCGTCGTGGCATGAATGCGAAGATTGATAGCCGGCCGTTATCGATCTCCAGCGCTTCGCCGCGAATCTGAAGAGGGCCTGGAAGAGTGGCGAGACACGACCAACGCATCGGCGGCCGTATCGTCGGACCAAACCCTATCCGAAGAGGCCAAGCATGTTCGCAGATAGTTTTCCACACTATCGCCCAAGGCATTGAGGTCGATGGCTCCTATTTTCTGATGTCTTAACCCAAGCCCCGAAGACGCCATCTGTGGCAGCCTGGGCGACGGGCTTCCTATGAAGGCCCTTGCACAGACGGATGGTGTACCAAGAATGGAGACGAAGCCATGCTGCTGTACGCGACGCAGAAGATGCCCTTGGAGTATTCGAATGGCTCGACGATCTTATGATACCGGCACGACGAGGCTTGGTAGCGGTCGTGCGACACGCCGCCGCCCGGTAGTCGTGAGGACCGCTGCGGCCGATGTTCTACATGACCAATTCACCTGCCGCTAAAGCTTTAAGTTGCTTCCCAGCGACGCTGTCTCCAGAACCGGAGGGCGACCGGGTCACCTGTCTCAAGGACGACGGAGTTACGTCGGATTCCGTACATTTGTGTCATCATCATGCACGGCTATAGCAAGTCGACGTATTGGCAGCAGAGCTATTCCACTGTTTCAAAAGGATTAGTTCGTTTGGCACGGTAGATGCTTGGCTCTGTGCGCCGGTGCCAAGAAGCATGGTGATGTTAATTGAGGGTTAAAAATGGATTTAGGGCTTGACGGCAAGGTGGCAATGGTCGCGGCCGCCTCCAGCGGCTTAGGTCTGGCCACAGCTGAGGAGTTAGCCAACGAAGGCTGCCGCCTGTCCATCTGTGGACGGGATCCGGGGCGGCTAGAAAGAGCCGTGGATCGGTTGCGCAGCAAAGGCGCCGAAGTGCTGGCACGCGCAACCGATGTCACTGACTGCGCGGATGCGGCAAGGTGGGTTGCAGAAACAGCAGAGCATTATCGGTGTGTAGACATCTTGGTGACGAATTGTGGCGGCGTTTCTGCCGGGCCGCCCTCGGCCATGACGCCCAAGGATTTCGACGATGCGTTTGACCGCGTGCTTTTACCTTCGATAAATCTAGTTACGGCTTCCTTGCCGTATCTGCGGCGCTCGCGGGCGGGGCGAATATTGATGCTCGCTTCCGAGACTATTGTAAAGACCCCGGTACATTTCGCGCTGTCGGGTGTCGCACGAGCAGGGCTGGTGCCCTACTGCCACACGCTCGTACAAGAATTGTCGGGGGAGAGCATCACCGTAAACGTGCTCGCTCCTGGTGCACACAGCACCGCGATTCACGAAGCCAATCGCGTCGGCGACTACGCCGAAGGCATCCGTGCGCTCGAGGATAGGACCCCGGCCCGACGCCTTGGCGATCCCTCGGAATTCGCAGCAGTAGCTGCATTCTTGGCCAGCGCCCGCGCGGCCTATGTCAGCGGTGCCCTGATCGTCATCGATGGCGGGCTGAGTGCAACCGCCTGAACAATTCGTCGCACTAGGAGCCGTCGCATGAACGAAGCCAATGCAAGCACGGAAAACCCAAGGCTTGTGGGCGATTTTGACCTCGGCACGCATCTTCGAGGCAGGTTGACCCACGGTGCAGATCGGAGAAGCTGGAAAGACGACGGATGGTGGCCGAATTTGCCACCTTGAAGCATCATTCAAGGAGACCTTGTCGTCAGCCTGCGAATGGCGGTTGTGGAGCTCGAAATGAGCCTGAGTGGGACGACGAGGGACACTGCAAGGTCCTCTGCTACTATCGTGTGCTCATGGCGGGGTGGCGCGTTTATCGCGCTTCATTCGCGATCACTAGTTTCTTTCTCGGCGGCCTGCACGATGTTTGGGAACTTCACGCGCTCCTATTCTCAAGGCAGTTTCGAGGCATTGCCAGGCTCATTTACTTTGCGGTCGGGACTATCGCCGATGTTCCCTTTTCCTCACGCTTCGCGTGCTTCTGAACGGCGACATTGACTTGAAATAGCACAATAATCATAGCTGGATATTGACAATCTATCATGTTCTATACACGCCATAATTCCGCAATCGGTGCAACCGGACCCCACGAGCTCTTCGGAGTTGATAGCACGCTCGCGGCATGGTCAAGGGAAGTCGCCCGTCACCTGCTTTGGACGGTTTGTTGGGAAGACGGCCTTTTCTCATACAATACGGAAGAACTGATCGCATCAGAGGCCGACCTTACTGAAGCACCTAACAGCGACAGATATCGACATCATCAAGCCGGCGCATTCATATTAAGATTCTGAAATGAGACGAATATGGCTACCGATATTGTCCCAAGTTTGCACCTAAACCAATGCTTGGATTATGGCTGGAATAGAATCTTTTACTTCCAAAAAAGAGAATTGCTACTATGACGCATTCCAATAAAGTGGTTATCGTTACTGGCGCGACTTCCGGGATAGGGGAGGCCGTCACACAGGCCTTCGCCGCGACAGGGGCGTCACTGGTTTTGGTCGGCCGCGATCGGGAGCGTGGCCAAAGAGCCTTAGAGTCGGTACAGAAACTCAATTGCCAGGCTGAATTGATGCTCGGCGATGTGGCTGACTCGGCCTTCGCCGACCATGTGGTTAATTTCAGCGTAAAGCGGTTCGGAAAGGTCAGCGTCTTGGTGAACAGCGCCGGCATCATCCGGCGTAGAAGCGCCGCCGATACCACGGATGACGATTGGCGTCAGACATTCGACGCCAATGTCAACGGTGTGTTCTACTTCAGCCGCGCCACAGTGAAGTCTATGCAGAGGACCGGTGGCGGCAGCATTGTCAACATTGCCTCGAATGTGGGGTTGGTTGGCTCTCAGGGGTTGGCTGCCTATTGTGCGTCAAAGGGCGCCGTCGTTCTTTTGACAAGAGCAATGGCGCTCGATCACGCCAAAGAACAAATCACCATCAATGCCGTCTGCCCTGGCGCCGTCGATACACCGATGCTTGTGTCGGCTCACAACACACCGGTTGCGGCGGACGAGATATTGCGAAGGAATATTGATTCAATACCCCAGGGTCGCGTGGCCACGCCGAAGGAAATAGCAAGCTTGACGGTGTTCCTCGCGAGCCCGGAAGCCAGGCACATCACCGGGGTTGCTGTACCGATAGATGGCGGCTTCACGGCAAGATAGGAGGGATCATGGGTAATCGGCTTTCAGGCAAAGTTGCCATCGTCACCGGCGGCAATCAAGGCATAGGGCGTGCAATTGCTGGGAGGCTCGCCGATGAAGACGCTATCGTTGTCGTCGGCGATTTGCGTGACGATCGCCCCGCCGAGTTCGGCAGCGCCGAGAGGCTCACGTTTATGGCTCTTGACGTCACCAAGGAGGTCTCAATTCGCGCATTTGTTGACGACGTCCTCGAGAAATTTGGCAGGATCGATGTACTGGTCAACAATGCTGGTAAGGTCATTCATAAGTCCATCGACGAACAGACTGCCGAGGATTGGGACGGGCTTATGGCGATCAATCTCCGCGGTCCGTTTTTAATGGCCAAGTATGTGGTCCCGGAAATGAGACGTAGCGGCTCGGGAACGATCGTCAACATCGGGTCGGTCGAAGGCTATATGGTCAACCCTTGGCATACTGCATACGCGGCCACGAAGGCCGGCGTGCATGGCCTTACGCTGGGACTGGCAGTTGACCTCGGGCCGGATGGCATACGTTGCAATACCGTTTGCCCCGGTTGGATCGATACCGAGCTGAATCGTGCGTATGTCGAGATGCACCCGGGCCGAAGCTTGATAGAGCAGGAATTGGCTCAACTTCACCCAGTAGGAAGGACTGGCGCCCCTGACGAGATAGCTAATGCGGTGCTTTGGTTAGCTAGTGAGGAATCCAGTTTCGTAAGTGGGGAAATGATCTCCGTCGACGGCGCGCGGACCAAGAAGATATCGCTACCTGCCATCTTGGATGAGGAGTATCGGGCTAAGTGTCCGTTCCAAAAAGAGTGAGTGATTTCAGCAGGTTGTGATTCCGTTGGATTTGCGAGATTCGATGGAGATCACGATGGCCTGGAATGAAATCACCCGTGCGCATTATGAGCGGCGTTGCGGCCGCTACGCAAGCGACCTGACCGAAGCGGAATGGGCGCTGATTGCGCCGATGATGCCGTCGGCGAACCGCATCGGCCGGCCGCGCAAGACGGACCTGCGCGAGGTCGTGAACGCACTTCTTTACCTCGCCTCGTCGGGCGGCGCGTGGCGATTGCTGCCGAAAGACTTCCCACCCTTTTCAACGGTGCAGAAGTACTTCTATCGCTGGCGTGAGGAGGGCCTGTTGCGGACCATCAGCAACAGCCTCGTCATGGCGGCGCGCGAGACTGAGGGCCGGGAAGCGAGCCCGACGGCGGGCGTGATCGACAGCCAATCGGTCAAGACCACGGAAAGCGGCGGAATTTGGGGCTTCGACGCGGAAAGAAGATTAACGGGCAAGCGTCACATCGTTGTCGACACCATCGGCCTGATGGTCGGTCTCGTCGTCCACGCTGCCGATATCCAGGACCGGGACGGCGCACCGGCTGCCCTCAAGACCATTCTAGAACGCTGGCCGTGGCTGCGACACGTCTTCGCCGACGGCGGCTATGCCGGACCGAAGCTTAAGGGCGCGATGCAAAAGATCGGCACATTCACCCTGGAGATCGTCAAGCGGACGGACAAAGCCAAAGGCTTCGAGGTCCTGCCGCGCCGCTGGGTCGTGGAGCGCACATTCGCATGGCTGGGGCGATGCCGCAGGCTGGCCAAGGCCTGGGAGAAATCCATCGCCTCCGCAGAAGCCTGGATATACGTCGCCCACATTCGCCTGCTCACACGCAGGCCCGCAAGAGCTTGATATCAAAACACCCTTTTTGATTCAGGCTCTAAGCTGACGAAGCATAGTCATGGGTCGGAAAGATATACCTGAAACATTGACCGTAGTGTGAAGTCACTTCCCGATACTTTGCAAAGCGGTCGTAACATTCAGCATTCGCAACGCTGCTGAACGGCGAGAGGATGTCGAAGTATCCCATAGCAGCCGGCTACATTGCCGGGCTGTTTGATCTGTTTTCGAACCTGCGGGAGAGAAGCCGCGCCAGGACCGGGCAGAGCTATCCGATCATTACGATCCAGGAGGCTGGTCTCGATGGCTCTAGATACACCCTCTCGTGAAAGAGGGCATCGAGAGCCACGTTGTGGACCCGACGTCGATCGCCACGCCACGTCGTCATTGGCGTGTGAAAACTGATCGCATCGATGGCGAGGCGCTACTGGTGAGAACGATATCCCATGAAGATAAGGACCGGCGGCGAATTGGCCGGGAACGCAAGGCGCTGATGGTCGAGCGCGTCGCCCATGTCAATCGCATCAAGGGCCTGCTGTTCTCGCAAGGCATCACCGACTACGAACCACTTTACAAAAATCGCCGCCAGCGGCTCGAAGGGTTGCAGACGGGAGATGGACATACACTGCCACGGCACATGAAGGCCCAGATCGGGAATTGGACCGGTCGGAACTTCATCAATCCGATCAAGATCATCGCGGATGAACGCGATGCGCTCATCGCGGCGCAGACCGCTGACAGCACGAAGCCTGCGCCGGTCGCGATGCTGCTTGAGATCAAAGGACTCGGTGCGGAATTCGCCAACATCCTTTGGTCGGAGGGACTGTTCCGGCATTTTGACAACAGTCGCCGCCTATGCCGGCCTCGCGCCGACGCCCTGGCAAAGCGGCTCGATCGACCGGGAGCAAGGCGTATCAAAGGCGGGCAATCCAAGATTGCGAACAACGCTGAGGCAACTGGCCTGGCTATGATTGCGGCACCAACCGGACTCGGCATTGGCAAAATGGTTCAACGCACGCGTTGAATGCAACGGTGGGCGCATGAAGAAAACGACCATCGTTGCGCTGGCGTGCAAGCTGCTGGCCGCCCTGTGGAAGTACGTGGCCTCTGGGGTCGTGATCGAAGGTGCCGTTATGAAAAACGCATAACACGTCCACCACTTCATCTTTCTGAAATCTACCGGGGCCTCATGAACCCTGGCGGATCCAGGTGACCACCGAGTGAGCGTTTGGCAAAAAATGCCATTTCACAGAATGGGTCTCGTCATCCTGGGCTCAGCCCGCCGAACGCGGGATATTGGTGCGGCCGGAATAAACGGCGACCGAATGTGAGTTGGATCAGGCTCCGCGCAGCGAGCCGTGTCAAGTAGTTTGGGCCCAAGCCTGGAACCGTGTGCAATGAGGAGATCGACTTTGCTTCAATCGACTCGACACCCTAATCCCCATGTGAATGCTCACCTTCTATGTCTTGGAAAGTCAAAGGCGCTGTTGAGGGGGATCGGCTGTTGACGATCGCCACGGGGCACTCTGGATGCGATAGGCGGCGATATCCGCCGCCTTGGAATGCCCCCAGGCGCGCCACAGCACACTTGCCGCCCTTTGAAGAGGGGGCCATATGCAAAGCCGTTATCACGCTCACATCCATGATTTGTCCGGCCGCTTCAAACGCAATCTCGCCCCGCCCAGCCGGTTCGCTCGCGCGGTGGACGGCAATGTCTTAACGGCTGCGGAACGAACAGACCCGCGCCGGGGTCCAGCCATTGCCTCGCCCTGTCGGCTTTCCGGCGCGATTAAGGACCTGCGCGATCTGGCGGTCGGGCATCAAGCGCGCCAGCTCGCGGACCAGCGTCGAGGTATCCCCGGGACTGCCCAGCGATGCTTGCCGGCGGCGTTGATCTTGAGCTTCAATGCCGGTGGCCCCTCCCTGCCAATGAAGGACCAACTTGATGACACCAGCTTCGATGCGGCCGACGATCTCGCTTAAGGCCGCGCCACCGCTTTCACCACCCGAGGCCACGTCCGTACAATGGTGCGCCGTTGCCGACCAGAACCGGCCGAAGGTGGCGACAATCGTGGACGACGCCGAGCCCGACATGCTGTCCTACATGACCTTCCCGAAGGAACATCGCGCTAAGCTCCACTCGACGTTCCGATCGAGGGTCTCAACAACGCTCCCTCTGCTTCTGGCTGCGTGGGCCTGGCGGCTGCCCCTTTGGTTCGCCCCGGGTTGATCTTCTGTGGTGAGCCGATCGTAAAGCTGCTCAGCAGCTTGGTGTCGGGCCTCCGCTGCAGGCCATCGAGACATGCCGGGTGCCCAATTTGCTCAACCGTTCTAAAGAGCACGCCGAGGACGTTTGAGAGCATGTTCACGCCGCTTGTCCATAGCGCCGGCCCGGCCCGCATTCCTTTGTTTCAGCTTCCGACATTGTTGTCCAACTTCGAACAAAAGAAGGTTTGCGGAATTGGTCCGGCGACGCCTCGTAGCTGCAAAAACCAATGTGATTACAGCCTTAATTCAATTGGCGCGGCGCTTGCTCCACATTCTAGGAGCCCCAGAGAAAGCACGTAGAAAATGGGAACAAGGCCATTGCTGACATCGCGAAGCTCCATACCAGCGCATGAGAAGACCGTCCTTATTCCCGCTGGATATCGGGACATAGTACACTCCAGAGGTCCGTGCTCGGTAGCTGTATTGCGCATGATTGCTCTGAGGCCGACGCGGCAACGCATGGCGCTCGCCCATTTGCCATTGACCGATCTTCATCCGCATGTGCTTGCAGAAGCAGTCAATCAAAGGGCCGCCCCACTCGCAACCTTCTGCAACCCACTCAACCAGTTCTGCCAGCCACGGCTTTCACGGATTCTCAGAGTTGACACATCACACGCCTATTTCGACGCGGGCACTTCCGATTACCATCACCTTTTTCGTCGAGGACGAGAAGCGGATCGCCGATGTCCTTTCAGGGGCTATTGGCGTAGAGGGCTTGCCCGAGCCGCCCGAGGGCAGCCAGATCACCCGTATCAACTGGTTCGGGTAGCGAAGATCAGGAGCCAGGACGTGACTTACGGCGGGATGCCAAAGAATGGGAAACGCCTCATCTTATGTCCGGCATGCCAGTCCGGTTCGGCTTGCGTCCCAACCGAGATGCAATGCGCCAGTTTCTCTTCTAGAAAAGCGACATTGTTGACCCCTGAAAACAAAGCCCCGCGGTCAGCTTTTGCGCGCGAGTGCGCACTGAATCATCGAGGGGTCAACCCCATACCACAGGGAAGACAACACATCCGCCAACTATTTCGACGGCAAGCGCGCCACCCTGCTATCACCGTCCGGCGCCTTCACGCCGACCTGCTCGATACCAATTGCCCGATTTCGAAAAGCTCTTTGACAAGTTTGAGAAGGAGGGAATTGACGCAATCTGCGCTTTTCCGCCAACGATGCCTTCGGCATAAATGGCTGGGCCAAGGCCTTGCGGCTGCAGAACATTATCAAGCTGATCCCGGACGGCTCGGACGAGTTCACGCGCCGGCCGAGCATGGTGGTCGCCAAGGGCAATCTCGGCTTCGGTGTGCGCTGCTAGCGCCACGACGCCTTGATCAACAATGGCGTGGTGGAGAAGTGGTTCGAGAAGGAAGGCTGACCTTCTCCCGCAATGCCGCCCTTCTCGTCAATCCTATTACCAGCCAGTCGCGCGCGCCCCACTAGTTTATCGGCAAGCTCTTGTTCTGAATGCATAAGCTAGGAAAGTGGCATGAGTCATACTGGAAATTGGGATCTGCGCCATGCCATCCCAAGCATATCTTTAACTCAATATTGGAGCAACGTTGCATCATGAAGTTAGATGGTGAACAGCGACTGGAAGCTTATCGACGGATGCTTCGCATCCGTCGATTTGAAGAAGAAGGTATGCGGCAGTGCAAAGATGACAAGATCCCTGGTTGGTTCCACTCGAGCGTGGGTCAGGAAGCCGCTATCGTGGGGGCATGTCTCGCCCTTAGGGACGATGACGCCATGACCGGCACCCATCGCTCGCACGGCCATCCGATCGGGAAGGGTGCGAATTTGAACGCGCTCATGGCCGAGCTGATGGGAAAGGAGGGCGGCATTTGCAAGGGGCGCGGCGGTTCAATGCACGTTGCAGACAATTCGGTCGGGATCATCAGTGAATCGGGTATCGTCGGAGGAGGCATTCCTCTTGCCACGGGGTGTGCGTTCAGCGCCAAGGTGCGCGGCGTCGATCAGGTTACCCTTTGCTTCTTCGGCGATGGGGCGGTGAACCAGGGCACCTTCCATGAGAGTCTCAACATGGCGTCGCTGTGGAAGCTTCCGGTCATCTATCATTGCGAGAACAACGGCTATGCAATGACCACCTCGGTGGCGCAAAGCCACGGGCAGCCGGACATCGCGCTACGGGCAGCGGGCTACGGGATGCCGGGGGTAACAGTCGACGGGCAGAGCGTGGGCGCCGTCTATGAAGCTGCGGCAGCGGCCGTCACGCGAGCACGCGCCGGCGAGGGGCCTACTCTAATAGAGGCTAACACCTATCGGTTCGATGAGCACGATTTCGGCATGGTGATAACGGGGGAGCCTTATCGATCGGTTGAAGAAGTCGAGGTTCACAAACGCAACCGCGATCCGATTTTGCTATATCGCACTGTACTCCTCGACGAAGGCATAAAAGAACAGAGGTTGAGAGCAATCGAGTATGAAGTCGTCGAAGCCGTGAAGCTGGCTGTACAATTCGGTTTGGACAGCCCCCAGCCTCGGCCCGAAACCTTACCCAACTACATGTTCAACTCGCCCCTTGCAGGCCATCACGGCTTCGTGGCTGGGCTGGAGAGGAATTAATTCCACATGGAAACTGATGCCCACAAGCTTGCCTCGACCGCCGGCGCCCATATTCAGATGACCTATTTCGAAGCGCTCGTGCAGGCGCAGATGGAGGAAATGGAGCGTGATGAGCGCGTCGTCCTGATGGGAGAGGAGCTTTCAGTTCATGGCGGCGCCAAACTTATTGAGCGGTTTGGCAAGAACCGGATTTGGAACATGCCGATTTCAGAAGGCAGTTTCACCGGCCTCGGAATTGGGGCTGCGATCAACGGATTGCGGCCGATCGTAGACCTCTCAGTTTCCAGCTTCGTCTATCTCGCCTCGGATCAGATCATCAACCAGGCCTCGAAATTGCGGTATATGACGGGAGGCCAGATCGACATTCCGATCGTGTTTCGTTGCTGTATGTACTCGCTGGGGTCTCTGGCGGCGCAGCATGCCGACCGGCCTTATCCGTTCTTTATGAATGTGCCTGGCCTCAAGATCATCAGCCCGACCAGCGCCGCCGACATCAAGGGGCTGATGAAATCGGCCATTCGTGACGGCGATCCGGTAATGGTCTTCGAAGACACCCGCCTGTGGCCGCTCAAGGGCAATGTGCCCACAGATCCGGACCATGTCATCCCGATTGGCAAAGCGGATGTGAAGCGCGAAGGAGAAGACGTAACTCTCATTGCTGTTGCCGGTGTCATTCAGCCGACGATGGAAGCTGTCAGCGCGCTCGCCGAGGAAGGCATTTCGGTCGAAGTGATTGACCCACGTACGTTGAAGCCGCTCGATCATGAGGCCATCAAAACGTCAGTCGCTAAGACCGGACGGCTTGTGATCGTCGAGAACGCGCACCGCGTCTGCAATGTCGGAAGTGAAATCGCTGCGGTGATGGCGGAGGAGGCGTTCGATCTGTTGAAGCGCCCGATCCTGCGCCTGAGCGCTCCAGATATTCACGTACCCTTCAGTCCGGCCCTCGAGAAGGATTTCTTCCCGACAAAGGATCACATCATCGCCGCCGTCCGGCGGCTGCTCTGACGGGAAAGCAAAAATGACCATCAAAATGGCGTTGGTGCACGGATCGTTTATTGGTGTGGGTTTAGGCAAGCGGCAACTGCAGTAGCCTTGTAGCGTAGCCATGCCTTTCAAACCCTACTTCAACAGTGAGATTATAAAAGTGCTGTGAGTTCAATGCGTTGTAGGCGCACGAACGGGTGTTTGCACTACATTTTGCGGGTTTGGGCCGCCGCTCAAGCGGCCTGTTCGCGGATATTTTGCGGCAGCGCGACGCCGGCGGCCTGGAAGACCGACCCGACTTGGCCTTTCACGTGGGTTCGGGTGGTGATGCGCTTGCCATCCTTCTCGATCATGGCTTCCTGCAGCCGGTCCAGGTCGCGCGGCAGATCGCCCCATTCGACGCTGAAGCCTTTGGCGGCGCAAAGGTCCGCCAATTCCTTCTGCAGCAGCAGAGCCAGGAACGAGCAGAACACGTGACCGCGGATCGCCTCAGGCGTTCGGCTCGCACAGCCCGATGGCGGCGCGCGACCATCGACGCGCAATGGCTAACTTTGGTCACTGCGGACTCTCGGCGGCAGAGGCTCTCGATGGCCGCTTTATGGTCGGCACAAGGCCCCGATTGCTCAATCCCGATGGCGCCGCCAGCCCGGCATCGTGAGATTACGCAGAATGTTCACTCGACGGAGCTAGCGGGAATACGACCTGGGTCTGAACACACGATTTATCGATACGCTCTCACGCGGCAAAGATCGCTTGGCTTCGTTGTACGGGTGCTCGGCACTATTTCAATGTCGACGTGTTTAGCTACCTTCGCCGTGCCGCCAGTTTCGCGGGCTAGTACCGATGCTCCGCTTGAACTCGCGGCTGAAGTGGTAGGCATCGAAAAACCCGCATTGTTCGGCTATGTCGCTTATCGTCAAATCGCTCTCGAGGAGCATCTTTTGGGCCATCATGATCCGTTCTCTGATAAGCCATCGACGCGGGCTGATCTGGAGATGTCTTTGGAAGAGCCGACGTGTCTGCGCTGCGCTCAAGCCCGAAGCCTCCGACAGTTCATCCGCATGCCAGGACTGCTCCGGTGCCTTCCGCATCTTTTCCATTATCGAGCTCAAAGCCGTGGGAAGCCGCGATTCTCCAGGCTTCACCAGTGGCATCGCAATACTGTGGACCAACTCCGCTACGAGGCGATTGAGTGCCAGATCAATGTCGTCTCGGCGAGCATGAAGGACCTCGAAAAGAAGCCCGAACCAAGCTTCAATGTCCCTTGGGGAAACCAACGTAGCAATAGTGGGTCCCGAGCCGAACACCTTCCTCCGAACGGCTTGGCAATTCGGCCCATCCAACCTTACGAACAGTAACGTCCAAGGATCGGTGCTGTCTGGCCAGTGCGCGTGGGGCAGTTCATTCGCAATCCAGATGAGCTGTTCTGGACCGACGCTCAATGTCCTACCTTCACTCACGACAAACCCTCGCCCCGAGGTGCAGACCATGACGTCCCGGATAGCTGTCACGTTCGATACGGTGGTCGATTGACGTAATGGTCTTGCCGGCCCTCACAACAGTGTAGGCGCTTTGAGTCCACATCTCGCCTGGAACGTAATAGTGATTCTCCGGGAAAACCGTTCGCTGCGGAATGTTTGCCATGCGCGTTTGATACATGTCACGGTGAGTTTTGTCCATTTTCACCGCCGCGCCGCGCCACTATCTTTAACAACTGCCTCGCGGGCCAATTTTCGGAATGCGCTTTTTTTTCGCAAGCGACCCACGCGGCATTGGGAGAAGAGTTGTGATGTTTTATTCGGCCCGGAATCAGCCTCGGTGCCTTCGACGTGCTTTCCCGATCCAGATCGGGCTCGGAATGGTCACATCCGCTGCCCCGACGGGAGGGATCGATGATTAAGCCGAAGATCACCGTGGTGGGTAACTTTGCCGTCGGTCTGACGATCAGAACTCCGGAAATCCCCATCTTTGGCGTGACGCTGTTCGGTAGTAGTTTTGACATGGGACCTGGCGGCAAGGGTTCTAATCAGGCAGTCGCCACCGCGAGGCTCGGCGCGGACTCCGCCTTGGTCGCGATCAGACATTGGTGCTTAAACTTAAACTAGGCAGGACCGACGGCAAAGGGCGCACGAGGCGCCCTTTGATTCAGCTCGGCTGTGGGCAAGCCGCTTCGCCTTATCAGAAGCGGTAGGTGACACCTGCGCCTATCAACCAGGGATCGAGCGCCGCCTTGCCCGACAGCTTCGCGCCGTCTACCGTGACGTCGAAGTCTGGCTTGAGGAAAAGCTTCTTCACGTCGAAGTTGACGCCCCAGTGCTGATCCACCATGTAGTCGAATCCGACCTGTAGCGCGGTGCCGAACGTGTTCTTGACCTTGAGAGCATCGGCGCTGCCGGCATCCTGATTATAGAAGATCGTGTAGTTCACGCCAGCACCGACATAGGGCTTGAAGGCGCCGAGATCGGTAAAATGATACTGCAATGTGAGCGTGGGCGGCAGCAGCCAAACTTTGCCGACCTTTCCCAGCCCGGCGATCGTTCCTTGGCCGCCGATGTTGGCATAAGTGGTGCCGAGTATGAGTTCGGCGGCGATGTTGTCCGTGAAGAAATAGGAGATGTCGAGTTCCGGTGTCAGGGTATCCGAATAGGAAAGACCGGAACCGGGCACCGCATTGACGTAGCCTGAATCCTCAGTGATGACTCCCAACGCACGCAGGCGGACCTGCCAAGGGCTTGGCGCTTCAGCGACCCAGTCTCCTGCCTGCGGGGCGCTCGCGGCTTGGTCAAAGTCCGCCGCGACAGCCTGCTGTCCCACCACGATGAGGACGGCGGCTACCGTTACTCCCCGCGCCACGCCCATTCGCTTTCTCGCCATGATATTCTCTCCTTGCTCTTCAGAAATGATGCTTTTCATTCTTGCGAATCCTGCTGGAATTAATTGAGACTGAGGGAACGCCGGTGCTCGTGTTGTGTGATATTGTGCTCACATTATTTGCGCTTTGCTCGCAATCATCGACCTGTGCTCGCTTATTGAAATGTTGCCCTTTGTCCGGGTTGCGCCCACCTATCGAACGCAATCGGCTTGCCAGTGGGTCGCGCTGCGCAGGAAATTGTTGCTCAGAGCAGTGAATGCGGCCCGCTCCTGATTGTCTTGCCGTAGCCGCGGGCGCCCGCGCCGGGCTCGCGGAAGTAAGAGCGATAGCCAAGAGTCTGCAGCTTTGCGGCGATCTTAAGCGCGTAGCCCCGGATGGACGCAGTCGTCCCGCTTCGTGGCGGCAAGCAGGATCGCCGGACAGGCGGTAAGGGTGGTCCGCCGCCGCAGTCCGCGCGGATTTCTGGCATCTTGCCAGAAATTGTAGAGGTCTGGCCGCGGCGTGTGATCAAGGGAATCTTGTCAGGACGGTCGAAAATCGCCGTCAGGGCGTCGTGGTCGCGCTTGAATTGCGTTCCACCGAAGTGCTCCAGGGTCCTGGCCGACTGGCTGGTGGCCCAGGCATGCGTCCGTTCTCCTTCGACATCTCCAAGCCAAAAATAGGGATCATCGTCCGGGGCATTCAGCGTTGGGCGGAAACCGAATGCGGTCATGTCCGGATAACGTGAAGAATGATGTCGACTGGAAAACAAGCGCAAGGTTCTCCTTCGGTTCGGGAAAGCTCAGTTTTCGCGGCTGCGACCGCATGTTCGGCGAGCATGATCATGGGATGATTTCTCCTCTGTCCGTGCCGCAGCGCGTTTTCGGATAGCCTTGCACGTGTCGTGCCAAACGAGAAAATCATTTCACAACAATGACATGGATCTGACTGCCGTGTCTCTCATGTCGACTTTGTCGCAGACCCGACAATCAGTGCAGCGTGACCGCCTCATAGAACCTCCTGTGCGAGCTCGGTGGGCACTGCGGAATAAGCAGTGAAGCTCACCGCGAAACTGGCCGAGCTTCGGAGCGACATCGGCGACGGGGCGATCGACGACCACTACGTCGCCGGTGTGGGCGCGGCACAGCCTGAGGAGTCCGCGGCGGCGATCATCGAATAACTGCGTTTTACGATGCTCCATCCTGGCCCACCGGTCGGCGGGCAAAAGACTGCTTTGCGGCCTTATCCCTCCGCCTGGATCGAGCCCCAGGGACCGAATGGCGCACGTGCTTTGGGACCGGCAGAGTGGTCATTACGCAATTGTCTTCCGGCTATCTCTACAGAGATGACAATCCGGTTGGTGAAGGTACCATATCGCGCAATCATTGATGCGCTTAGGCCTGGGCATGCGCCCATCCGCAACCATCTGAGCAAGAGCATCGATCCTTCACCAACATGGAGAATTGCTTCCCCATGAGAGAGGCCTCGCGGCGGACTTGAGATTGCGTCACTTTTCATGATCGCGGCCTCCGAGGATGTCGGGATCGAGCAATTGCAACGGCACGATAGGGCGAAGGATCTTGCAGCTCTTGCAACTGCCGACCTCGATGGACAAGGCATATCGCGACACAAGGTTCTGCACTGTCCGTTCATGAAGACTTCGTGCTGGTCTCCATCAGAGAAGTATTCTGGTGCAGAAGGTGCACGATTAGCTATTCGGAAAAGGCGACATCGACGTGCAAATCGGGCGCCGCCGTGAGGCGTCCCCCTCAATGTCGGATTTCCGACAGGATCGCAAATCCGACAAACCATTGTTTAATAAGATTTTCCTTCTCTGGCACGGCCCATGCATGGGGTTCTGCGAACGCATCAGCGAGACGTCTCCATGATCATGCGCACCGAAAATGCCGTCGCCGCAGTGATAACTGCGCTCTCGCCTGCCATCAAGTCGCCGAAAGGCCGGCGCGTCATGGTCGAGGCGGGCGATTGCGCCGGCTTCAAACACCTTAATGGGCCTGGAAAGCTCCTCGCGTGACGGTGACGCGGGCATCCAGACGGGCGGAAAGGACATACGTCGTTGCCCCACGTCGCCGGCATGACCCGTCGATTGTCACCGCGCTGGAATGCTCGGGTCTACATTCGACTACCCGAACGCGCTGGACAAATTCTCGCAAATCTTCGGCACCGGGGCTCGAAAACGCTCGCGAGGGGAGCCCAATCGCTGTGGCCGATATTCGCCGCGAACAACCCGCCTGGTGGGAAGACTCTATAGGAGGAAAGCAAGTGAAGTTATCTTGCGTTGGGGTCGGTGCTGGGCCGTCCAATTTGAGCCTTGCGTGTCAGATACACGAGCAAGTTGGGCAAGGGGCAGTGTTCCTGGATCGGCAAGTCGACTTCCGCTGGCATCCAGGCATCGCATTCGATTCCTCGGAGCTGCAGGTCAGCCACTTCAAGGATCTGGTCACGCTGGTGAATCCCCGATCAGCCTACACTTTCGTAAACTTCCTGCACGAGAACGGGCGTCTGTACCACTTCCTGAACGCACAGTTCGAAGCCGTGCTCAGAGTTGAGTTCGAGCAATACCTGAAATGGGTGTTCCATAGGAACCCACTTGTGCGTGGCGGCGAGACGGTGCGCGAAATCCGCTTTGACGGCGAGTTTCGGGTCCGGACGGATAAGGCGGTTCTCGGCGCCAGAGACGTCGTGGTCAGCATTGGCAAGCAGGCGCAAATTCCGCCTCAGTTTCAGGGCTGGACTGGACGCAACCTGTTCCACTCATCTGTTTTATTGCACATCCATCCTGAGGTGCGGAGAAAGCATGTCTGCGTGGTCGGCGGAGGCCAGTCGGGAGCCGAGGTGATGTTGCATCTTGTCGGCCTGCCGAAAGAACGGCGGCCTGCCTCGATCACTTGGGTCTCGCAGCGCGAAAACTATCTGCCTCTGGACAACACCCCGTTCACAAACGAGTTGTTCATGCCCTGCTTTTCGGATCGTTTCGCGGCGATGAGCGAGTCGCAGCGTAAGCTGCTCCTGCGGCGTTTCGTGCTTGCCTCGGACGGCATTTCGGAAAGCACGTTGCGCGCGATCTATCAGGCGCTGTACCGCCACGCATTTTTCGAGCCAAACCGATCCGACATCACACTGCGGCCGGGCTGCACCGTCTCGCACTGCATCAACGCCGGCGCGGGTCACAGGCTGACCCTGCAGCACGGCATGGTCGAGGGCGAAGAAGTCACGGCTGACATCGTCATCCTGGCCACCGGTTACGAGAACGCGGTGCCAGACTTCTTGGAACCCATCGCGCACCGGCTGGAGCAGATCGACAATGAATTAGCTATTCGCGAGGATTTTTCGGTGAGCTGGGACGGACCGCGTGACAGACGCATCTTCGTACAAAACGCGAGCCTCGGGCAGCGCGGCCTGGCCGATCCGAACCTAAGCCTGCTGGCCTGGCGCGCGCGCCGCATCCTCGATAGCCTTCTTGGGCGCGCGCCATGCGCGAACCCCGAGCATCCTGGCTTCATCAGCCATACCTCGATCGAGAGCTGGCCCGCCCCCGCAGCCGAAGAAATGGGCAGCGGGATATGACTCGTAGACTTTTGATCATCGGCGGTGCCATCCTAGGAATGATGTCCGCCTCCGCTGCGGCGAAGGCCGGAGGCTTCTCCGAAATCATCGTGACCGAACAAGCCCTTGGACCAAGCGGCGCATCGCATTATTCTGGGGGCGTGCATTTCCCCTACGGTTGTCAAGACCGTACCAGGTCGCTCACTCGAAAGAGCGCCGTGGTCTTGGCGGCCATGGCTGGGTCGGCGGTCAGCGGATGGTGCCGGCCTTTAGCGATGCGTGTCGTGCCTGGACCGGGTGAAGCGATTGATCCGGCCCAGTTTACGGAACCCCTGGACCCGGCTGAGCCTGACAAAGGCAGTCTCGCGCCGAGCTTCTGCGGAGAATATCCGCCGGAGCGGAACGCACTTAGCATCGCCGTCCCACATGACGTGAGTCCGTCTCCGTGGACCCGCAACTTGACCAGCGTCCGACTGCCCTAATTGGGATGTCCGACCAACCAGTCTTTCCAACAGGAGGCTTTTCGCATGTTGACTGATGCACAAAGAGAAAAGTGGCAGAAAGACGGATACGTCAGGCTCGAAAGGTTCTTCGCTCCAGCGGCTCGGGAAGATATCTCTACTTTTGTCGAAGATATGTCACGCTGGGATGTCAGCGATGATAAATGGCTCATGTGGTTCGAGAAGACGAGGGACAATCGAAAGATCATCTCCAAGATCGAGAATTTTCTCGACTTCCATGATCCATTGCGTCGTTTGCTCTTAGAAGATCAGCGCATAAAGTCAGCGGTCGAGGATTTGCTTGGCGAAGATTCGCGCAGGCTCAAGGAGTTGCTGATTTTCCACTACCCCGACAGCGGCGGCTATCTCCCGCATCAGGACATTTATCACATTCCACACAAACTCCCCGACCGGATGGTCCATGCGGTGGTTGCCATAGGCATCGACGACTCCGACCCGGAAAACGGCGGGCTTTTCTTCAGCCCCGGCAACCACAAGAAGGGGGTGTTTCCCATGGATGCCGGTGGGGTGATCGATCCTCAAGTCGCCGAAATGTTCTCCTGGGAACCCGTAGTATGGAAGGCTGGCGACATCTTCATCTTCGACGATTACGCACCGCACTACTCACGACCGAACAAAAGCAATCGTTCGCGGCGGACACTCTACTTGGTATTCCAGCGTGCTTCAACCGGTGGACCGACCCGCGCTGAATATAACGTGCTTAAGCGCGCCCTTAACCCGCCCGAGGGCAAAGTGGCCGATCTCGACAAACTCAAGCCCCCAAATGGCATTTTCTATCGCGATTGAGCTCACGCAGCCAGGCGGAGGCATGCACACGAAACTGATCGACCGCTCAAAAATGCGCGGAGAGTATGGCGTTCTGATTTGCGGGCTCGCGGAGCATCGACCGCAGCCCGTTACGACGCTTCGGCACGTGGATTGTGGAGGTGGTCGCAGGGCGGTCTTCTATGACGCCTACAGCCCGACTGGCGCACCCGTCGTCGCCCGCCTGGCGGCCCAGAGCCGCATTATTCTGGCCGAGGCCGGCAACGGGTTGGGCTGCCGCTTCTCTGCGCAACTTGCACAAGAGGCTGTTGCGTTGGCAGCCGAAGATCCCACGGCTTCAACAGCTTAGGTTCGTTGTCATGCGCAAACACAAGTTTTCTCGAACCGGGCTGTCGCGCGCGTTCGGTATCGACATGGCCACGCTTGGAACGGGAAGCGCCGGCACGGGGTTTTCGTTCGGTAGGGTGGCACCGGGCGTTACATCCGAGCCCCATCGGCACGACGAAATCGAGGCCTTCGTGATCCTGTCAGGATCGGGCAAGGTCAGGACCGAGCTTGGGGAAATCTCGGTCGAGGCGGGCGATGTCGTTCTGTTCCACCCTTTTGAAGCGCATGTGCTGCGCAACGACGGAAACGAAGACCTAGATTTCGTCGATGTCTACTGGCGAGACGGCGAGGCCGCCCTTGATGCCGCTGCAAAGATCACGGCTCCACGCGGGCCGATCTTCGTCTTCTCCACGCCACCGACGCCTAATGGCGATCTGCATCTGGGGCATCTTTCTGGCCCTTATTTTGGCGCTGATGTCTACACGCGTTTCCTGCGCATGAAAGGGGTCGAGGCCTACCACCTGACAGGAAGCGACGATTACCAGAGCTACGTCACGATGCGCGCCGATGCCGATCAATCGACGCCTGCAAACGTGGCGCGCTACTACGCCGACGAGATTTGCGCCACGCTTGCACTTCTCGATTGTGACGTCCACAGCTTCCAACCCACAATGGACGATGACGGTTACGGCGAGTTTCAAGCCGCGTGTTTCCGCAGTCTTCTGAGCAGCACGGCGGTAGATCTGCGCCAGAGCCCTGCGCTTTTCGATGCTGTGACAGGCCACTATCTTTACGAACCGGATGTTAGCGGCCTCTGCCCCGATTGCGGCGGCTCCGCCGGTGGCAACATCTGCGAGGAATGCGGCGCCCCAAACCTTTGCCACGACTTGGGTGCAGCCCGGTCACGGCAGTCTGCCGAGGCGCCGCTGGTCGGCTCCGTCCGCCGCCCGGAACTTGCCTTGGACCGATGCTACGACAATATCGACCGGCATCTAAGGGCGTCGGGCGTCCCGCTACGGATCTTGGATCTTTTCGCGCGCCTACGCCGACGCGGCAACTTTTCAGTGCCCATTACCCACCCCTCGGACTGGGGCCTGCCGGCCGAAGGGTTCCCGGGGCAAGTGATCTGGGTCTGGCCGGAAATGGCCTTCGGTTTTCTTTACAACATCCAGGCGCTCGGCCGCTTGCTGGGTCGCGACTGGAAGGCGGAGATGCCCGGCAACGACTGGCAGATTGTCCATTTCTTCGGCTTCGACAATTCGTTCTACCACGCGCTACTCTACCCCGCTCTTTACGCCGAGGTCTTCTCCCACTGGACGCCACGCATCCGCTATCACGTCAACGAGTTCTACCTGCTCGACGGCAAGAAGTTCTCAACCAGCTGCCGCCATGCGGTCTGGGGCAAGGAGGTTCTGAGCCCAAAGACAGTCGACGTCGTGCGCCTCCATTTGGGCCTGACACGCCCGGAAGGTGAGCGGACGGATTTCACGCTGGACGCGCTGCGCCGCACCGAGAACGAGGTGTTCCAAGGGATTTGGCTGAACTGGCTTGATGCGTTGAACCAGGAAATCAAGCAGGATTTTGGCGGCCGTGTACCCGATGCAGGCGACTGGAGCCCGGCCGACCGCGCCTTCTTTGCTCGGATAGAGATCTATCGCGCGGCGATGGAGCGCGCCTATTCGGATGAAGGCTTCTCGGTCCGGCGCGCGGCCGCTCAGGTCTGCGATTTCGTGCGCGATTGCGTGATCTACCGTCGGGCGCAAGACTATGCGGCGGCGCGACGTTTCTATCCCGCCCGCAATCGGACTTCGCTAGCCCTTCAGACGACGGCCGCTGCGATCCTGGCAGCGACACTCGCTCCGCTGCTGCCCCGATTCGCCAGAACGCTGGCGCGAGGCATCGATGGCGTCTCAACCGAAACATGGCCCCGGTCCGTCCAGCGCCTTGCGCCCGGGACACGCTTTGATCTCGGACCCGTGTTGGTGTTCTACGCCAAATCCGGCAATCCTCATCTCGATGAGGGGGAATCACTATGAGCCCAAAGGTGCACCAGTGAGCCGTCCCAATCTCGACCAGATCTGCGCGGCAATCAAAGCCGATGATGCCAAATATCTTTACTCGCTGTCACTGGCGACCGAAGCCGCTATCAGACGGTAGAGACCAGATTGGCGGACCTGAACCGACGCATCGTCGACACCCTGGCCCGCGCCTTCGAGGACCGCTCGGCCGATCGCTTCCCAGCCCTTGCTGTTTCGTGCGGCAAATGCCGTGTGGGCTCGACTGCGCTGACCAACCTCTTCGGCATCGCGGGATTTCCGTCCTCCAGCCGGTCAAGACTGTCATGCGGTTCGAGGCGCTTGGTCAACATGGCGCCCTGGATCGTGCGCCGATCACCGGAAATGTCGAATGCGAATGCCTGCCTGATGGTATCTTCGATTCTGTCCGAGCCTGTACTGGCGCGGCAGTCGGCCGAAGAACAACTGAGCTACCGACAATCGGAAGATAGCAGGTTCAAAATTCTGCCCCAGAAACCGGATATTGCGCACAACCAGCGTTCACGATCGCGATGGTGCACAAGCTTCCAACCAGACCCGCGCAAAGACAGCCCGTCGCCTGAAGATAGTCGGCGAGGGCCGCCAAATCCCTCGCAAGCGTATCCTGCGTCACATGCACGCCGTCTTCGCCGACAATTCAGACGCTTGTCTCGTCGAGAGATAAGTCAGCCAGGGTGCTCCTTCAGGATTGCGTGTTTGCTCGGGTACGGAGCCGCCCCTCAGTTCCCAATCGAGGAGCGATCCTCCAATTCACATATTTGGAGATCGCTCGCTAGGTTACCCGGTCTGTGAACCCTGCAAGCCGAAAATTCAGATGCCGCCCATGCAGAGATATTTCATTTCGAGGTAGTCCTCGAGGCCATGGCGGGATCCCTCCCGCCCGATGCCGGACTGTTTTATCCCACCGAACGGCGCCGCTTCTGAAGACATCCGGCCGGTATTTACCCCGACCATTCCATATTCCAAGGCCTCGGCCACACGCCAGACACGCTTCAGGTTGGAGGCATAAAAGTAGGCCGCGAGGCCGTAGATCGTGTCGTTGGCCTCACGCACGACCTGATCCGCATCTTTGAAGCGAATAATCGGTGCCAGCGGCCCGAATGTCTCTTCTTGCGCGACGGTCATTTCGCTGGAGACACCGGTCAGGACTGTCGGTTGGAAAAACGTGCCATTCGTGCCGATGCGTTTGCCCCCGCATCGAATTGCGCCGCCTTTGCCGACGGCATCGGCAATATGGGATTCGATCTTGGCCAAAGCGTGCTTGTCGATGAGCGGTCCGATGTCCACTCCGGGAGCGAAACCGTCACCAACTTGAAGTTGGCGAGCCCGTTGCACGAATTTCTCGACGAACTCGTCGTGAACGCCCGACTGGACGTAAAGGCGGTTCGCCGAAACGCAGGTCTGGCCGGCATTGCGGAACTTCGCCTGGATCGCACCGTCAACCGCGGCATCGATATCGGCATCATCGAAGACGATGAAAGGTGCATTGCCACCGAGCTCAAGGCTGACTTTTTTGATCTGGTCCGAGCACTGGCACATGAGAAGGCGCCCGATCTCAGTCGACCCGGTGAAGCTGATCTTGCGGACCTTGGGATTGGTACAAAGTTCGCGGCCGACCGCGTCACCTTCGGACGCATAGATCAGGTTGACGACGCCTTCGGGAAAGCCAGCCTGATGGGCGAGGGCGAACATTGCTCCCGCCACGAGCGGCGTCTGTTCAGCGGGCTTGAGGACGATCGTGCAGCCCGCCGCCAAGGCTGGCGAGATTTTGCGCGCCACCATCGAGGCCGGGAAATTCCATGGCGTTATCGTGCCAACAACTCCGATGGGCTGCTTGATTACCAGCATTCGGCGGTCCATCGATGGTGCGGAGATCGTCTCGCCGTAGACGCGATTGGCTTCCTCGGCGTACCATTGCAGATACGCCGCAGCATGCGATACCTCCGACTTGGCTTCGGCAAGCGGCTTGCCCATCTCCGCGGTGAGAATCTCGGCGAGATCGTCGGCGTGGTCGATGATCAACTGATGCCATCGCCATAGAACGTCGCTGCGCTCACGTGCTGTCAGCCCTGCCCATCCAGGCTGCGCGACATAGGCCTTGTCGATCGCAGCGCATGTCTCCTCGACCCCCATGTCGGGTAGTTCTGCCAGCACTTCGCCAGTCGACGGGTTGAGGACCTCGAATGTCCGCTCGCTAATCCGCGTGCCAAGTGCCGGCAGGCGATCAATGGGTCCAAACAGGTCGGGGGATCTCAGGTGACGGATCATCGGCAGGCACAGGGGCAATACCGGATTCCTCCTCAACGCAGCAGGTATATAGCAGGTGCGGTGTGTACTCCGCGACGTCCGGGTTCCTTATAGGGCCTCGGCCAGACAGCTGGTAGACCACGGTACCCGACTGCAAGGGAGAATACCTGAATACGCTAGAAGATGCCTCGCGGTTCTACTAGTCGAACGATTGAACAACGGACATCGGCTTCGCCAGCCGCGCGGAGTGGATGCTGGTGGCCTGCGCCTACAATCTGCGGACCACGAATCGGCGACTCTATCCACTCGAAGAGAGGCTGGCCTGAGGAGGAGCGCACCCCAATAATGACGCCTGAACCGGCAAATGCCTGGCAAGGCCCGCGAAAACCGATGCTCGCGGCTTTAAACAGATCCCGTTTACCGGGCGAGCGCCCGCAAGATGAGAAAGAGCATGGAGAGGAACAGGGTGGCGAAGGCGCGCCGAGGGAAGACCGGCCGGCGCATTTGCATGGGGATGGAGCTCATGATCAATTCCCCGCCTGTTGCTGCGGCAAAAGATAGCCTGTCGTCGAATGGTCGAGCACCAGATAACGCGCGGCGACCGCCTTGACCTCGTCGGTGGTCACCTTGCGGACGCGGTCCGGCCTCTCGAGCACGTCCTTCACATTGCCACCGGTGGTGAGCGTCTTGCCATAAATGTTGGCGATGTGGTCCAGCTCGTCGTGCGCAAAAATCACCGAGCCGATATAGCGGTCTTTGGCCTTGTCCAGCTCGTCGCTGGTGACGCCATCCTTGGCGATCCGGGCGACTTCGGCAACGGCCGCCGCTTCGAGATCGACGAGCTTTGCATCGCCGCGCGGCGAGCCGGAGATGGTGAAATTGGTGTCGTCTAGCATGGTGCCCTGGAAGGAGGCGCCGGCCGCCGAGGCTATGCCTTGCTTGACGACAAGCTCCTGATATAGCCGGCTGCGGTTACCGCCGCCGAGGATCTCGGCCAGCAGGTCGAGCGCCTCGGCCTCGCCGGGCTCTGCCGTATGATAGGACGGCACCACCCATTGAGTGGAAAAGCTCGGCACCGAAACGCGCGCATCGGTCAGCGTCACTGTGCGCCTGGTGTTCTGCTCCGGCTCGACCGGGCGGTTGCGCGGGGGCAGGTCCGGCCCGCGCACAACCTTGCCATAGGTCTTCTCGGCCAGCGCCTTCACCGTCTCCGGCTCTACGTCGCCGGCCACCACCAGCACGGCGTTGTTCGGTCGGTAGTATTTGTTGTAGATGGTGAATGCGTCGGTTTTCAGCTTCTCCATCTCCTGCATCCAGCCGATGACCGGAATGCGGTAGGGCTGGTTCTGCCGCAACGTCGCGTTGACCTCCTCGTCCAGCAGAGCCTGCGGGTTCGTCTCTCTGCGCCAACGGCGCTCCTCCAGGATCACGTCGCGCTCGGTCTTGATATCATCATCGTTGAGGATGAGGTTGAACATGCGATCGGCCTCGAAGCCCATCATCTCACCCAACGCCGAGGGCGCCACCGTCTCGACGAAGGTGGTGTAGTCATAGGCGGTAAAGGCGTTGTTGTAGCCGCCGATGGCTGAGACGGCTCGGTCGAACTCGCCGGCGGCGTGGTTGGTCGTCGCCTTGAACATCAGATGCTTGAGGATATGGGCAAGGCCTGATTTGCCGGGTGGCTCGTCGGCGCTGCCGATCTTGTACCAGACCATATGAGTGACGATCGGCGCGCGGTGATCGGGGATGACGACCACTTCCATGCCGTTGTCGAGCAGGAAATCCGTCACCTTGCCGCCGGCGGTGGCGGCCAGAGCCGGAGCGGTCGTCACCAGGGCCAGCGCGGTGGCAATGAACGCGTTGCGCAGCCAGGCGGACGATCGATGGCTCCGGTTGTGGTGGCTGGTCGAAAGGCAAGGTTTGAGGCAAAGTGATTTGTTCCTAATTTTGATGAAGGGGCTGCGTCCCCGTCTTCCCGCGTGGGAGGACCGGCGGGCAGCGCCGAGCCAGATGAATAAGCTCTTCATGGGGCCAGGCCTTACTCGAGCCTCATCTTTGGATGGACCCAGGAGACCTGCGGCGGTATTTCTTGGTGAGGTGATCATGGGACGGATTCTCCTTGGTCCGCGACGCCTTGCGGATGACCAAGCATGCACCGTGCCAGATCAGAAAACCGTTCGAGGCAGTGGACAAATCGGGCTCTGCCATGTTGCGCATCCGACATTGTCGGACATCGGACAGGGCCGAACGCGACTCGCGCGCGGCTGAGAATATCTTCTTCGTTCGGAACACGATTGGGCGCGCTGCCGGGGAGGGGTATAGGATGCGCTTCGAATGGCCGCTGCGCTGCCGGTGAGAATGGAGATGTTGGTCGCCCCACCGGAACCCTGTCCTCGACGGCCAGACCGGGTCGATGCTGAAGGGCAGAGGCGTGAGCAGCCCAGCCAACTCGAGCGCGGAGCCTGCTCGCGCACTAGGACGGATCTGATCCAAAAATCAGTGAGTTGGGCGATATCCGCGAGGCGCTGGAAAACGAAGACCGTAGGACTCGGGCGGGAAAAAACGATGCGGTTGCGCGCTTCTGGCGTAATGCGCCTGCCGCGAGGCCGTCCTGATGAGTTGCTGCGGGAAAGGGGAGTGTTTGCGCGGGACCTTGGTCAAACGTGAGAAATAATCGTCGAGCTCGCCGTGGATGGGGGCATGCAGGCACGTTTGTCGCTGGAGGACAGCAGCACGGAAGCTGTCCGCGCTTGCCGTCGTCGCTGGTACCAAACAGGAGAATTTGGCGGTCGCGATCGAATTCATCTGCGTAAATACCGCCGGGCTGTGCACGGTTTGCCGGCGAACAGATTTTGCCTTCTTTGCGGCTGCAAACGCATCCCTGGCGGCGTGGTCCCTAGGTCAAGAGCATCGGGTGAGTAACAGCCTGATCCTGCTCAATCTGATGCGCGCCAACCGCCTCGCCGGATTGTGGAACCGCTCGCGGGTAGCTTCTACCACAAACAGCAAGGTCATGAAATCAAGTAGGAAGTGGTCGATCGCTTGGGGGATTGTTTCTGACTTGCCCTTGCACTGGTCCAGCAAAACGCGCGCGTTATCGATCGCTTCCACGCTGGTGGCATCGATCAACCCCTCGACCCTCTTGAAACAATCCAATTCGAAACTCCTTCAAGCGCTTGCCAAGCCGTTATGCACGAAGGTAGCTCCGTGAACTACCCGGCCTTTGACCTGGCGGCACGAGCAGCGGTCGGCCTTACGTCCCGTGCCTCCAAGCACCAGCCATAGACGTGCCGCTGAGGAGCGTTGGAAGGATCGGGCGCTTCCGGCCATGCTCGAGCGGTAGTGTAGGACAGTGCTTGCTGGCGACTACGGCCAAAATGGAGTGCGCCAGCTGATCGGGGTTTAACAATTTTTCGCTTTTTGCTGCGCCCAAGTCTCGGCTATGAGTCGGGCAGGCCTGATGGCCTGCCCACGTTGCAATTGTTAAGGAGGAACACGTATATGCCGACTGGAACGGTAAAGTGGTTCAACAGCACCAAGGGGTTTGGATTTATCCAGCCCGACAATGGCGGTCCGGATGTTTTCGTCCACATTTCCGCTGTCGAACGCGCGGGCCTCTCGACCCTCGCTGACGGCCAGAAGATCAACTATGAGATCGAGCAGGATCGCCGCACCGGCAAGTCCTCCGCTGGCAGCCTCAGCAAAGCTGGTTGAAATTCCTGCGTCCTGGCAAGAGTGGGCGCGTAGGTCCGGAGGTCCTCACGGCCGCTCGATAGGAGCGAGCAAAAACTGAGGGCAGCAGATTGCTGCAGTCGTCGCGAATTCCTCATGAAACAAAGTTGTTTGAAAGGAAGGCGGGGTTGGCCCCGCCTTTTTATATGACGAGCAGATTAAGCCGATGGCTGCAACGCTCCAGAACGAATCTCGATTGCCGAAATCAAGCCGCGACCTTCTTGCGGGTTCGCTTCGTCGGCGCCGGCTCCGGCGCTTCCGGCGCTTTCGGTTTGCGGCCGAGCCCCATCGTCTTGGCCAATGAAGAGCGCGCCGCGGCGTAGTTCGGCGCGACCATCGGATAATCCGCCGGCAGGCCCCATTTGGCCCGATATCCATCGGGCGTCAGCCCATAGTGGGTCGACAGATGGCGCTTTAGCGATTTGAATTTCTTCCCGTCCTCAAGGGAGATGAGGTAGTCTGGTGTCACCGACTTCCTGATCGGGACTGCAGGCGTAAGGGCAACCGGCTCTTCTGTAGAGACACCTCGGGCCGTCCCTTTCAGAGCCGCGTGCACTTGGCCGATGAGGGCAGGGAGATCCCCCACCGGGATCGGATTGTTGGAGACATAGGCTGAGACGACATCGGCCGTGAGCTCGATGAGGGTGTCGATGTTTTTTTCGGCTTCTTCTGTCATGAAACTCTCCAGGCGGCGTGAAACACAGTCGGCGAAGCGTCGCTTCATAGTGGCGGTCGCCGCTGAAAGCAACAAAGGTCTCGACAGGATTGTTGCGATGTTCGTCCAGCGAGATCTACGGCGCGGTATCCCGGTATCCCGCCGTCGTGACCGTTGATCCGTCCGTTGTTGGCGAGCTGCCGCGGTGCTTGCGCATTTTCAGGCGCGTCTCGGCCGTAAGCTTTGCGCCGAAATGACCAGTAATCTCGAAACGAAGAGGGCTATTTCTGTTTCGCCATCCTCTCTTTGGCTGTGAAATCGGTGGCAGAGCAGTGGCCGCTTCCTGATGGCGCGTGGAGGAACTATCAAGCGTTGATTCGCAATGGTCGAAACGATGTAGATTCATCCGGTGAGCCGCTCTCGCAGCAGGATATTAGGGTTTGGCCCGCTGGTAAACCGAGGATATCACGCCGCTGCTTTGCTATTGAACCGCTATCGCTGTGACAACACATTCCGCAATGGTGGGCGGGTGTAGAGGAGGCGCCTGTTCACGCAAACTAGCGGTTCAGCAGGTCGGGAGGAACGAATGAGCTCAGGGACTTTCAGCAGCCCACTTTTCGTAAGGCGGGCAGCGCACATCGTGCAAGAGATTGCCAGTCCTGCGGATGCTATCGATTTTCTCAACGAATGGCCAGAAGATGGCAGAGACCGGATCTACGAAGCCGCTCTCACGGCGTGCTTTGATGCATACAACGGACGAATACCTGCGAGCGCAGCGCGCAAGACTTTTTTCCGCTTGGGGAACAGGTCGCCATATTGGAAGATGCAACCTCCGCGATGCAATGGCTCGCTGCCTGCATGTCGGGCAGTGGAAAGCGCAAGTATAGGTGTCGCATTCGTATCTGAAGCCGGAGCGGGAACGCCGACGAGGTTATTGTATCGAGATTTCGCCGGCATCTGGAGCGTACTATAGCGAACAAACAATATTTTGCGCGCTATGGCGATGTTAATCATCTTGTTGTAAACCAGCTTCTCGCGATAGGACTGCAACGCTTCCGGTGTGAAAATCACTGCGTGGGACTTTTCTCTCGAATTCATGACGGTAAATTGCCCTGTAATTATAGCAAAGCAGTTGGCCCATTGAAGCTGATAAACGAAGCCAAAATTGTGCTCCGTCGTCTGCCAATATTCGCTCGATGGAGGCTATAGGCCTCACAAGCCGATCAAAACAGCTACTCGGGCGCCCTTTGAAATTCGTGTATTTTTGCTCACCCGAAACGGCCCTCTACAGTCGAAATAAGATCGTCCCGCAAAGGTGCTACAAGACACTATCGCGGATCGATTTGGGCCCACGTCGATCTGGCGAAGGCAGGCGGAAGTCGAGCAGGACCTGCTGCGGAACAGATAACCGGCCCCAAACCGAATCGGACACGGTGGCCCCGATTTCTTCATAGTTGAAGGCGCAGAGACAACCGAAGCACGGCTCCGGGCTCCGGCGCCGCCGCTTGCCGAGCAGCGATCCTCCGCCTCCCTGAAATCCAATCGAGAAGAGCGTTCAATTCCGGGATGGTCCAAGCTCTGCCGCAAAACAGGTGTCAGACCACCCGGTCCTCTCCCGCAACTGATCTAGCGCAGGGCGTTCATGAGCCGCATATCCCAGAGTGGCTGCGTGCACGACGCAGCGAGATCATTTATGAAAATCCTATTCAGTACGATGGCTGTCCCCTTGCTGACGGCCACCGCCTTTGCTGCGGATTCGATCCCCGCAGACCTCAGAGAAACGGCAATGGCCACTTTCAAGGCTTTGCCACCCACCACGCCGGCAGTCGCCAACAACCCGATCACCCCGGAAAAGATCGCTCTCGGCAAGGCACTGTTCTTCGATCCACGCGTCTCTGCGTCAGGCGTCTTGTCGTGCAACTCGTGCCACAACCTGGCCACCGGCGGCGACGACAATCACGAAACCTCGATCGGCCATGGTTGGCAGAAGGGACAGCGCAACGCGCCGACTGTACTGAACGCTGTCTTCAACATCGCCCAGTTCTGGGATGGTCGTGCCGAAGACCTGAAGGCTCAGGCGAAGGGACCGGTCCAAGCCGGGATCGAAATGGCCAATACACCGGGCCAAGTCATCACCACGCTCAAGTCCATGCCGCAATATGTCGAGTGGTTCGATGCAGCTTTTCCGGCTGAAGCCGATCGGGTCACCTTCGACAACCTCGCCAAGGCAATCGAAGCCTTCGAGGCGACACTGGTCACGCCGGCCCCCTTCGACAGTTTCCTGAATGGCGATGACGCCGCCATGACTTCCGAACAGAAACAGGGCCTGGCGCTTTTCATGGACAAAGGCTGCTCGTCCTGCCATGGCGGTATCAACGTTGGTGGCGAAGCCTATTACCCATTCGGCCTCGTGGAACAGCCCAGCGCCGAGGTCCTGCCGGAAAAAGACAAGGGCCGATTTGCGGTCACCAATACTGCCGACGATTCCTATGTTTTCCGCGTGGCGCCGCTGCGCAACGTTGCACTCACCGCGCCATACTTTCATTCGGGCAAGGTTTGGGATCTGAAACAGGCCGTTGCCATCATGGGAACCACCCAGCTTGGCGTGATACTGGCGGACGAAGAAGTCGACCTGCTTGTTGCCTTCCTCAACTCCCTGACCGGAAAGGCACCCGAGCTCGCCTATCCCATTTTACCCGCCGAAACGGCGACAACGCCCCGGCCTGTAACGCAGATCTTAGGAAAATAAACGGCCAGCTGGCGCGGAACGTCGCATCGACAATGATTGCGACTTTTACTGGGACGAGACGATCGCGACGTCCATGAGGACGCAAAGGCCTGGCTCGTTTCAAAGTGCAGACACTGCTTCCGTCACCATCTCGTTGCGGTGGAACCATGTTTGGGATCTGGCGTGCGACATGCCAAGGAAGGCGTCGGACGTTTGAGGCTTGCGCGCTGTCGATACCGCGCGGCGGCCGGCTGTCGCGCTGGCGGCCGAATAGCCGCGCGCCGGAGTGACCGGCCCCTCAGGGTGATGGGGCAGCCACTCCGTCCTCCATGTCCAGCGATTCTTCGACTGCTTCCGGATTCCGGGCGATGGTCCAAAGGAGAGTATTCGCCGCTACATCCGGTTTCGAGCGACCTTGCTCCCAGTTTCGAAGCGTTGCCAGATCGAGGCCATACCTCACGGAGAATGCCTCCTGAGAGAGCTTTGTGCGATCCCGGACTTCGCGAACACTTATCGGCCGCGGCGCATGAACCTTCGCGATCACGCCTGCGGACGACAGTTCATTCTTCAGTGCCAACAGGTCGTCGACGCAAGGAACCGTCACGAACGCCTTGCCGTGATCGACCACCTCCGTGAGTATCGCGTGGGCCGTCCTGAGCGGCAGCTGTCTCTTAACGAGAATGCGGGCGGCCTCAGGAGTATTCGCGCCGTGAAGAAAACCGAGGCTCAGTCGGACGGGAGAGCCTGACGACACCGGCACGACGTCCCGGGTTCGCACCCGTTGTCCGAACCGCTCCATGAATTTCGATTTAGTCGACATTAAGCTTCTCCGCGATCACTCGACCGAGCTTGCGTAATTTGGACCATCCAACACTGGAGGGCATCGCGATAAAAGTACGCCAAACAACGCTAAGGGAGAACAAGCGGTGATCTGATTTCGTTCGACGCTCGTTTTCGAGAGCCGTTCTGGGTCGTTCGCAATCAACTGTGTAGGCCAGCGGAGCGAGCAAGGAGCGCCAGATCCGGACAGGGCTGAGTGGGGTGTTTCTCCGAAAGGTGGGGCCATACCCTAAGGAACACGAGATGTGGTGGACTCGTCGATTCGCGCGGTTTCGATTCGCGCACCCGGGCACAACGCTTGGATAAGTCCCATCAGATGCTCTCCGGTGGCCGTCATCTGTTTAGCTGGCATTGGGCCGAGGGCTTCCAGCACGAGCCACATGGCGCGGGTATGGACCGTGACCATGGTGCGCCGCCCCTGCCGCCAGTTCCAGCGGCGGCACGTGACACCGGCATCATCGCACCAGATGACTTCGCCCGGTTCGGGATGCTCGGTTACCATTTCACCTTGCTGGATCGTGTCGAATGGCTCCGCTCCCTTCGCAATTAAAAGTCTCGGGACCCCCTGGTAAAGATCGAGATCCTCCCCGCCAATCGGAACGCCATACAACACGCTGACGGCATTGTAGGCATCAACCAGTGGGGATATCCGCGGGAGAGAGCCATCTTTCCGCACCCGCTTGAGAAGCGCGGCGGCCGAGCACGGCGTTCGATTGGCCTTTGTGCCGAAAGCCTCGTAGGCAACGGCCCACGCCGCAAGATGCGCGTCCCTTTGGGCGTCATCGCGAAGCGCCGCCTGTTCCGCCGCCGCAATCGTGTCGTTCAACGCCTGTGCATCCGGCACGTCGATTTCAGCGTTCCGCACCACAATGCTGATCAGATGAAAATCCGGGTAGCGGGCCTTGATCTCGGGGGCAACCAATGGCGTGAAAGACATGGGATGCTCTTTTCTCATGGGGAGGCTTTGCGCTGGGGGTCGTTCGGGAAATGTTTGAAGAAAGGTGCTTGTCGAGCGTCCAGATCTTCTGGCATCGGCATGGTGCATGCCGCACCATGCGCTGGATAATTCCATCATTCGGCCGTGGACAAGGCCTGGTAGAGATCGTCGATTATCTCTTGCGGGTGCTCGAGCCCGCCTCGGCCGGCAACAAGCTACGCCTCCGCCAGATCCTCCATTTCATTAGGAGGCAGCGGGCGCGATATGGATGTGAAGCAGCTTTCCTTGCCGGGTCATGCATCGCTCTCGGAAATTCGTCTCGCACGAAAATCTGCCGCCAAACTGGCCTGATCAACAGCACCAGTTGCATGGCGTTTTCCCAGTCCAGTTGGCTTGCAAAAACGAAATGCGGTTCAGCCCAAGGTTCGGTTTCCTCGCCAGCACGCCACGTCCCCGCCGTTTTAGCCACCGTGTCCCGGCAACGCATCTTGCACCTGCTTGACAACCGCTCGCAGGATCTCAACGCCCTTCTCGATCTGCCGAATGCTCAAGGCGGCATAGCCCATGACAAGCCCCATGCGATCGATGTGGCCTTCGTCCGACTGCCGCTCGTAAAGGGGCGAGATCAGGTGTAGCCCCAGGCCCGCGCCTCGGGCGGCTTCGACCAGGGTCGTTTCCCGCGATCGCGGCAGTTCGTCGAACCAAACGACGACGTGCAGACCGGCCTCTGCTCCCTGGACAGCGATGCGATCTCCGAAGCTGCGCCGCAAGGCGCCCAGCAACGTCCCCCGACGCTCGCCGTTCAGCCTGCGCACGCGCCGCACATGGCTTTCGTAGCCGCCACTCTCGATCAAAGAGGCCAGAGCCTCCTGTTCAGCCACCGGCGAATGCCGGTCCGCGAATTGTTTGGCGGTAGCGAAGACCTCCTGCAATTCCGTCGGGACGACGAGATAGCCGATACGCAGCATCGGCGAGAGCGTTTTGGAGATCGTGCCGAGGTAGATGACAGCCCCGTGGTCCTCAAGACTGTGCAGCGGAGGGACCGGATTGATGTCGTAGCGATATTCGCTGTCGTAGTCGTCCTCGATCACATAGGCGTTGTTGTGCCGCGCCCATTCCAGAAGCTGATGGCGGCGCGCGATCGGCATGACGCCGCCCAGCGGAAACTGATGCGATGGCGTGACATAGGCCAGTCGCGCCCCGATCCCCGCCAGCAACTCCGTCTTCATCCCGTCCTCGTCGACGGTGACCGGGATGGGCAAGGCACCCGTACTGGCAAAGACCTGACGCGCCATCCTGTAGCACGGGTCCTCGATGACGAAGCGGTCGGCGCGATCGAGAAGCAGGCGAGCGCACAGATCGAGGCCCTGCTGCGAACCGTTGACGATGATGATCTGCTCGAGGTCGCAGCTCAGGGTTCGGGCGCGCCAGAGATAGCCCTGGAGCGCCTGGCGCAGCCGGCGCGAGCCGCGAGGATCGTCATAGGCAAGACGCAACGGGCGCTGCCCCATCGCCTCGTTCATCGCACGTTTCCAGACCAATGCGGGGAAGTCTGACGGCGCCAGGTCGCCATAGCGGAAATCGATCTTCAGCCCAGTCGGCAGATAATCCGGCCAGGGCGGCGTGACGCGCAGTCGTTCGCCATAGGCGGACAGATGAACCGGGCCGACTCGTTTCGCGACAGTGCGGCTCGTCTCAGGACCGATCAGCGAAGATGCAACGCGGGGTCGTGCGCCTTGACGGACGTCGATGAAACCTTCCGCAGCCAGTTGCTCATAGGCGACCGTCACCGTCGTTCGCGAAACCCCAAGGTCATTTGCGAGGCCTCGGGAGGATGGCAGCTGACTGCCGGTTTCGTAGACACTTCCGAGGATCTGCTCGCGAAGAGCCTCGTAGATCTGGCGTGCACCCATCGCGTGCGAGCGACCGGCAGAACCGGCACTTGAAGACTGGACCATTTCATTCATCGCCAACTGGATATTTCACATTGGCCAGTTTGCCGTCAATCTTTCGGAAACCCAAGAAAGATCTTAGAGGCCGAATGACCCGTTCCTATCAATCCGAAACCGATGCTCTCACGCGGTCGCTCCACGACACCGGTCCCGGATTCGCCACTCGGGCGATCCATCATGGCTACGATCCCGCCGGCTTTTCCAATGCCGTTCAGCCGCCAGTCTTCTTGACCTCGACCTATGGATTCGAAAGCGTGGCAGCGAACGAGGCCGCCGCCGCCCTTGGCGGAAGGCTCTATGCGCGCGAATACAATCCCACGACGGAGATCCTCGAGCAACGGCTCGCCAATCTGGAAGGAGCCGAGGCAGGTTTGGTCGTTGCCTCGGGGATGGCGGCTTTCGGGACGCTGATCCTGTCGCTCCTGTCCCAAGGCGATGAACTCATCGTCCACAGGACGCTTTATGCGAACACGCTTGCCATGGTCGAACAGGCGGTCCCCCGCTTCGGCATCAAGGTCGTCGCGGTCGACCTGTCCGATCCTCACAATCTCGATGCCGCGATCACCGAGCGGACCCGGCTTGTTTTCTTCGAGACGCCGGTGAATCCGCTGAGCCGCATCCTCGACATCGCTGCCATTGCCGAGCGCGCCCACGCGCGCGGTGTAAAGGTTGCAGTCGACAGCACCTTCGCCTCCCCCGCGCTCCAGCGGCCGCTCGAACATGGGGCAGACCTCGTGCTCCACTCGCTGACCAAATACATCAATGGGCACGGCGATGCCCTTGGTGGGGCGATTCTCGGCGACGCGCAAACGCTCCGCACGCTGCACGAAACGGGCCTGCGCTACATCACCGGCGCAGCGCTCTCGCCCATGTCAGCCTTCCTGATCCTGCGCGGTCTGAAGACGCTCACGCTGCGCATGGAACGGCACAGCGCCACGGCCCTTGCGGTGGCTCAGGCGCTCGAGGCGCACCCGGCGGTGGCATGGGTGACTTATCCCTTCCTCGACTCGCACCCTGATCAGGTGACGGCGCGAAAGCAAATGTCCCACGGGTCGGGCATGTTGGCCTTTGGGCTCCACGCCGGATTCGAGGGCGCGCGCCGGATGATGGACCGGCTCAACCTGATCACCCGGGCTGTCAGCCTCGGCGATGCCGACAGCCTCATCTATCATCCGGCAAGCCTGACCCGTGCTCGTCAGCCGATCCGCAAGGATGCGCATCTGGCCGATGGAGTCGGCGAGGACCTCATGCGTCTCTCGGTGGGTCTTGAAGACGCCGAGGACCTGATCGCCGACATGCGGCGGGCTCTGGACGCCTTGTGATGACCTGTGGTCCGGCCAGTTCCGCGCTCGCGTACAAACCCGGAGCCTTGCCATGGCATTCCTGAGCGGCCTTTCCGCGTTTCCCATCACGCCGACCGATCGTCACGGCCGTGCCGATACCGTTGCTCTGCGCAAGCTGATTGCCAGGCTTTGCGCCGCTCAGGTCGATTCCATCGGTCTTCTCGGCAGCACCGGCACATACATGTATCTGACGCGCGAGGAACGGCGACGGGCGCTCGCCGAGACCTTGGACGAAACCGGGGGACAAATGCCGGTCGTGGTGGGTGTGGGCGCGCTGCGCACCGACGAAGCAGTGAGGCTCGCGCAGGACGCTAAGGCCCTTGGGGCTGCCGCGGGGTTGCTTGCCGCCGCCTCTTACACCCCGCTCACTGATGACGAGGTGTTCGAACATTTCTCGACGGTGGCGCGCGAAAGTGGCCTTCCGATCGTCATCTACGACAATCCAGGAACGACGCATTTCCATTTCACCCCAGCACTCGTCAGCCGCCTGGCAAAGGTGGGTGGGATTGTCGCTAT
>NZ_JAMYKY010000029.1:0-67300 GCF_040317695.1 Mesorhizobium sp. M1403 | reverse complement strand
TTCGGACCCTCCGATGGATGCTGAAGCTTGGTAACTCCAGTCTCCTCGGTGCGGTCCGAATGGACAACCCTCTGAAAGCTCACACCTAGAGCGGAAGTGGAGAAGCGCATGGCAAGCCCGGAAAGCAACCAGCATGCAAGCAACCGCACGCTCACCGGAAAGTGCCTGTGCGGCGCCGTTCAGTATGCGGTGGCGGACGCGTTCATCTATGCCGCGAACTGCCACTGCTCGAACTGCCGGCGCACCACCGGTTCGGCGTTCAAGCCATTCGCCGGCATCGAACGCGACAGGCTGAGCCTGACCAGGGGCGAGGACAATCTCATGATCTTCGGCGACGAAACCGGCCATAACGCGCACTGCAAGACTTGCGGCTCGTTGCTCTATTCGGTGGTCCGCGACGGCGCCTTCGTGCATGTTGCCATGGGAACCCTGGTCGACGAGCCGACCATCCGCCCGACGCAGCACATCTTTGTCGGCTCCAAGGCGAAGTGGTTCACGATCACCGACGACCTGCCGCAATATGAAGAACACGTGGTCGCTGGAGATGCCGACGAATAGCTGACCGTTAGAAAACGCTCAACCAAATTATCGTTTCGTTTTCGCGTCCGTCGCCAAGGAAACTATACTGTGCTCCGTCACCGAACCTATGTCGCGGGGATTTCTGTGGCATTACCGCCCGAGTGGTTGCCCAATGTTGCGATGAGGCGCGTCATTTGCCATTGGACGGCGGGCTCGCATTCGGCCGGCGATACCGACAAGGATGCATATCACATACTGGTCGAGGGGAATGGCCGTCTGGTCAGGGGCCGGCCTTCGATCGCGCTCAATTCCGGCCGGGTAAAACCGGGATATGCCGCGCACACGCTCAACTGCAACGGCGGCTCGATCGGGGTTTCGCTCTGTTGCATGGCCGGGGCGGAGGAAAGGCCGTTCGATGCCGGCCGCTATCCGATGACCAGGGCGCAGTGGGACGCGATGACCGCGGTTGTCGCCGAACTCTGCAAATATTACCGCATCAAGGTCACGCCCAAAACGGTGCTCTCGCACGCCGAGGTCGAAAGCAATCTCGGCATCGAGCAACGCGGAAAATGGGATTTCACCCGGCTGCCTTTCGATCCGACGATCAGCGGCGCAAGCGGCTGCGGCGAGCGGCTGCGCCGCGACGTGACGGCGGCAATGAGCTCGATGCCAAATCTGCCGGTGAGGATTGGGCGGGATGCCGTATGGCAGCGATTGCTGGAGGAACTATGGCCGATCATGGTGAGAGGGCTGGAAGCCGGCCTCAACACGCTGATCCGCGAAATCCTCAGAAGGATCAGATAGGCGGTCGGCATTCACCCGAATGCCGACGCAACTGCCGGACGGCTTCTATAGAGCCCTCTTGCCGCTGAACTGATGATAGGCCCAGAGGACAACCACGGCACCGACCACGGCTACGATCAGGCTATAGATGTTGAGCCCGGTAACGCCCGACGCGCCAAACGCGCTGAAGATGAGCCCTCCGACGATGGCCCCGACAATCCCGAGCACGATGTCGAGCACAAGGCCTTGCCCGCTTTTATTGACGATCTTGCTGCCTATGAAGCCGGCGATGACGCCGAGAATAATCCAGCTTAATATTGACATTTTTCCTCTCCGTTCCCCGCGCTCGATTACTTCCACATTATTAAGCAAAGCTCAAGCCAACTTGAAAATCATGATTACGGAAAGCTCAAACCGGCTTGAAATTCGCCATGGATGCGTCATTGTCGGAGACGGACGGGCAATTTGACATGGAGATCCACAATGGGACTGTTTGACAATGCCGTTCCCGGCGGCAACGTCGCCAAGCCGCTGATGATCGCGCTCGGCGCACTTTTGGTGGGAAAAATGCTGAGCGGTGGAAGTTCCGCCCAGCCGGAGGCAACGCAAAGCCCTGCCCCCGTCCCGCCTGATACAACAGCATCCGCCGATGGCGGCCTGCTCGGCGGTCTGGGCGGCCTGCTCGACAAACTGAAGGACGCCGGCCACGGCAACGTCGCCAATTCGTGGGTCGGTACCGGTCAGAACCAGCCGATCAACCCCAGCGATCTGGGCAGCGCTCTCGGGCCACAAATCATTCAGGAGATCGCGCAAAGGACGGGGCTGAACCAGCAGGACCTGCTCAAGCAACTGTCCGCAGCCTTGCCAGGGCTTGTCGACCAGCTGACGCCGAACGGGCAAGTGCCGCAGCAGAACCAGCTCGCGTCCATATTCAGCAAATTCGCGAGTTAAGGCATGTCGCCCAACACCGCCTGCGGTTTGGTACAACGACATGCATAAAACAACGGATTAAGGTCGTTGCGCGTCCGTCTGGACGCGCAACCAACACTTTGAATTATCGGCAAAGCGCTTCACTTGGCAGTGCCTGCTTCGGGATCGTGCGCGAGGGACGCCGCGGCTGCGGGAAATCTGGAGCGGGTAGCGGGAATCGAACCCGCATATTCAGCTTGGAAGGCTCCTAGAAATACAATGAAATCAATGCGCCGTGTCACGACACCTCGCGTGCCGTGTCAAGTTGCGGCATAAGGTCGGCCGCCATGTCACAACTCCTGATCCTTGCCGCCGCACTTCTCACCGGATGGCCTGTCGTGCTGGATGGCGACACGATCGTGCTCGACGGAACGCACATCCGCGTCGCCAATATCGACGCGCCGGAGATCCATGACTATCACTGCGACGCCGAGTTGCGGCTCGGCTTGGTTGCCAAGCGCCGGCTGGTCGAGCTGCTGGCGAGCGGCCCGGTGACCGTGCATCCGGGCGATCCAAAAAGCGGCAGATTGAAGGATCGCTATGGCCGCACGCTGGCGACGATCGACGTCGACGGGCAGGATGTCGGCGCCATCCTGATCGGTGAAGGCCTCGCGCGGCCGTGGACCGGCAAGCGCCGCCCCTGGTGCGATTAGCTAGCGCCAATCCGCCTTGACGATATAGCGCGTGTAGGCGCGCTCGACGCCGGCGACCGCTTCGTCCTTGTCCCCGACTGTTCCCCTCGCCCCGCCTTCAAAGCACGTCCAGAACCAGGTGCCGGCGCCAGGGCCCTGCACCGTCTTGAATATTCGCCCGACCGCATCCTGCTGAAACATCGCAGTGAAGTCGAAAGGCGGCGTGCGGCCACCGATCACCGTCCGTGACCAGTCAAGCCAGACGCGGGCACCTTGCCCATGCACGAATTTGAAGGCGTCGTCGCGCGCCTTGAAGGTCTGCAGCACCGTGCTGCCGTCGACGACCTGGAAGCCGCGCTGGTAGGCCAGGCGCACCTTCAGCCGGTCAGTCACCGCGCCATCCTCGCTGCGGCCGTGCCGGCGTTGCTCGGCATGGTGATGCCGACGGCGACGCGGCGCGAGCCGCATTTCGGGCAGCGCAGCCGGCCGGACAGCATGGCCAGCGGGAAGTCGCGGCCGCGCGTCCACAGCATCGTATAGACGTCCAGCTCGTAGCGGTTGCCGCACTCGCGGACGGTCTTCAGCCCCTCGCGATTGCCCCAAACGCAGCGCGCGGTCAGCCTCACGCCGTGGTTCCAGGCATCACCCAACGTCTCGATTTCCATGAGAACGGAATAAGAACAAATTCCTGCTACCGGTCAAGCCGTCTTGACGACCGTCGGGCGCGCGCCAGTATCCTGACGATGGACGAGAACTACATTTATGGCGAAAGAACAGGCCTGCAGCTCGTTCGCTTGGCGATCGAGCTAACCTGCCCGGCCGGCGTTTTGCCGAGCGAGGAGGCGGTCAACGTGCTCTATGGACCGCTGCCGGTGCACGAGGGCGAGGCGCTGGCAAAGGCGATCATCGAGACGGTCGAGCGGCTGACCCGGTAGCTATCCCTCGTCATCGAAACCCAGCAGCGAAGCGTGGCGTATATATTTGTGCTCGCCACGAAGGTGCTTGATCCGCAGCTTCACGCCTGGTCCAACCCACTGAGTTGCCGGTCGCTTCTTGACGCCTTCCGGAGGTGGGCCAGCATGGTCCTTGACCCGCTTCCACAGTCGTTCCTTCATGTCGCGCCCCAAGCTGATGAAGGCCGAACCGACATATTTTCCGGTACCGGGCTGCGCCAGCAAGGCGAATGCCGCCTTGCCCGGCTCGCGCTCGACGCCCATCAGTTCGTATTCCTGGACTGTGAAGCTCTTCGTCTTCAGCCAATTCGTCGTCGGGCCGCTTCGGTACGGGCTGTCGGCGCGCTTCGACACGATCCCCTCGAGCCCCGCCTGGTCGGCGAGATAGAAAATCGCCTTCGGGTCGCCAGGGATGGCCTCGCTGAACTGGATCCTGCTGTTCGGCTTGATGATGCCGAAGAGGATCTCCCGGCGCGCTTTGCAGCCGATATCGCGCAGGTCGTGGCCGTCGAGATGCATGATGTCGAAGGCGCCGAGGATCATGGCGTAGGGATCGCTGTGAACAGCCTTCTGCAGCGCATCGAAGTCGGGCAGCCCGGCCTTGTTGGTAACCACCGCCTCACCCTCGAAGATGGCGTTCTCGACGTCGAGCTCACGCGCCGCTTCGACGATGCCGGTGAACTTGCTCGTCCAATCTGCGCCGGACTTGGTGAAGACGCGGATATCCTCGGGGCTGTTGATGACGACCTGAGCGCGGTAGCCGTCGAGCTTGATCTCATGCATCCAGTGCTCACCCTCGGGCGGCTTGGCGACCAGCTTGGGTTCCATCGGCGGAATGAACTCGAGGCGACCGGTACTTACAATTTTACGCACCCAGTCAATACTAGGTACAAAGCTTATATTAGCCAGAGTGAACGGAACGTGATTCCGCAGCGCGCCGCCGGGGCTTGCCGATGTCATGCGTATTCTGTAGCCCCCACAAACAAAGAAGCCCGCGCCCTTCCGGGAGAAGAGCGCGGGCCGATCGGTGCCACCCGATCTGGCAGCAAAACTCGTATGAGGAGCGATTTGCTGCGTGCATCAAACCGTCGGGACAGCCCGGTTGTTCCAATGGTTAGTTGAAGGAGGGCGTCCGACCGGGCCTGAAGCCCTTCAGCGCGCCACTGACGCCAGACGAGACGCTGAGTGGCAGGCACCGCTATCCGGAGTTCGCCTCACCCACGATCACATAGTTCGTAGGGGCACCAAACATTGCGAACAGTCTAATGTTCACAAGCCAATACTGATCGTGGCGAAACACCTTCATTGAATGCAAGCCTGGCCCAGGCGAGGGTTGCTGCGGGCCATAGCCCCCAACACATTTCTGCCAAGCATCAGTTTTGCCTCGAATTAGGTCGGTAACTAGCGGTTTGAAACCGTCAATCCCGAGCGCGGAAACTGCCGCACCATGGGCGATTTTAGCTAGCATTCGCGCGAATGTGAGCCAGTTTATGTTGTAGCTTAACGCCACCAGCGCGGGAGGTTCACCCGTCGAGTCCGTCGGCGCAGATCGAAAGCTGATGGGCGATGGGTACGTGAAGTCCTTTCCCCCTAGTAGGGGTTCAGCGGGTCCGAACTCTGCGATAAGGAATTCGGAGGTCGCCTGATTCAGTTTCACTTCACGACGGAGTGGTCCGTCCTCCTTTCTAAGCGGGAGGTAAAGGCCGGGGTGAGTATCCTTCCTGCGATCTTTGCGGGTCATTCCGAGATGAGCTCTGGTCGCTCCAAACATTCCGAGCAGACACTCCTCCTCGACGCGTGCTGTAATCTTGCGGCATGGCTCGCAGCTTGCCTTCTGAAGGACCATGGCTTCGCTCTCGCCAGTCAGAGACTTGTCGCCGCCTAGTCCACGTGGAATCACATGCTCGCGCGTCAGCGGCGGCTGCGTGCTTCCGCAGTAAATGCACTTGCCTATAGGTGGATAACGGATGCCCCCCATGATGAACTCCAAAGCCAAGGACGATGTCGATCAGCGGCGGGACGCGGCGCTGAATCGGGCAATGAGATACCCTCCTTGATGTTCTCATTGCGTTCACGATCCGGCGCGAGAGTCAATCCAAACGCAAAAAGCCCGCCGCACCTTTCGGCACGGCGGGCGATCATATTGACGGCGTCGGGAAAATGATCAGATGGGCGCGGCGGCCTTTGCCGCCTCGATCTCCTCGGGCGTGGCTTGGCGCTCGAACACTTCGAACACCGAGGGGCCGCCGTTGTTGTGTGGAAGACCGAAAGACTTCTCGACCATCGAGCCGGGGCCGACAGTGCCCGCCTCGACCCCGTTGATCTTGATGGTCGAGACGTAATTGCCGTTGGTGTTCACCTTGATTGTGGTGGTCATGTACGGGGATTTCCCTTCTGGCATTTGCCCGGAACCGCCGGGCGCGGAAGTCAACGCGGTGCGACGGCCGCTTCTGCGGCGACCTTGGCAGTGAGGGCCGCAATCTGATCGCGCAATCGGCTCTGTTCTGCCTTCAGGTCTGTGATGAAGTCCCGGCCGTTGCCCATCGAATTGGAGAACACCTGGAAATCCGCCCGCTGCTGGTCGAGCTGGCGCTGCAGATTGGCCACATCGCGCACCGCGTCAGCGCGGATGTTCTCTATGTCGTGGTCGCGACTGAGGTTCCGTTCCATCCATTCGTTGCGGTAAACCATCGCCTCGCGAAGGTTGGCGACGCTAGCATCAGTTCTCTGCCGGTCTTCGGTGCCGCGGGCAGAGCGCCAATCCATTTCCTGCCTAGAGACGGTGGTGGCTGCAAGCGCTTGGATGCTCTTGTTTGTTTCGGTAGAGAGCATTTGGATCGATTGGACGATTTCGGTGGTTCTCGCCTTCAGGTCATTTGTGGATTCGCGCATCGGCCAATAGGCCAACGCCCCGACCGCGAGAATAACGCTGAGCCCAAACCCGAGCGCCTGGTATTGGGGTCGATTGCGCTCGGCTAAGGTTGTGGACAGCGCACCGATCGCTTGGCGGGTCTCATTTGTCGATGCGGCAAGGTTGCTGCCGAGCTGGCTAAAACCAGCCCGCATTTCAACTTCGACGTCATTGATCCGGCGCCCCATATTGGTGACGCGCTCGCCGAGCTGGGCGGTTACCGGGTCCTGATAGTGTCGGGGTTCGCCGTTGTCAGGCATGTCATTCACCGTCATTCACGTTGCCCGCCTATTGCCGCGTTAGATCCGACCGATGAGAATCAAGATGAGCAGGACCAGCACGACGATCCCGAGCGTTCCGCCGAGATACGGTCCGCCGCCATAAAACGGTCCCGACCCGAAGTCGCGAAAACCGCCCAAAAGCACGATGATCAGAATGATGACGAGGATGGTTCCTAGGGACATGGTGATCTCCTATTTGAGGGCTTTCGCGGTGGCGTCATAATGGGTAGCGCACCGCCCTACCCTGGCATTTGCCTTGTCGAGCTGCCGACGTTCGGCTTTCAGAACGGAGCGGACCTCGTCGCCGACATTAACCGCCGCGTGCGGCTCCAGCGCCCGGCAGTCGTCGGGCAGCGGCGGCAGGGTCACGCGGGCCTTGGCGACGCCCTTGTCGGCAGCCGCTGCCTTCAGCGCCGCGTCAGTGCTGCAGCCAGTCAAGATCGTCAGCATCAATCCCGCAGCTACGGCCAGCGGCGGCAAGCTTGGCCTCGAAATCCTTGCGGTCCTTGGCGAGTTGAGCGTCATCGGCGGCATCCTTTGCGCGGGCGTTCTTGAGGATTTCCTGATAGGAGGCGATCACGATCTCGCCGGCATGGACCTGCCGCTGCACCTCGGCGAGCCTGGCTTCGGCGGCAATGGCACGGTCCTCCTGGACATAGCCTTTCCGGGCGTCGGCGCGCTCCAGGGGAACGATTGTCATGTAGGCCAGCGCGATGCCGGCGGCAGCGCCCGCGGCGAGCCGCAAGGCCCCGCCGACGCCGCCAAGCAGCATGTAGAGGATGGCAGCCATTATTCGCCTCCTGAGGGCTTCTGCGGCACCACGACGATGGTTTGATCAGCTGGCGGCGGTGGCGTCGGCTCTTGCGGCGGATCGGAGTAAGGACGGGCTGTTCGTGTGGTCCAGATCGCGGCAATGTCCTGCGCGGTGGCAAAGCCGGTATAGCCGGTGACCAGCACCATCACGACCAATTGCCAGCCCCAGGCGATCGTCTCGTTCAAGCGCGTATCCTGCGCATCGACCAGAATGAAAAGCTGATAGCAGGCCCACGCCAACACGGCGTAGATGATGATCCGCCGCCATTTCCACGACGGTTCTCCCGGCGCTGCGGCCATGCTAGGCCTCGTTCGTGGAGACGTGGCCATCGCTGCTGATGACAGGCAGATTGAAGCGATCCGCATAGGGATAAACGCCAGGCCAACGATAGCCTTTCACCCGATCCGTCGAGAATGGCTTGATCGAAACCATGTCGCCCTGGTTGCCGCCCAGCACCATGATATGGCCGGACTGATCCTTGCCGACGACGAAGCCGACATGGCCGAGGCCGCTGTTCGGAGAATTGCGCCAGAAGATGACGACGGCGCCGACCGCCGGCTTGTCGAGCTTCACAGGTAACTTCAGCCAGGCCTGGGCGCTGGCACCGCCAGCAACTGGCTTGATGCCGGTCTCGACGAGGACGCCGCCCACGAAGGCCCCGCACCACGGCGTTTCATCGTCCTTGAACGGAGTTCCCATGTTTTTCCACCACTGGAGTACGTGCGGGTTGTGCTGCGGGCCGTGAACCTCCCGCTGCCCGAGGTACTTCTTGGCAGTCGCAATCCATGCAGGATCAGGCATGGCAGTTCCTTTCCGCCCTCACGGGCAGTTGAATGAAAGGCGGGGTTGTTCGAATTGACTCGCCGACCGGGCAAGCGCCTATTATTGCGCTGCACAATCTGGCGGACGATCAAATGGCGTTACGGATCAGGCTGCCTGGCGGCATGCTGAAGGTGAAGACGTATCGCGAACTACGAGACCGCGAACGAGACCGGCGTGTGCCGGTCATGAAGATTGGCGCTGTCTATCTGACTTGGTGGTCGAACAAACGAAACAGCCGCTAAATGTTCCTTGCCGTTCCCGCAGTAATTTTCTTCCGATCAGGTTGCTAGCCCTAAAAGCCTTAGTCGAGAGTATACGATCCTCGCCACCAGCCAGTTACCCCTGTAGTTAAAATGTATCTTGTCTTTACGGATGCTCTTCGGCAGAACGTCGTGTGGATTGTGACCACCAACGCGCGCAATCAATGCTGCTCGGATATCCAGAAAGTGGTCATCGAACCTGCCGACCTGCCGTGCATTATAGTCCACAATCTTTTGATATCCGGCTTCGCCGAAGCGGCGCCCCGGATAGTCGCCGTTGACCAGGCCAATGACGAGAAGTTTTGCGGAGTCGCCATGGAGTGACGCAATAGCATCCACGTCCGCCTCGACTTTTTCAGGGTCATCGAAATTATTGTTTCCTGCCCAAGCTATCAATATGCCGCCTTCTGCAGGGATTTCGGAGTAGCGCTCTAGAATAAACTCCGAAGTCTTCCCGCCAAAGCCGAGACGATTTACTTCTGTACGCAAGAGATAAGAGAGGAAGTGTGGATACAAGCCCGAGGTAAGGCTATCACCAAGACATGTCACTTTAAAAGGCGTGCGGGTACGCTGCGCCTTTCGCATCACACGCAGTAAACCGCGCGCCATATCTCGACTGTTCATTGTATTCCTCCAAGCCCGAGGGAATTGTTATCTCACAATTTACGGTCGCAAACCGCCTCCCACTTGCCCAAAGCAGCAAGCTTTCCCTTTGCAATCAGCCGCTTGCCTTTTCCGCCATCATGTACAGAGAGATGAAGTCATCATTCCGGCTGGGAAAGGCAGGAAAACGATCAAGAAACTCTTTCTCAGAGGTTAATCGAATATTTGTAAATCCGGCTTTTATCAGAATAAATGACAACAAGTCTGCATCGAGAAGATTTTTATGCTGTCCATCCTGAAAAAATATCCAATTTACGACCATGGAATCGGGATAGTCCAACGCCTCACTATTCGGCCAACGACCATACCGATCGCTTACCATGGAGGCCCCTTTGTCATGCATATAGTTCTTGCACACCTTGTATATGTCGGGACACGATAACCAGATTTCACCGCCGGGCTTAATGCACCGGCTTAGCTCCAATAGAAGCGGCTCCAACTCAGTTCTGATCCGAAGATGCTCAATCACGTGTTGAGAGCACACGGCCTCGAATACTGAATTCGGGAAAGGCAGATCACCGCAGGCAAGGTCTATGTTTATATCAGAGCCTGATATATCGCAGTTAAGCCATCCATCAACTTTACGAGTGCCACATCCCAAATGAAGATTGGTTGGCAGAGCGCCATTCTGCGATACATATCGCTTTAACATTTTTGGCGTCTGTCTTCGGGCCTTGAGACGAATCATATCCCATCTGGCCGCCCCCAAGGTGTCGCCGAAAGATGAATTCTTCAAAAAATTCCTGACTGGTCCTAACAACGGCGCCTCCGTGGCAACTCTGTCCGAGCTTATCGGGTTGATACCGACAATAGGTCTCGCTTTACAAGTTGCAGGGCGGGACGGCAACGCCCTGGTGCTTTCGTCCACCACGGGACGGAACGCTCAAGAACGTCACTGCCGATTTTTGCCAGCACAGCGTGCTTCGGAGACGGACTGAGATGACCTCGCTACCTTCGCCGCGATCAACGGCTGAAACTGCCGCAAAGAGGATGTCATCGGGTATATTGCTCCCGCTCTAGCCAAACGCCGCGACGATATTCGCCACTTCGGCGGCCGTCACATAGCGACCTGAGAGCAGCATAACCTTGCGAATATCACAGCCAGTCCAGCCACCTGTAGGAGCGCCCCCGGTGCCGGGCCGCGCTGCACCGATAGCAGGTGTGAACGTTGTGGCGTGAACACCGGACAATGGCGTTGAGCCGACCAGAACATTGTCCCTGTAAAGGTACAGGTTGGTGCCATCATGCGTCAGGGTGACGATGAATGTTGTTGACCGCACGTCGACTGAACCGAGAATAGCCGTCGCCACCGTACCGTAGGACGCCAGAAGGAAGCCGCTCGCATTAAGACCAAGCGCGAACCGATTTGAAGAGCTAAACCCGAAAAACGTTCTACCTGCCGATCCTGAGTTCGGGGTAATTTTCATTGCAGCGGTGTTGCCGCCCGATGCAGCGAAAAGGAAGTTGGCGGTGTCCAGCCAATCATTGCTGCCGTCTCCACGCCACACCCCGCCGCCAGCAGACTGGTAAGTGCCCAGCTGGCCAGCCGTTCCCTGAAAAGCGTAGCCTGTTCCGTAGGGACTGGATGCCTTCCCGATTAGATCACCAGAAGCCGTGACGAGATTTGTCCCGGCGCTTTCCTTCCACATGCGTGTGAGGTCGGCGAAGTCGAGATAGAGCGATGCTGGCGAGTCTGCGATGATAGACGGAATGAAGCCCAATGCCTGCGGCACGCCCGCCGGATTGCTGATAGCTTCACCAAGCTTTGCGATGAACATTTTGATCTACCATCCGTTCGGGGTGAAGAAACGACTGACCACTTGTGTCGCAACAAGATCGTAGCCAGTCGGTGTAAGGTGTAGACCATCGGCCAGCAGCGACGATGGAACCACATCGTTGGCAATGTTGGTCAAGTCCGTCGCTGTCGGTGTAATCGCCGCGTCGGCCAGGCCCTTGTCGATCAGATAGCGGCGGACATCAAAGAAATTATCGGGGAAGGCGGCGGCCAGTTCGGCGTTAGCCTTGTTGAGGTCTGCATAGTAAATTCCGCCAACCCATTCATCAGGGTAGTTTGTGCCGTTGTGGATGCCCAGGACGACAAAGCGCTTCGCCGCAGCCCTGAGCCTCGCCACCATGAGGCGGACGTTTGCAACGACAGACCAATTGTTTATGCCGCGATCATTGCGCCCAACCCATATCACCTGTGTTAAGGCAGCATCGGCCTGAGATTGCACTACCAACGCCGTATCGGGCGGACATGTGACCGGCACGGTTTGCCCGCCATCCGGCGTAAACGTGTATGTTTCCGAAGTCGACGGCGGGCCGCCAGCGCCGTTCCTGGTAACGGTGCCGATCACACCGGCAATCTCGGCTTTGATGGTGACAGTGGCGTTTGTGTCCCGCCTGGAAAGCAGTTGCGTGACATTTCCCGATGTGCTGTCGGTGATCGCGACACCATTCAAATGGGTTATCGTGTTCGCGCCCGAAACGATTTGATTGCCACTCATGCGAACAGTGGTGCCCAATCCGCCTTGCCTCATGGCGATTTGAGCGGATGTCTGCGAACCATATCCACGGTTGGCGATTGCTCGCCCTGTCAGGTGTGTGGACAAGGCAGAGGCAAAGCCGTTTTGTGTCAGGCTATCCCCGTAGCAAGCAACGTCGGCGGATGGCATGACCATCTTACCGCGCAGCAGAGACAACGCCGGGGCGGTGATCATGGCCTCTGTGATAGTTAAACTAGAAGAGTCAAAAACTAGTCCGGGGGCAAATACACGCCCGTCCGCTGTCAGTGCTAATGGATAACGGCCGGTAGTGTCTCTGAAACCGCCGATTATACGGTTTCCGCGAATGTATTCGGCAACCCCACCAGCACCGTCTATTTGTAAATCCTGAGAATTGAATACTAATCGTGCAATTCGCACTTCCCCGTCGTCCATGACGGCTAAAGGAAAGAGATTGTTGCTGTCGGTGAAGCCACCCAGAATACGCTTGGTGCCAAAGTAAAGAGGTGTTTCAGGGCCGATTTTCGCCAGCACTGCGTTGATCGATACCAACGCTGCATCAAGCGCGGCTTTGCTCGGATAGCTGGCGATCAGCGTCGCCACAGTGGCGACGTTCTTATACATCAGGGCATAGGTGTTTGTGCCGTCGCCCTTGACAATAAAGAACTGCCCATTGACCGTAGCCGCAATACCTGCGGCCGTTGTGTCGTAAATCACACCGCCTATCGCCGCGTTGGCAAGACCAACATCAGCATGGGTCAGGACAACATCAGCATGAGTTAAAAGAACGTCCGCTGCCGTAGTGATGCGATCTAAAGCGGTCTGGCCGGCATCAGTGCCGGTTGCCGTGCGATCGAGGGCGGTTTGTGCGCGGTCAGTGGTGGTGGCAATCCTATCATCGGCCGTCGCCAGCCGATCGAGGGCGGTTTGTGCGCGATCAGTGCCGGTCGCCGTGCGATCAAGGCCGGTTTGCGTGCGGTCGAGGCCGGTCTGCGCGCGGTCGGCGGCCGTCAGGCCGGCATTGCCAGCGGCCGATGCGGCGGCCTGCTGCGCCAGCGTCACGCCGGTCTCCAGGTCGCCAAACTGTTCGGCAATTGTTTCGGCTTGCGCCGCCGACGTGGCGGCCTGCGCGACCTGGGCGGCGCCCTGCGCCAGCAGCGTGCCCCAGAAATTTTCGCCGGTGGCGGCCCATGCGCCGGCCGTCTTCAGCCACTCGTCGCCGTTCGAACGGATGATGGCGCGGTCGCCGTCGCGGCCGAAATCGGCGATCAGTTCAGCGGCATCGTCGACCGGCAGGAAAGACTGGCCGGCCGGGCCGGAGACGACGACGACATTGGGGATTTCGAGGATCGCGTTATACGACATCGCGGGTCACCGTCTCCAGAACTGGCCAGATCACTTTGTCGAGCACGATGCTTCTGTCGTCGCCGTCGAGGCGGGCGATATCGAACACGATGATGGTCGAGGCGACGAAAGGCTTGGTCGCATCCTCCGACAGGAAGAAGGCCAGCGTGCGCGGCGCCTCGCGCTGGATCGTCAGATCAAGCGTGTCGGCCTCGAACAGCACCGGGCCAGGCACGGCGGCGCGGAACTGCGCCACCAGCCGGCCGCTGCCGATCTGTTCGGCATCCCACAGATCCTGCGGGAACTGCAGGCGCATCTGGAAATCGTAGCCGGGCCGGATCGGCTCGACATCGGGGAAAACATATTTTGCCATGATGTCAGAGAACCGATGCCGCTGTGAAGAAGGCATCAACCTGCGCGCCCGAAAAGCCGAGCGCAGCAAAGCCGGCCTGCATCGTCGGATCGGCGCGCACGAAGCTGCCGCTGTTGTCATAGGCGATCTGAACGGCCGGACCTTGCGCAGCGATCCAGGCTTCGACCCCGGCCAGCAGTCCGGCAGCGAGCAGCTGCAGCTTGAACTGCCGTGCCGAAACCCGATCCGGGATGACGGGCTCGACCGGTGGCGCGGTGAAGCTTTCGCCGCCGAACAGGAAGCCGGGGCAGACCGCATCATCGGCTTCGATAAAGCCTTCCGGGGCGGCGCCCGAACGGTCGGACTGGACGACGATGCCGTTTTCGACAAGGACGAAATTGCTCATCTAGTCTCCCCAATATTTCAGGCGGGCATAGACCTCGACCGAGCCGAAGCCGAAGGCGAGGCCGAGGCCGTTGGCGTGTGTGTGTGACGTGCGCCATTCCAGGCGATAGGCGTGGCCGCCGACGACCATCGCCCCACCGACCGCAATGCAACCGGTGTCCGGCGACGTGTTACCTCCAGCGCCCATACCGATGCCGACCTCGGCTCCGGCGGTCACGTCGAACAGGCGAACTTGCAGTTCGGTGCCATAGCCGACGACTTGCCATTCAACCTGGCCATCGTTCGCCGGCGTGAAGACGTTGCTGGCCAGCGCCATTAGATTGTACGGGTCGCGAACCTTGGTGTTCAGGATGTGCGTCACCCAGGCGCCATTGCCGGGCGCCGAAGAGCCGCCGTTCACACCAGAGGCCTTCTGGTCCTCCAGCACGGCATCAGGCAGGCCGTTGCCGCCGCCATATTCCGGTGCGGTCGCGGCGGCATTCATGCGCAGCGTGCGCCGCGCCGCGCCCTTGGGCACTCGCGCCAGAACCTTCGGCGCCGTCGCATAAAGCAGGTCGCCCGCCACCAGGCCGGCCGGCGCCGCCAGGAACAGTTTTTGCCCGGCGCCGTCGCCGATGACCAGGATGTTGTCGTCGGTATCCCAGCGGATATCGCCTTCGGCGGTCGGCAGCGGGTTTGAGCCTTGCCGCAGGACGCTGCTGAGCGCCGCGCCGCTGGCCCTGAAAAAGCCCAGCATGCGCCAATTGCCGGAGCCGAGCGACTGCACCCACGCGGTATCGCCGGCCTCGGTCGCAAGGTCGGCGCCGCCGAGCAGAATCATGCTGGTGGCGTTATGGGTCAGCGTCAGCGCTGCGGCAAAGGTCAGGCGGCGGATGGCGCCGGCCTGCGCCGAGCCGAAGGACGAGATCGCGTCGGTGCCGGTGATGCGGACATTGATGCCTGTGGCATCGCCGAGATCGGTGGTGGCGGCGCTGGCGATGTCGGTCGACATGGCAGACAGATTGTCGGCGGCATCGATCAGGCTCGCAGCACCCGTGCCGCCATGGTCGATATCGATCAGCCCGTCATTATTGGCGTCATAGATGGCCTTGGCCATCATGCCGTAGCCGCCGACATCGACGCCGGACAGGATGTCCGTGACGGCCGCACCAAGATAGAGCTCCAGCACGGTCTTCAGCAGCGCCGGGTCGGCCGGGTCGAGGGTCGCGAGATCGACGCCGGATGCGATCAGCACGACGCGCAGATTGGCGATGATGCGGTTCCAGTCATCGGCGGTCAGCTTGGTCGAATCGCCATAGGACAGGCCGTTGCGCGCCCAGGAGAAGCCGTCGACATGGGCGGTGCCCATGCCCGTCGGCGGCGTCAGTTTCTTGACGACATCGAGTATCCCAAACAGGTCGGGTGCGGCCATGGTTTACAAGTCCGTTGAAGGAGAAGAATTCGGGCGAAGCCCCGCAAGGCCGACCGGCCGTCGCGCCTCATCATGGCGCGCCCCGCCGGAGCCGCAGGCCGCGAAGCGGCCGATGCGCGGCGTGAGGCCTAAGTTTTAATAATGTAAAGCACGGCGCGGTTGCGCGGCCGCGTTTCTGCGTCGCCGGTCACGACGTTGACGATGTCGACATAGGGATTGCCGCCGCCGCCCGGATCGAAATCGCCGGTGACGATTCTCTCGCCGAGCTTCGAGGCGCGGACAAAGCCGACCTGCGACGGATTGGTCGCCGGCGACGGATTGCCGGCCTGCTTGAGCGTGACGGGATCGCCGGTTAACGGATCGACGCGCTGGACGGTGTCGTTCTGCGGCCGCGCCGTCGCATAGTCCTGCAGGCTGCCGAAGACGCGGCCGGCGTCGATGCCGCGGCCGTCGTCAAAGCCGCGCAGGAATTCGCCGCGGAAATCGGGCAGGTTGAAGGTGGTGACCGCATCGCCGGCGCCCCAGCTGGTGCCGATCGCCGCGAACAGATCGGCATAGGTGGTCCGGCTGACCGCCTGGCCGTTGCATTTCAGCCAGCCGGTCGGCGCCGTCGCGGCAGCAAACATCGAGACCGAGCCGGGCGGCACCTCGATCGACGGCGTGCTGCCCGAAACAATGTCGGCGATCAGCGCCTGCAGAGCCTGCCAGAGCTGCGTCTTGTCGGCGGGATCGGGTGTGAGACCGGCTTCGACGATCACCTTCAGGATCTCGTCCTGCGGATCGTTGAAGACATCGGCTGGCGGAATGGCACCGGTCAATCCGGCCGCGCGGTTTTCGTTCCAGTAAGGAATGCGCACCTCGGATGGCGGCGCATTGCGCGGATTGACGAATTTCATGGCGGCCTCTTTTCAGACAGAAAAAACGATGGTGGTCCAGGCTGGCTTCAGCGCGTTGAACAGGCAGATCAGATCGTCAGGCAGGCCGAGCCGGCCGAGCGGCGTCTCGCCGGCGCGGCCATCGCCGGCGCGGAAATATTCCACCGAAACGCCAGGCACGCTGACGATCCAGACATATTCGACCACCTCGCCACCGGCGATTGCCTCAGGGCCGCCGCAAGTCGAGGCGCCGGCCCGGAACGGCGTCGGCTCCTGGATCGAGATGGCATAGCCGGCATCGGCGGCGAGCCTGATGAAATCGGCCGGCGTGATGGTGCCGCCGGAGCGGATTTTCAGCAGCAGTGAGCGCATACGCGCGTCGATCGTCTGGTCCGGCCCGAGGCACGGATCGGGCAGCCCGTATTCGATTTCCCAGTCGTCGAGCGAATTGACCAGCGTCACCGCCGTCGATTCGAGCGCGACGCCGAACAGCGCCCGATAGGCATCGGCAAAGGCCGAGCCGACCGCGCGCCAGAACCGCGACAGCACTGACAGAGGATCGAGCGCCTGGTTGTCGGGCGTGCCCCATGCCGCACCCTTCGGCAACAGCGCCGTCAGAAAACCCTCTGCGGCCTCATCCGAGGGATCGGACAGGACATCGCCCTGCGGCGGCGCACCGATGAACGGGTCATCCGGAGCGAAATGGAAGAAGGCAAGCTCCTCCTCGCCCGGATAGCGGGGCCAGCGGTCAGACATAGTTCACAGTGCCCAGCACCGGCATTTCGCCGCCGACATAGATGATGTCGCCGGACGGGTTGATCAGAAAATGCCGATCCTCGCCGACCGCAAGGCTGATCGCCTCCGATATCCACGAGCGCGACAGGGTGAATGGTGCCGAAGCAACGCCCGGCCGGGCGCGCCTGACCAGCATGGCGGCAATCGAGGCGGCGATCGCCGCACGCGTCTGCACCGTGTCGACGGCAAGATTGGCGATGGTGATGTCGAGCGGAGCCGGGATCGGCGCCGAAACCGACAGGCCGGCACGGATCAGTCGCCGCGTTTCCAAGGCATCCTGCACCAGAGCGATGTCGCCCGCTTCCGGGATGCCGTTGACGCGGCCTTCGAACAGGAACCAGACGCCGACCGTGCCGGGCGCGTCGGCGAACGGAAAGGCCCAGGCCTGGGTGACGCCGGGCACGGCACGGGCAAACTGCTCGTAGTCCGAATAGGCGCCGCCCTGTGGCGGCCGGCGCTTGCGGTCGAGGATGCGCGCGCGGAGGCTGGCATCCGTCTCCGTATCTGCACCGCCGCCAATGCCGCCACTGGCCACGGTCGCTTCCAGCTCGAGGTTCGGGAACTGCGTCGGGTCGGCGCGCTGCAAAGTCTCGCCGGCGGCGATGTTGGTGGCGACGCCATAATCGTCGGACAGGACGGTCAGCGTCAAAAGCCCTGTCAAGTCTGACCGGGCATCCGACACCGAGCGATAGAGCCGGTTGCCGGCGATGAAGGCGATGCCGGCCGGGTAGATGGTGTCGGCATAGCCATTGAGCGTCACCACGCCTTCGGCCCGTGCCATCGGCCGGCGATAGATGCCGAGTTCGGCACCGTGCCGTTCCAGATGCTGGACGCTCGCCGTGGTCGCGAAAATCTGATCGTAAAGCCAGGCGGCGCGCAGATGCATGTCGTGCATGCCGGCGGCGACGGTCTTGACGATTGCGGTCAAATTGTTCGGCCAGACCAGCGCATCGGTGCCCGGCAAATAGCGCCGCAAGGTGCCGCGCAGCCGGGTCGAAATCTCAGTTGGCGAGAGGACGGTCCAGGCCACGCAATTGCTCCCACAGGACGCCGAAGCGGCGATCGAAGACGACCGCGCCATCGCGGTCCTTCAAGGTGATTTTCAGATCGATGCGCCGCTGCGCCGGGTCGGCCGTACCAGTCACCTCGGCCGAGGACACCGCGCCCTGGTCGATCAGCGTCTGCAGGGCGGTGCGGGCATAGTCCTCGGCACGAAGCGCCGTCGCATCGTTTGCCGTGGAGCGGCGCAGCAGCCAGAGTTTTGAGCCGATCACCGTCTCGCCGAGATCGGTGCGCAGGTCGAAACTGTCGCCTGGCCAGCCCCGGTTTTGCTCTTCGGGCGGCAGCTCATCCGGCTCGACGCGCGCATCGGTCATCAGGCAGAGCAGCACGGCGGTGGCAAGTTCCGCCTTGGCGCGCAGGCCCCCGGCATTGGCCTTGTCGTCGCCGGCTATGGCCCAGTCGCCCGACGTGCCGTCCCATAGCGTATCGGGCGACAGCAGCGGTTCGCCGTCGCCGGTGAGTGGAACGATCCTGATCATCAGTGCGTGTGGTGCGGTGTGTTGCCGCCGGCGTCGATGATCGAGCCGGTGGCGGTGATGTTGCCGTCGACGTTAAGGTCGCCCTTCACATTCCAGGTGCCGCCGGTCAGCGTGATGGTTCGCGAGCCGAAATCCATGGTCACGCCTCCGGCGAACAGTTTGATGATGTTTCCCGACGCATCGTAAAGTGCCGCGGCGCCATCCGGCAGGTCGGGCCTGTGTTGCGCGTGCTCGATGCCCATGAGCATCGCCTGTGTGCGGCGGCCAGGCATAACCATGGCAACACCGATCGCACCCTTGGGCGGACGACTGGCGGCGCCATGCGGCTGGACGTAGAGCAGATCCTTGAACGTCTCGCCGGCAAGTCCGCGACCGGAGATCAGCAGCTGGCCGTTGTCGAAGCGCGAAGAGTCGATCTCGAAACGCGTCAGGTGGGCGGAGGATTTCATTGCGCCGAATACTCCGCCTTCGGCTCCGGCGCCGACCAGCCCTTGCCCGATTTCGACCCGGACGAAGTTCCGCCGAGCGCGCGCGGATCGGTCAAGGTCAAGGTCGCCCGCGTGCCGTCACCATCGGCTTGCGTGTCCTGCGTCAATTCCACCGACTTGATGACCATCATCTGATCGAGATAGACGCGCGGATGGCGGACATAGACCAGAAAGTTCGGCGTCCAGATCATGCCGCCGGCATCGCGCCAGCCGGACACGGTGATGGTTGCGTTGACCGCGAGGCCGGCTGCCGCGCGCGCCTCCCATTCGACCGCGTTCTTCATATGTTTGGTCGTCGCCTCGCCATCGAGAACGACGATCTTGGGCCGGCTGCGGCCGACCGATGGATCTGCGGCCTTGGCCTCCGGCCGCAGCGCCTGCGGTGTCGTCCCGCGCGATTGCTGGCCGCGGACGATGACGGGGTTGAACCTGCCCTCGCCCGAAAATTCCGCTGCGGCGGAGATGATGTTGACGCCAGCCGCCAGGCCGCCGCTATGCGACCCCTCCGGCTTCTGAACGATGCGCAATTTGCCTTCCGGCGTGTCGTGGATGATCGCCGCCTCGGCGCGCGCCAGCGGCTCCAGTGTCGAGTAGAGCGATTCTCCCGGCTCGATCTGATGCTTAGCAATGGTTTCGAACGATCCCTTCGCCTCGATGCCGATGCCGCAATTGTCGAAAGCCTCGCCGATGCCCTTGATGTCCTTGTTCTCGACCAGGCCGGTCTTGTGCAGGATCGAGGTCTCGACCGCGTCGACGGTGCGGGAGACAAGTGAAATCGTCGCCTTCCAGTCGTCGGCCCCCTGGTCCGGCCGGAAGTCGCGGACATAGCCGGTCAACAGCAGCGTGCCTCCGGCCGACAGGCTGGCCTTGTCGTCAGGCCACGGCGGCGCCACACCGGGCGGGATGTGCCCGGTGACGACAGCCGACCGCACGGCCTCCTCGGCCGAGATCGAAATGCTGATGTCCTGCCATGTGAGCAGCAGGCCGCCGGCCTGGATGGAGATCACTTCAAGCGGCACGCCAATCCCCTTTAAGGCGCGATGGCTTCGAAGCTGATCGGCATGGCCGCAGGCGTGGCAACGCTGTTGCGCTGGACCAGCTCGCCGGCGCGGCCGGCGTCGCCATAAAGCGCGTAGGCCAGCACCGTCGCCGGCAGCGATATTTCGGTCTGCACGCTGACCAGCGGCGCCCGATTGGCGGCAACGGCACTGAGGTCGGATGCCGCGGTCGCCGCGATATCCGACAGCCATTCGCTGACCGCAACGTCGAGGCCTGTCGACAGGGCCTCGAGGACGGGATCGACGACCGGCGCAATGCGGTCACGGGCACGGCGCGCATCTTGGCGCGAGAGATAGTCGCCGGCGGCAAGCGCCTGGCAAAACCCGGCGGCGAAGGCGGCGGCCGACACCAGGGCGAAGACATCGGTGCCGGAAGGCGCAGCCGCAACCGCGAAAGCTTCAGTGGCCTCGATCGGGCTCGCCGCATCGGCAATAGCGCCGACCGTGGAGACGATCGCCGCGGCAATCGGCCCGGCCTGGGTGACCGGCTCCGACGACAGGCGCGTAATCGTCGCAATCTGATCGGCAATGACAGGTCGCGTTTCGGCCGGCATCTCCGCCGCATCGGCGACCGAGGCCATCGCTACGGCGGCAGATGCGGCAGCAAGTGCCGAGGGTGCCGCCTGACCGGGCGCGACATCGCGCATGCGGAAAGCGGCGGCAGACGCGATCATGTCAATGCCGGCGGCGATCTTGCCGGCAATCGCAAAGGCGCCGGGGACGGCAGCGAAAGGCAGCGCCGGCAGGCCAGCCGAAACGAACTCGACCTCGAAACCGACATAGCCGGCTCGCGCCCGTTCGCGCGACAGCGACCAGCGCGGCACCCGCACCAGCACTGGGCCGCCCATCGGCAGCACCAGCGTCGCAGCGCCCGGCGCGTTGAGCGCAGCGGTGAAGTTGCGCGCGGCGGCATCGGCAATATCGCCGGCGACATAGGCCGACAGGCTGAAGCGCCTGACATCGCCGCCCATGTCTTCGGTGACATGCAGATCGGAATAGGCGATCGGCGAGATGGCGACACGCCGGCCGCCTTCGGCGGTTTCATTTTCGACAAAGAACGGCACGCCGCGAAATGAAGCGGGCCGGAACGCCTTCAGCCAGTCACGCATCAGCGCGGTCCCATCAAATGGCCGGCGTTCGACTTGCCGGTGTCGGCGCGCACCGCCTTAAGCGAGCCGATCGGCCGCGACAGATCGGCGGCAGCACTGCGCGCGGCACCGGCAAGCGCATTGGCACCGGCGACGATCGCCGCCTCCAGCTGGCCGGCCACGGCGGCAAGGGTGTCGGCACCGGACTTTATGCTGTCGCCGGCCTGCTTGCCGCCGTCGACCACGGAGGAGGCCGTTTGGACGCCCGCTCCTTTAAGGTCGGCTGCCGCAGCGGCCGTGGCCCGCTCCATCGGGCCAAAGTCAATCTCGTTGCCAAAATGCCCTGCAGGCTTATCAACCTGAACACTGTTGCGCGCTGCCGCGGCGTGCCCGCGACCGTAGAGACGATATTGATCGGCCACGCTTGGCGCCACGGGACGCGGTGTCGGGATCGGTGTGCGCCCCGGCTGGTCCTGGCGCCGTGACGGCAGTTCCGGGCTGGCGCCCATCGGCCCCTTGGCGGCAAGCAGTCCTTCCGGAGAACGCCAGCCGCCCTTGAACGCCGTCAGCCCCTGGTCTTGATTGTCGAAGCCGTTGCGCAGCCACCACATGCGCTTCTCCCAGAAGCCCATGCCCTGCTTGTCGAGCTCGGCGTTGATGAACTGCGCCTTGTCCATGTTGGAGCTGACGAAGTCCATCGCGCCGGTCGCGGCAGGCGCAATGCCAGACCCGATCGAGCGCATCATGCGTTCCCATGACGCGCCCATGCGATCGATCTTCGACTGGTTGTCGTCGAGGATACGGCCGAGATCGCGCAAGGTCGAGCCGTCGACATGGTCGAGGTCGGTAACGAATTGGTGGAAGGCGTCCTTGCCCTGGACAAGGGCGCGCATGCCCTTCTGCACCTGCAGATCGGTGAACAGCCGCGGGATCTTCGACAGGTCGCCCTTGGTCGCCTTCTCGGTCAGCTCGATCATGACATCGAGCAGGTCCTTGCCCGACTTGCGGGCCTTGTCCAGTTCCTCCGGAAGATTGATGTGAAACTTGGCGAAGTTCTTGACCGTCTCCTTCGATTCCATCTTCTGCAGCACGTTCTGCAGGTCGGTCGCGGCCTCTGAGGCGTCACCTTCACGGATGCGGATGGTCTGCAAGGCCGAGGCGAGCCGGCCAAGGCCTTTCTCGCCCTTGTAGCCGAGCGCGGCGAAGGCCGGTGCAAGGCTGGGGATATATTGCGCCATGTCCTTCAGCTCGAACTTACCCTGCTTGCCCGAAGTGACGAGGATGTCGAAGGCGCGCTGCATCTTGTCGCCAGCAATGCCGAAATTGGTGCCGATCGAATCGGCCGTGGTGGCGATGTCGGTGATCTCAGCGCCAGCGGCCTGCGCCGTGGCGGTGACCGCAGGCAAGAAGGCCAGCGCATCGTCGAGATCGCGACCGGCGGCGACCAGCGTTTCGAGGCCGGAGGTGACGCTGTCCTGTGTCGTCGAATAATCGAGCGCGGCGCGATCGACGGTATGGAACATTTCCGCCAGCTTTTCCTTGCCGGCATCGGCATTGATGGCAATGCGGTTCAAGCGGCGTTCGGCGCTGGCGAAGTTGGTGACCATGCCGGCTGCGCCGCGCACCAGGCCGTAGGCGACCAGACCTCGCACGGCGTTGGCGGCCAGCATGCTGTTGCGCGCCATCAGACCTTGCGTCCTGTTGAACGCCAGCGCTTTCTGATTGACCTGGTTGAGCTTGCCGGACAGTTGCCCGAAAGCGCCCATCGGGCCAAGCTTCGCCGACAGGCGCAATATGGCCTCGATCGTGCGGTTGCTCATTTTTTCGGCCTGCGCTTCAGGAATTCGATGCCGCGTCCGTGCAGCACGGCGATCTCGGAAAACGGCATCGGCAGAACGACGCCGGGCTGCCAGCCGAAATAGAACATCAGGTCATCGGCCTGGATGCCGATGACGTCACCTACTCGGTGCCCGCCTGCGCGGTACGCATAAAAAAACCGATCACCGCATCGCGCACCAGCCTGGCATCGGCCAGCTCGAGCACGCCAAGCTTCTCGATCCCCGGCGACACGACGCAGCGGCGGACATAGGCGGCGACGGTGTCGACATTTTCGATGACGACATTGTTCCCAGCGGCGCGCTGCACCTCGTAGGGCTCGCCAAGCGCCAGCAGATCCTCGAAGCGCGGCTCGCGCACGGTGACGGCCTCGAAGGCCTCGCCATGCGCCTCGTAGCGCCGCGACAACGGAACGATCTTCTCGGCCATGTCAGATCTTCCGGTAGACGCGGGCGATCAGCGCCACGCCGGTGACTTCGCCGGTCGCGCGGTTGATCGTCGGCGTGCCGGTGAAGGCGGCTTCGGTCCACAGATGCTGGACACCGGTGAAGCTTTCGTTCAGCGTCACGTTGAAGCCTGACGCCCGCATCAGCCGGTTCCAGTCGTCGGTCGGCAGATCCTCGAAGGTGAGGTTGGCCTTGAAGCCGGTCGGCTCGACCGTGCGATAGGGGGAGCCGTCCTGGTTGGCGGCGCCGGTGATCTCGACATTGGACGGCATGATCTCGGCCGCGCCGCGCACCACGATCCGATCGCCGGTCGAAAGACCGAACGTCATTTCTCCGCCGAAATTCTGCATCGGTTTTTCCTCTCAGTTGAATGGATGGTCAGGCGGCGATCAGGCGGCGCGATACTGGCTGTAAAGCATCGCGTTGGCGGCGATCACATCGAGCGGGTTGACGCGGTCGATCGGCGCCATGATGTCGACGCGGTTGGCGCTCTGGCTGTTGCGCTGGACGATCAGCCGGTCGGCAAAGCCGCGGGCGTTTTCCAGCACGCCGCGGTTTTCCAGCGTATCAGCGGCATGCACAAGCGTCGCCTTGATCGACTTCGGCGTCGAGATCGCGCCGAGGCCGCCGGGGTTTTCGTCGGCAAGCGACTTCTGCCCGTGCTCGTAAGAAAGCTGCGCGCGGAAATAGCGCAGGATGGCGACGAGCTGGCCGATAGCCTGGATGTCGCGGAAGGTTTCGTCCGGCTGCGAATTGGCGTCTTTCTGGTAGGTAGTGACGATCTTGTCGATCGCCACGCCGCCATCGGTGTTGACGATGACGCTGGAAATGCCGGAGCGCAGCATGGTGTTGCGGCCGGCATAGGTCGGCACCAGCGAGCGGTCGCGCGGCGGCCGCTCGCCCTGGACGACCAGGCCCTTCTGGTTGCGCGAGACATTGCCCGTGGCATCGTCGGACAGCCATGGCACGATGCGCGCCGTGCGGGCAGCGGCGGCCAGCCAGGCGGGCGTCGGGTTGCCGGCGGCGACAGGCAGGCGCGGATGAATGGTCAGATGGCGATCGTTGAGCGCCAGGCCGATCGTGGTCAGCGCAGACAGCGTGCCGGCCGCGGTTGTGAAGACATGGCCATAGACCTGGCGGTTATAAGCCCAGCGGCCGGACACATCGTTCATCGCCGTCGTGTAGCGGGCGATGTTGGTGGCATCCGAGAAGGGCGAGACGATCCAGTCGAAGGGATCGTCGCCAAGCGCCGCCAAAGCCGCCGACAGATCAGGGCTTCCGGTCGGCACCACGGTGTTGGTGATAGTGACGGCCGCACCGGCGAAGGCGTTGCCGGCGACGATCGTCGGCACATAGATGTCGTGGTCGACAAATATCAGGCCGAGATGGCGGGCGGTGATGGTCACCGTGGCGGTGGCGACGGTGGCGGTGACCGACAGCGAAGCGCCGGTCAGGGCGTTAAAATAGGCGTTGATGGCGGCGGCAAGGGACGCGGCGACGGTGTTGACGCTGTCGCCGGCCGCGATCTGCACCTGGACCGGCTCGCCTGCGATTTCGACGGTGGCGACGCCGCCGCCGGCCGGAACCGAATTGACCAGGATGGTGTCGACGCGCGCCGTGCCGGTGGCGGGCGCCGCCATGATCCAGGTCTCCTGCGTCGGCGCGTTAAGGAAGGCGACGCGGGCCATTTCGGCCAGCATCGAGCCGGCGCCGGCAAGGGCCACCGCCTCCTGCGCCGAGCCGACCGGCGTCGGGGTGTTGTCTGCAATGAGCGCGCCGGTGTTCTTGTGGCCGATCAGCAGCAGGCGCGAGGCCGACTGGTAGCTGCCGCCGGAGGTGACCTCGAAGGCAAACAGCGGCGCGACCAGGCCGGCGCCCGGAATATTGTTGAACAGGATGCCCATCAGTTCTTCTCCTTGCGCTTTCCTGCCGAGGCAGGCGCTTCGATTGGTTTGTCAATGATCAACGAGCCGTCATTGATGAGCTGCATCCAGGCCGGGTCCTCGCGGTCGACGGTCAGCCCTTCGGCCGGGAAGTCCAGGCTCGGATTGAACGGGTGCGGCATACGGTGCGCGGCATCGGCGAGTTTGACGCGAACGAGGCTGGTCATGGTCTAATCCTCGATTTCCGGAAACGGCGGCGCGATCGACGCTGCAGGCCCCATCTCGCCGGAGATGCCGGCCTGCTTCACTTCGAAGGCGATCGTCTCGATGGTCGGCAATGGGGCGGCGGCTGCGAACTGCGCCGCCATGTTGTCGAGCGTCGCCCTGGCGTAGGAATTGGCGGGCAAGAGGGCCGCGATGCGCGCGGCCGGCTGCGGCAGCCCTGCCCCGCCTGAAAAGTCGTCGTCGGGTATCTGGCAGTCGAACAGCATGGTCGTGCGCTGCCAGCGCAGGCCAAGTTCGGGGACGGCGAAGCCTTCCTCGTCGATGCTCTCGACCGCCATGACGATCTGGCGGAAGAGCGTACCGGTCGGCCCTTGCGTCAGCACGTAGCGCACTTGTGCGCAAAGCGCCGACAGCACGATGCGCGCCTTCGGATCGGAGCCGGTCATGGCATCGGTGTAGGCCGAGCCGTCCTCGTCCGTGGCCGAGACGCAGAGTTCGGCGACCACCTCGAGCATGGTGCGGCCGTTCCTCGCGACGCTGCCCTGCCCAAGGCCGCGGCGCGGCGATTCCGACTTGCGGGTGAATAGCGACAGCACCGGCGTGTATTCCTCGCCGGCGTCGAGTTCGTCGAGCGACGGCCGGCGCGAATCGAAGACGCGGTGGCGCGCCAAGGTCGGCAGCGCCGTTTCGGCCAGCAGTGCTGCGGTCGGGCACAGGCTCTCGACGGCCGCCAGCCGGGCGATTTCGGCAGCGATGGTCATGGCCGGCCCTTGGTGCGGTTGACGAAGATGGCCAGGCGCTTGCCGCCGTCAACCGGAATGGCCGCAACGACGAAGCGTCCCTTCTCAAGGCCGGTCTCGACGTTGAGCCAGACGATCTGGTCTTCGACCTTTACCGGTTCGAGCCATTCGGTCGACAGCGCGGTGACGACAGCCTCATGGGTCGGCATTTCGCGCGCTCGGTCGCGGTCCGAAGACAGGATGGACGGATGCGAGAAGCCGGGCGCGAGGGCGGCCGGGCCGAAATGGATCGAACCCATGAAGGCAAAGCCGGTGCGATCCGGATCGGCCATGCGGGTGTCGTTGACGCCAACGCGCCGCGCCGTCGGCACGACGCGGAATGTCTCGCGGTCGAAGACTTCGGCGACGGTCGTTTCGAGCGCCGCCGAAGCCTCGTTCCAGTCGATCAAGTACGCTTGCCCTTCATCAGCACCTTCGGCCTAACGCAATATTGCAGCGCATTGTTCTGGACTTCGATGTCGATGCCCTTGCCGTTCTTCATCTCGATCTGCTTCATGTACAGGCGCTTGCCCAACGTGTTGACAGTCTCGATGTAGTCAGCGGGCGCATAGACGGTCTTGAAGAGGCCAGGCGCGCCGGTCGGGAACAGATGGCACTTGTTGGTGTCGATGAACTGGGTACCGCCGACCGAGCCGCGATAGTTCTCCCACATGATGTCGCCGAACATGAAAGTGCCGAAGACGCCGGACTGGCCGCTGTCGACATAGCCGGCGCGCAGCGACGAAGCTTCCTGCTGCTGCAGGTAGCTCGCTCGCACCTCAGGATGCGCGATCAGATCGTCAAAGAACGCGTCGCCGCATTCTGCGCGCACGCCGGAGAACGGCACGCCATCGAGATTGCCGGCGATGGTGCGATAGACACCGGCGCATTGCTTGCGCAGCACACCAGCGACCGGTGCCGCATTGTCCAGGTCGAAGTCGATCTCGGCTTCCTGCGACACGCCGAACTCGGTGAACAGATTGAGCGTCGTGCCATCGGCGTAAGTGACGATGCCCTTGATGGCGCCAATGCGGTGATATTCCTCGGTCGCGGCGAAACTCTGCGAATGGATGACCATCCGCTCGTCGACCTTGCCCATTACCGTCTCGAGTTCGGTTTCGGAACCGAAGGCGCGAACGCCCTGGACCTCATCGGCCATGATGGCGTCGTCGATCTGAAAGTGCGGAACGGCAAGCATGCGCAGCTTGCGCTTGGTCTTGTCGATAGTCTGGCCCGGACCGCCGCGCGGGGTCGGCGCCACCAGCGTCAGGATGCCGTTCTTCTCCTCGATACCCACGGCAAGCGTGTTGACCGACGTGGTGTTGAATAGCCCGAGCCGGGAAATGTGGCCAGGCACAAAGGGCGTGCTGTTGATCGCGTCGGTCAGCGAGAAGACCGTGAACGGATCGGAATGGAAGATGTCCAGCATTGGAATGGTCTCCTCTGGATGCTGACTGTTTTTGCGTTGATGGGTGAAGCGTCAGCGAACGATGATGCCGCGCGACGCGAGTGCCTGAATACCGTCGGCGAGATCGGCGGCAGCAATGCCGCTCTTCCACGTCAGGGTCTTGCCGTTCACCTCCGAGTGACGGGTGATCGCGCTGATCTTGGCGCTCTCGCCGACGCCGGTGGTGGCCGGATAGAGCGCCAGCGCCGCCGCAACTTCGAGGCCGTCCGATGCGGCAGGATCGTGAGCGCCATACTCGAAATCGTCGGCATCGGCCGCGACGGTAACAGTGAAGCGGTCGCCGGCAACGAAGTCCGTCGCGTCGGCGATGGTGAACTTGATTTCCTTGTTGAAGGCGACGCCGACCGTCGCCTTGCCGATCGACTTGCCGGACGGGTCGGTCACCTCGAAGGTGCCGCCGTTGGTCGCCGGCTCGGTGCAGATGACGTTATAGACGCCGTCCTTGACCTTGGACGAGACGGCGGGACTGGCGAGCGTCAGCGCGCCGGAACCAGCGGTGTTGCCGGCGTCGGCCGCGGCGGTGGCGACAACGCCGGCGGCGACCGCACGCTTGCCGAGTACCGAACCGGGTACGATCGTCTGCGATGCGGCGATGACGATGTTGTCGCGCGAGAAGTTCTTGTCGCCCTCGCTAAGGACGAACTCCGCCGGGTGGCGGCCTTCGGTGAAGACGGTCATTCGACCCTCCTGTGAGTTTGAGGTTTGAGGACGGAATTATTGGGACGGCTGACGCTTGGCGCGGAAGGCCGCCCAGTTCCCGCCAGCGGCGGGTGCCGGTTTCTGCCCCGGTTGCGCCAGGCCGGCAGCGGCCAGACGGGTCTGCTCATAGGCGGCGGCGTCAGCGCCGCCTGCCGGCTTGCTCGCCGCGACATTGGCGACGACGAAGGCGGCGACATCCGCGCCGGACATCGCCGGCGACTTCGCCGCCAGGTCGAGGGCGGCCGACATGCGGCCGGCATCGCCCTTGACGCCGTCGGCGCCAAGCGCCGTGGTCAGGCGCGCGGTGGCGGCGTTCATGCCGGCGCCGTGGCCCTTGGTTTCAGCCGCCGCAACGGCCGCGTCATGCTCTGCCTGCGAAATGCCCGCTGCGGCGGGCGCCTGATTTCCGGACATTCCGGTCTCCTTTGCCCGCGGGGGGCTTTGGGTTTCGATTGACGCTTGCGCGCCGGTGGCATCCCCGATCAGGGGAATTTCGTCGGCCGGTGCGGACATGGCTTCGCGCACCGCCGCCAGAATGCTGGACATGATCAGTCCTTTCCGTTGACTGCCGAGATGAAGGCGGCGAAGGCCTCCTGGCCGTTGCCGACCGCATCGACCAGGCCGAGCCGCAAGGCCTCTGCGGCGTTGAAGCATTCGGCTTCGGTCTTCAGCGCCGCCGCCTTGCTGAAGCGCTTGCCCCGTCCGGCCGCCACGATGCCGGCGAACCGATCGCGCATGACCTCGCATTCGGCCTGCCAGCGTTCGGCGAGGCCGGCAGGCAGGGGCTGGTAGGGATTGCCGTCGACCTTGTGCTTGCCGGCATGAATCAAGGTGACCTTGATGCCGTCCTGCTCGAGGTTGCCGCTGAAATCGGCATGCAGCATGACGACGCCGATGGAACCGGCGCCGCCGAATTCCGGCATGATGACCTGGCGCGCCTGGCTGGCCAGCATATAGCCGGCCGAATAGGCGAAATCGGTCAGGATGGCGATGGTCGGCTTGGCCTTCGACAGGTCGCGAATGGCATCGGCCGTATCGAAAGCGCCGTTGCCCTGCCCGCCGAAGCTGTCGATCTCGAAGACGACGCCTTTGACGTCGGCCCGCTTCTTGGCGCGGGCAATCTGCGTCTGCAGGCCCTGATAGGAGGTCTCGCCGGAAGACGAGCCGATATAGCCGCCCTTGTGGACCAGCGTGCCCTCGATCGGGATTATGGCAACGCCCTCGACCATGTCGAAGGTGGAAATGCCCTTGCGGTCGAAGGCGCGGCCCAGGCCGTCGCCGATCACGCCGGTCGACGGGCGACCGTTGGCGAAGGCCACGTGATCGACCGCGCCTTCACCATTGACCAGCGATATCGAATGACCGGTCAGGCGCGGCCCGAGCAACCGCGCCAGCGTCTCCGCCTTCTGCGGATGATAGAGCAGCGGCTGGTCGAAGACCTGCCCGCAGATCCTGTCGAGGGCTACTGACATGAGCCACCTCCGACGAAGCGTATCGTCTTGGCGTAGCGCGAACGCTTGCCCTGTTTGGCCGAGCAGGCCGCGGCAAGCCGCATCAGCTCGGCGTCGAGGGCGGCGACGCTGCCTACCGAGACGCGCACGCGCTGGTGGGTGACCGGCGAGCGCACCTCGGTTTCCTCGACCCGCTCGCCGGCGATCAGCTTCAGCTTGGCCGCATAGAGCGCCTGATAGAGCGCGCACGGGTCCTCCGCGTCGACAGTGACGCCGGCGATCTTGACCAAAATTGGCATTATGCGGCGGCCTTTTTAACCGGCTCTTCGGGCGCGGCGGTGTCGGGCGGGCCGGCATTGCGCGGCACGAAGGGCGAAGGCATTTCGGCAGCGACATATTTCTGGTGCTCGCGCACGCGCTGCTCGAACACTTCGTCAGGGTCGTAGCCGAGTTCGGCGCATTCGCTGGCCAGCGTCGAGGTGCCGTTGACCAGGCGCTCGGTCGCCGCCTTGGCGCTCTTGCCGTCATCGGCCGATGGCTTGGCCGGCCCCTGCCACAGCGCCCAGCTGACGCGGTCGCGATTGGCGGCGAAGGCCTCATAGCCACCCTTGAACGGGATGCGGCCTTCGCCGATCTCCTCGTCCAGCCAGGCTTCGTAGATCGACTGTGCGATCGGCGCAGCGATCCGCTCGCGGCGGCGGGTGACGACGGGCCAGATCGACGAATTCTCCATCCGCACGCTCGAATAGGTGGCCGCGGTGTGGTTCATGGTCAGGCCGCCGAAGGTGATGCCGATGGCCCGCGCCATATCGCGCGACAGCTCGTCCGACACCGGCAGGAACTCGGGCCCGGGCGTGCCCGTGGTCAGCAGCTTGAGTTCTTCGCCGGGCGCAAGATGCGAGACCTGCGGGTCGCCGCTGATCGAAATCTTGCCTTCCGCCGCGCGGCTGAGAGCGCCGGCGAAATAGTCGTGGAAATCTGCCTGCAGATCGCTGTCGTCGGGCAGCGCTTCGATCGCTTCGAAGGCTTCCTTCGATGGGTTGGGGCTGGTGAGTGCCGCGGCGAAGACGGTCTGCAGGATACCGGTCTGGATCTTGGCGTCGACCAAGATCTCGTGCTGGATGTGCTTGCGGAAGGCCGGCGCGATGCGCGAAATGCCGCGCACGTCGGTCGCATCCCAAGGGTCGAAGACGTGCATCACCTGCAGCCGGCCGGCCGCGTCATAGGCGCGATAGTCGCGCTTGGTGCGGATGCCGCCTTCCTTCTCCTCGAAGCGGTAGGCGATCGGCCGCCCGTTCGCTTCGTGGATGACGCCCTGGTAGAGGCCTTCATAGTCGTTGGTGTCCTGCACCAGCGCCGTCGGCGGCACCATGCAGACCTTGGTGCCCGTCGAAATGCCATAGCCGCGACGTTGCGCGATCGGCATGTAGGAGATCACGCCGGTGGCCTCGCCATAGGCCATGTCCCAGCGCAGCGCGATGTCGATCATCTGCGGCACGGTGAACTTGCCGCGCATGTCGCATTCGCGCGGGTTCCAAGCATAGCGCTTCCAGCGCCGCTTGATGAGCTTGATCAGCTCCGCCGTCTCGGCATCGCTGTAGCCGAGCCCTGACAGGTCAGGCGTCGGGTTGAGGACCAGCTCGACACCGACGGTATCGGCAAGCACCTGGTCGGCGGCGCCCTTTAGCCGGCCGGAATTCTGGATCAGGTCGATGGCGAGGCCGGCGGCGCGTCGCCAGGCGAGGCGGATTTCATCGCGGCTGTCGCGCAGGATCGCCGGGCGCGTGTTGATGATGGCCGAGCGCGAATCGCGCAGGAACGCGGCGCCGGGGAGCGGACGCGCGGAAACATCCGTGCCCGCCTTTCGTCCCAGGAGCCGGTCGATCAGTTTCACGTTCGCTTCGCCCATTTTTCACGGTTTGCCTTGCGGCGCGCGTCGCGCTCCGGATCGGCTTTTCTGGTCTTGCCCTTGAACGGCCCGTCCTCGGCCGCTTCGAACAGGTCAGGCTCGGCCGGCTTGCCGTGCAGTTCAGTCAACAGATCGGCCCAGCGCTCGGCATTGAGCCGGCGCTTGTGCTTCAGATGCCAGGCCAGCGCGAAGGCGTAGACCGTGGTGTCGAACCAGTCATTGGCGCGGCCTAAAATCTTCTTCCACTCGCGCGGCGCCTTCGGGCTGATCAAATTGCGCGCCCGCCGCGAGACCGTGGCGCGCGCTTCCTCGTCCGGATCGACCAGCCGCTCCGCCGTCATCTCCTTGGCGAATTCGTCGTCGCAGAGCTCGTTCGACAGGTGGATGGTGTTGCGCGGCCAGCTGCCCTTCTCGTCGGGGCCGAGCACGAAATTGGCCAGCGCCGCCATCACCGAGGTCTTGATGTCGTAAAGCCCGACCGGATAGAGCATCACCTTGGCGATGATGCGCTTGCGTTGGTCGCGAATATCCTTCTTCACCGGCGTGCCCAGCCATGGCAGGCCGATCTGGTGGCGGCCGTCGAGCGCGTAGACGTTCGGCCGCGAGGCGCAGAAGCGGTAGACGCGATCGGTGGCGAAGCCCGAATCGACGCCGGAAATGTCGATGCCCTTCTCGCCGCCGCCGGCCGTGCGATAGGTCTTGCCGAGCGCGTCGGCGAGTTCGATCCAGGCGTCGTCGACCTGGTCCGGCGCGCCCATGAACACCTGGCGGTCGATCAGCCAGGCGCGGTCGCGCGGCCCGATCGCCCAGACCGACCATTTGATGCCGTAGCCCTGGACGTCGGCGGCCGAGACGATAATGCCGGCCTCGGCTGGGATGGTGCCGCGCGGGAACGGGAACTTGCGCGCCGCCTCGACGATCTTTTCCCATTCGACGGCGACGCCGCCGGGATCATAAGGCAGCGCCAGATCCTGCTGGTAGAAGGTGCGCAGCTTCGTCGTGTCGCCTTCGGCATCCTTGAAGCGGTGCCATATATCGGCGAAGCGCTCGCGCGGCGCGTAGGCCGCCCACAGATGATAGCTCGGCTGCCAGTCGCGGCAGCGGCCCTCGCACGGGTCGCAGCGCCAGCGGCCGATGTCTTCGGGCGCGATCGCCTCCGGCACCTTCTCCTCGCCGTCATGGACGCGGCGGGCGATCCAATGCGCCCGCGCATTCATCTCGGCCTTGTGGCCGTCGAGGATGGCGCCGTTGCAGGCGATGCAGGCCATGTGCACCGGCAGATTGGCCGCCGGGTCGGCCTCGCGCATGTGATCGAATTCGAGCACCTGATAGATGCCGCAATGCGGACAGGGCACGTAGCTGTAGCGCTGGTCGCCGGCTTCGAAGTCGCCGGAGATCGCGCATTCGCCGGTGACGCCGGGCGTCGATCCTTCCCATTCCTTGGCGAGGTCGCCATACATCTTCTGCCGGGCGCGGGCCTGGTCGCGCGGGCTGCCGCGGCCGTCCACATCGCGCGGGTAGCCGGTGACCTCGTCCATGGCGAGATACTTGATCGACACCATCTGCAGGCCCTTGGAGGAGCCCGCATTGACGATCTGGCAGAAGCCGCCGGCGTAGCGCTTGAACGAGGTGGTCGAGCCCTGCTCGTCGCGGCTGTTGACCGGCATCACCTTGTGCGCGATGCGCGGGCTCGCCTCAATGGTCGGCTGCAGCTTGACCCGGTTGAACTTGGTCGCTTCCTCGAGCGTCGGCAGCACGATCATCATCGAGCCGGGCGCCTGGTCGACGATGAAGCCGAACCAGTTCTCGATCGCCGTCGACTTTCCGAGCTGCGCCGCCCAGCGGCAGGTGACCCGGCGCGCCGGATGGTCGGGATGCAGGCAGTCCTGCGGCTCGCGCAGGTAGGGAACGCGATCGGTCTTGAACGGGCCAGGCCAGGGCGATCCCGATTCCGGCGAGACGACGCGGTAGCGGTCGGCCCATTCCGAGATGGTCAGGTCGGCGACTGGCCGGCTGGCGGCCTCAAGGCCGGTGAACAGGATTTCGGCGCCATGCGGCAGCTCCGGAAAGGACAGCCGCGCGTCGTGATAGCTCATTGCAGGGCGGCCTGGTCGAATGGCCCGGTGTCGCCGGATGCGCGCTCGCGCTCGTGCTGGTCGAGCCGCTCGCGGATCTCGCGGTTGAAGTCGTCGAGGCCGACGCGGACAAATCCTTTAAGCGCAATGCGCGCGACGCGCTCGTCCCAGCCGTATTTTACCGAGAGGCTCGCCGCCTCGCTCTCGATCGCCCGGTCGAAGGCGCTTTGCATCAGCGCGATCGCGTCGCGGCCGGCCTTGTCGACCTCTGCCGTGGGCGTCAGTTCGCCGCGACGCTTGGCGAGGTCCATCTCGCGCATCTCGGCATCGGCCTGCGCCTTGCGGGCGAAGCCGTCCGACTGGCTGCCGGCGAACCGTGAGGGCGGCTTGGCTGGCTGCTTGCCGACGCCTGGAGCGGCAACTGGCAGCGCGCGAAGGCGGATGTTCTCGCCACGGTGCGCGACCAGCGCGCCGTACTCGACCAGGTGGGACTTACCCTCCTCGCGCGTCGGCAACGCTTGCGCGTGCTGCTTCAGGTAGCGCGACAGGGTCGAGCGGTCGATCCGGTCACCAGCCGCGCTCAAACGCGCCGCGGCGTCCGTGATCGAAATCCACTCGCCGGCGTCGGCGTCGGTTTCGATGACCATGCGTGCAGTGTCCCGTGCGGCACGCGTGCATCACACGTTCTTGCGTGTACCGCTTTCCGACGCGCCTACTAGAAAAATCCCGGGCTCCCCCGGGCCCGTATGGGTCGGAGACGCTGGTACGGTCCCTACACCGGGGGTGGGGTCAGCGGGGCAAGAGGCGATCGACCTCATGCAGGTAGCGAGGCATCAGGTTCTGTTCGATGATCTCGGTCAGCACCTGGAGGTAGACCTCCGGGTTGTTGGTGATGTCATGCGCCGGGTTCGGACCGAACAGCTCGCGGATGGGCAGCCTTGCCTTGCCCTGCCGTTTGAACACACCTTCATGGCCGCTCTTCATGCCGGCGATGAAGGCGGAGCGATATGATCCTCTCAATCGCACGCGCACGCCGGTGGCCGTCTGGGTCGCACCGAGCTTATAGAGCGGTATCCATCCAGAGCGGACGATCACATCCGACGTGTTGCCGCCGGCATTGAACTGCGCCGTGGTCACCGCCCTGACCCGCGATGGCGGGATATCGATGCGCTCGGCATCGCGCTTGATGATGCGGCTGCGCGCCATTTCGGTGACGCGGCGCATGGCGCGAGCAGCGGCCTTGGCCTTGATCTGTTCGGGCAGTCGGGCAATGGCGCAGCCGAGCTGCGCAAAGTCGGACGCATCGACATGAAGCTCGACGGTCACGGCCTTTTCCCAAATGAAAAACCCCGGTCGCTTGGGGCGCCGGGGTGATTTCTTTTTTACCGTCTTCAGGTGTATGTCAAGTTTCTCCCGCACGTCAACAAGCAAAGGCAGTTTTTTTCGCGGCCCGCTCTGCCGCCCTTTCGACGATGGCTATGCCCGCTCGATCGGCATCCAGCCACGGCGTCATCGAGCGATCCGAGAACACCAGCCTGTGCCCGGTCAGCTGCAGCGCGATCTCGGCCTCGAGGCGGCGCAGCGCGGCGACCCAGATCTGGTAATCGAGCCGGCCGAGGATGTCGCCGGTCGGATCGGTCGAGAACTCGAATTTGCGATAGGCACCCTTCACCGGCCTTTGCTTGCGCTCATCATAGCCGTGGACCTCAAGATCGTATGTCTGGCCATTGACGTCGGTTACCCGCTTGGTCACGAACCATGCCGGCTTGCCGCCGCGTTCGATCATCCTGACCTTGGACGGCTCCGCGACAAAGTCCGGCTCGCGGCCGAGGATGGCCGTGCCGACGACAAGGCTGACGATGCCGGCGGCGCGCCGCTGCGGCGTTCTGACCATGTAGCGCTCAACGGCCTTGCCGACGGCCGCCTCGGCCATGCCTTCGCTGTCCGGCCAGTCGGCCAGCGCGTTCCAGCCTGCCGGCACCGCCACGTCGCAGCGCGACAGGCCGGCCACCGCGCGCCCGACCGCCACCGCGTCGTCATGCGGCTCGCCCTGCTCGATCCAGTAATTCTCGGTATCGCCCCTGCCCTTGTCGACGATGGCGCCCAGTTCGGCAAAGCTGGTGATCTTGCCCCATGACGAGGCCTCCAGCATCCGCCAGGCCGAGTTGGCATTGTCCAGCCCGTCAACCCCGCCGCCCTTCGGCAATTCATGGACAAAGGCCCAGGTCAGCAATTCCTCAATGGTCACGGTTTTCATATTTCTAATTCCCTTGCGATAGTTTTCGAGAGTTTTGCGATAGTTTAGCGATAGTTTGAGACGATAGTTTATTGAGGGATTTCAATTCGTTGTCAGGAAGACGCGGGAGTTGCGACAGTTATTGCAGCCCATAGACGCAAGAAATTCGTTTCCCCGCTCCCCTTCCCCACCTCTATAGACGGCGGAAAACTGGTGCAAACTGGTGCAAGCACTTGATTTCATTACTCTATTCTCGCTGTATGAACTGTCGCGAAGTGTCGCGAACTATCGCAACTGTCGCGCCGGAAAACCGAATGAATTCAAGGCGCGCATGAGTTTGCGGGCATGCGCAACACGTCTGGAAGGGGTTGCGGGGATCATCGCAGATGGCCCTCGAAATCGGATGAACCTGAGCCGAGATTGCCCTGCCTGGAGGCCGGCACGTCGACCAGCCTGACGCCGCGATAGACGACGACGCGACCGTCGATGCGGTCATATTTCTTCTTCATGATCAGGCCGAAGGCGGTCAGCGAGATCGGCTTGCCGCCCTCGTCGACGGTGAAGTCGACATAGGCCTGGTAAAACTCCTTGGCGGTCAGCTCGGCCGCGCTGTCGGGGATGACGCAGCGGGCGCAGAAGGCAGAGGTGCGGTCCATCTCGTCGCGGTATTCCTGCGTCTTCAGCCGCACCGCGTCGGGGATGACCAAGCCTTCGCGCAGGAAGATCATCACCCCTTCGATCAGCCAGTTGAGGATGCCCGGATATTCCGGCACGAACTCGGCCACCACTTCCTCGAACTCGCGCTGGTCGGCCTCGGCGATGATCTTCGACCAGTGGATGACGGCCATGCGCCGCCAGATGCCGTTGTCGGTGCCGGTGATCTTGGGATAGCCGTTGCCCGACATGTGACCGGTGAACACCGGCTTGAAGTCGAAATAGCCCTCGAACAGGTCGCGCACGGTGAAGTGCTCGCCGCCGGTCAGGTCCTTGACCAGGTTCTCCCTGAGATCCTCGCCTTCCGGCAGTTCCTTCACGCGCAGGAAGCGTCGGCCATAGAGCCGCGCCATGTCGGGATTGGCGGCACCGCCCGCCTTACCCTCGCCGATGAACGATTCGGATGGCAGGGTGACGGCGACCTCGCCGAGCAGCCTGCACAGCGTTTCCATGTAGACCGACTTGCCGTTGGCACCCTTGCCATAGTGGAAGAACAGTTTTTGCACGGTGACGCCGACCAGGCCGAGGCCCGACGCGACCTGGACCATGCGGCGCACTTCGTCGAGCGGCAGCTTGTCGCGCAGGAATTCATCCCAGCGCGGGCATTTCGCCTTCGGGTCATAGGGCACCGGAACACGCTGCGTGATCATATCCTGCCGCCGATGGCCCTCGACAACCTTGAGCTCGGCATCGGCAACATGGATGAACTCTGGCAGCTCCTCGCGGCTGTCCTGTTCTTCGAAGTCCGGGGGATCATCGAAAGCAGGGTTGCGGACGCGCTTCGTGGTGCGCCGAAAGCAAAGCGTATGGCCGGCAAGCGCCACCTTGAGCGGGTCGGCGTTGAATTCGTCGGGCCCGCGCTGGATATGTGGCGCCGCACAGGCCAGCATCGCCTCGAGGCGGCCCTTGTTCTTCGAGGAGACGGCATGGTTCATGCGCCGGCTGACGCGCTTGGCGAGGTTGGCGTTGGCGGTCGCGGCCAGCTTGGCGAGCTTGCGCTGCACCGGCGTGCGCTCCTCCTCGGCGATCTTCAACGCCTCGGCGCCGCGCTCGATCGCGTGCTTCTCCGCCGGCGTGTGATCGATATATTCGACCTCGAGCGCGATGCGGCCTCCGACATTCTGCGCCACCGCCAGCGCGCGCGGCTCGCCGGTGTCGATATCCCAATGCGTGCCCGTCCACACCGCATAGGCGGCCTTGCGCGCCTTGGACTGGGCCCGCACCAAGAGATCCTCGCCGAAATGGGCAAGCAGCCGCTCGGCATTGTCTGTGTCGGAATGGTCGAGGCCGGCGCAGGCCTTGACCACTTCCAGGTCGACCTTGCTGCCATGGCGGGGGCCGGTGCCCGGCTCGCCATCCTCCAGTTCCGCGACACCTGCATCGAGATCGAGCGGGGTGCGGGGCAGCCCGGCGGCTGCCGCCTGGCGCGCAGCTTCCTCGAGAACAGCCGCGACCTCGTCGGGCATGCTTTTCTTCTTTTTGGTCACAAATCCCCCGCAACGGCCGCGGCCGCCATGCTCGAAAAATCATACCCCTCGCGCGGCCACACGATCGGGATCAGCCGGCCCCGCCGCGCATGCCGCGCACGGGCCCTGGCCATGGCGGCCGCCGTCATCACCAGCTCGGAATCGCCATCGGCCAGCAGCACCAGCTCGCCGACGTGGTCCGCCACCCACATGGCATCGTCGGTGTCCTGGTCAGCCTTCGGCACCGGCCCAGCGATCATCACCGGCCGTGGGACGCCTTTGGCATCAGGCTTCTTCAGAGCCGGATGGGCAAAGCGCGACGAGGGATCGGCCGGGCCAGCCAGATTGCCGAGATCGCCGGCGGCGAAATAGAACGTGTCCTCGCGCCAGCCTTCCCAGACACCGAAGGCGACGCCGTTCTCGATGCCTTCGCCGCCGACCCAGCGGCTGCATTGCGGATGGCCGGCGATCGGGATCAGGCCGCCCTTCTTCGAGCCGCGCATCTTCTTGGCCGGCAGCAATTCGCCGGTTGTCGGATCGACCAGATCAGGCCGGAACTTCGGCGGCCGATCAAGGTCGATCCAGGTGATATGGCAACCGATCGGCACCAGGTCGGGCATGATGAAGGGTGCGACCATAGCCGGGCCCGAATACAGCGCGGCCGGACTGCCGCGCTCGTCCTGGCCGTGCCAGTAGGTCACGTCGGCGCCAACGCGCAGCCAGGTGGCGTCGGGATAGCCGCCACAACGATGCCGCAGATAGAAGCGGCCATGCATCTGTGGCGCTTTGCACAGAGCGGCCAGCGACTGATAGATGCCGCGCGCCTTCTGCCGCTCGCGTTCGCGAAACTCGTCCTGGCTGGCAGCCCGCTCGGCAAAGGCGGCCTCGTTCTGCAGGCGCCGCTCTTCCAGCCGCATCTTGCGCGCGTGGCGATCCTCCTCGCTTTCGCGCTCGCCCTCCTCCGGAATGTCTCGGCCGAGAACGATCGAACAGGCCTCGAGAAGACCATCGCGTCGCCTGACGTCGAGCCCTTCGCAATGGGCGGCCATGCCGATAGCATCGTTGCCGCCGATGCCTCCGGCGCGGCAGTTCCATTTTTTCTTGCTGGTGTTGAAGGCAAAGGTATCGGTGCCGCCGCAATGCGGGCATGGCTGCGGATGCTCGACGCCGGTCCGCTTGAACTTGAGATTGAGGATCTTGGCCGCGGCCTCGATCGACACCGCGCGTGCGTCTTCGACGAAGAGTTTCGTGGCTTCGCTCATGTCAGAACAGAAGCGGCTGAACAGAGCCGTCCCTGAAAACCGTGCCCATTGGCGTATCCGCCGTCGGCTCGTCGCCCTCCCATCCTTGCGGCCAAGTCTCGGCAGCGATCAGTTCCCGAATTCTGGCCTCTTCCTCCGCATTGAGCATATCGATCACGGGCCGACCGATCTGAAGCGCGACTTCGTTCACCTGGTTCTGAATGCCAAGCAAACGATCGAGGCCCATCAGCCGAGCTTTGAACGTCAGCGGCCCCATGCGTTGCGGATTAGCCGCAGCTGAACCATCCTTGCGGAATTCAAGACCTGTCTTTTTCAGCCGATTTTTCGGGAGCCGCAGTTCGCGATAAAGGGGCTTGAGGCCCTTGAGCGGGGCAAGGTATGCCCAAGCCGGAGTTGCTACGATGGTGTCGAGTGCGAGATCCTTGCTGGCCAATGGACAGCCAGCACAGCCAGTTCTGGCGTTAATCTCATTCGCCTCGTCGCCACCATAAGCATCAGCGATAGCAGCTGTCGCCCAGCCGCCATATTCCCGCATCGGCGCATAGATGCGCAACCAGTCCCACACATTGCAGACACGCCAATGGAGCAAAGGCGCCAGCGTCGCCAGGCGGCCTCTAATGCCCTTCGCATTCGGTAAGACTTGCTGGTACCACCCCTGCCCGCATTCGGCGCCGTCTTTACCACAGGACATGGCGATGCGCTGATCTCGGATTGCGCTTTCACCCTGCCGCACGCCGGTGATCATAAGGATGTTGCCGGCAAGCTCGTCGAGGCGCGCCTCAAGGGCCTCGGACATCGGATCGATCTTGATCTGGCGTGTGCACCATCTCAACGTATTGTTGTTCGGCGGCGGCACGCCACGACCGAGGATATAGACCAGAAAGCGCTTATCGAGTGGGGCGCAGACGACTTCGCAGCGAATGCCGCGTTCGGCCAGCTGCTCCATGATCCGCGCGGCCGCAATGGCCAACGGCGGAAGTTCCTGCCGCGTGTCGGCATAGAACACGGTAAGCGTCTTTGGTGCCGCAATCCGGCCGACATCGATCAGGTGCACGATCAGCGTCAGCGTCGCGCTGCTGTCTTTTCCGCCGGACCATGCGATGCCCCAATGTGGATGATCGGTGCCATAAGCCTGCAGCGACTGCAATGTGAGTTCGATCGCCTCGTCGTAGACGAGACGCTTTGTTCCTTCGAAGAGAGTCGGCTGAAGGGGCGAGATCATGCGACCAAACCCCTTGCCCAGTTCAAGATAAGCGCCGCAGTAGGGCCATCGACATCTTCGAGGCGACCCTCGATCTCACGGACGGCATAGAACAGGGCGTCGGCCTTGCTCTCGGCGAACTTCCCCCATTTCGCGCCGACCTTGTAGCTGCTGCCGCGACTGTCGCAATTGAAGCTCGTCGACCACATCCACAGGCCGTTGTCGTGGCGGTGAAGCTCGATTGTCGCCTGATCCCAAGCCATGCGCTTGTGCGGCAGGACGAACGTCGCGTCGGGTTCTCCTTGCAAAACATGCCCGTCCTTATCGACGGGCAAGATTACCGGCGGTCTGTGCAGGGCATCGAAGAGGCTGGGTTGGCTTTGAGAGGCGAGCGATGTCATGCAGCGCGACCTCTAAACTTGTCCCGCACGCGATGCTCCAGTTTCGCCACGGCCATAATTGTCGGCTTCAGCGCGGCTGGCGCTGCATCGTACCGGCGGCCAGATTTCCCATTGAGCCGAGGCAACAGCCCAATCGGCACCAACTCCCAATTCGAGGGATCGGTATTCGCCTTGTCGCCAAGACATTTGAGAACATGGCCTTCCGGCACTGGGCCGTTTGCCTTCTCCCAAAGCCAGCGATGCTTGTGGACGCGCCACGTTGAGGCGCCCGTCCACGGGTTTGGCTGGTCGGTGACGATCCAGACATAGCCATCGTCGTCGGTCGATTCGTGCCCCGGACCGCGATAATTTTGCGGCAGTTGACCCTTCTTGAATTGCGTCTCGGCCGAGTTCGCGTTGAAGGGCATCTTTTTGCCCTTGTTGTACGAAACATGCCCCTTGTCGAAATGTCCGGTGCGGCCGGTTTTCCAGCCCATGCGCTTGCGCAAAGTGTGCAACTTGGCGGGCGTGGCATCATCCCGGCCGAACGACTCCTGGAATGCGGCGCACCAAGAGTTGACTTCCATCGTGCAATTGTCGCGCAGCCACGCGATCTCGGCGGCAGAGTAGCGCAGGTGGCGGCCCGCAAACCGGCCGGGCGCGCGGCCCACCTTCCACCCCTTGCGCTTGCGAAGCCCGTGAAGATGCGCGGCGGACACATCCTGACGGTCGGCCATGGCGCAGAACGCCCGATGGTAGTCGCTGATGACCATCATGCGATTGCTTTCCAGCCACGCCATCTCGACGGCGGAATAACTGATGCGGCCACCTCTCATGAGCTCTTGCCCTCGATTTGCGGGAGGTACGGCGCCGGGTCAGAGCCATACTCGGCGACAAGTTCCGCTGCCCTGATCTGCAGAGCGGCATTGCGGATGATCTGGTCGGCGACAGCGACAATGGCCTCACCCCGCGTCGCTTCCTGCTCGATCTGCTCCTTAGTCAGGTCTTCGTCGGACAGGCGCTCAAGCTGCGCGAACAGATGATTGTTGAGGTCAGACAGCCTGTTTTTCATCACATGCCCTCCGCAACGACATTGACGTCGCCGCCGCGCGTGAACGGGCGCGCCTTGTCGAGGATCTGGTCGATCGTGCCGCCGGACAGGCCGAGCCGCGCTTTCACCTGGTTCGGGCTGAGCCCCATCTCGAACAGCAGCCGGATGCCCTCCGCCTGCATGGCGAGCGGCAGCTTGAACAGCTGCTTCGGGTCGATGCTGCCTGGTTTGCCGAAACCCGGCAGCGGCTTGGTCATAGTGGCCATTCGTCGGGCTCCCAGCATGGTTTGTGATAGGATTGGATGGAGACGAGGCCGGCGACGCCGAACATGAAATCGGCGCGGTTGCGGATCAGCCGGCCGCCCTTGCCGTCGTCGACCGTGTCGAGCCGCGAGCCGTTGACGACACCGTGCTGGCGCATCTCGCGGTCGATATCGGCCGTCGTGGCATGCAGGCATTCGAAGACGACGACGAAGGCTCTTGATTTGGGCCCGAAACCGTTGACCAGCTGCACCCAATAGACGTAGCGCTTGGGATCATCAGCCATCTGCCCGCCCCTCTGTTTCAGTGCTCTTCCCGTGAAACACATCCGGTGTTTCACGCTCCGGATCGGCGGTTTGCGGCGGGTCGTAAAAGGCGCGGAAGGAGAGCTTCAGCCAGTCGCAGACGGCGATGGCCTTGGGCGCCGACACGCTCTGCCCGTTGCAGACGCGCGACAGGTCTGACGCGCAGACGCCGATCTCGGCGGCGCAGACGCGCCAGCCGCGACCGTCATCCTCCAGCCGCGCGCGCAGCAGGCGGCCGAGCCCGCGAAAGTCGTATTGGGCCAGCCTACCCATGCCGGTACTCCCTTTTCAGGAAGAGCGCCGGCTCCTCGCCGATCCAGTCGCACAACGCGAAGAACTCATAGCTGCCGGGATAGCGCCCGCGGGCGGCGCGCAGCACGGCGTCAAGCTCGACCTCGGCCTCTTTGGCGACGCGCCGTTGCGTCTTGCCGCGATGGACGCGGCGCGCCTCGAGGAACATGGCGAACACGTCGAAATCGACATGGCTGGGATCGAAGGCGTCGGTGACGATCGGCGCGAGGTTCATTCCGCAGCCTCGTCCATTTCAGCAGCGGATTGCTCGGCCGCCATCAGGTCGAACAGGCCGGGCCCCTGCCCGCCTCCGGATGCGATCTCGGCATAGGTGACGCCGTCGGCGAAATAGTCAGGGTTAAGCTCGACCGCGACAGCCTTGCGGCCCATGCGCAGCGCGCAATAGGGCACGGTCATGATGCCGCCGAACGGGTCGAACACCGTCTCGCCGGGCATGGAATGCTGCTCGATCGCCCGCTCGACAATGTCGAACTGCAGCGGGCAGAGATGCATTTCCCGGCCCTTCCGCTGCTGCAACATGTTGAGCGTGCGCATGCGCGCCACGTCGGTCCAGATCTCGGGATGGTCGCTATGCGGCGGCGCGATCATGAAGGTCGGCGGCAGCCTGCCTTCGGCGTCGAGCACCTCGGCAAATTCGACATGCAGTGCGTGGTCGTAGACGTTTTCTTCCGCCCATTTCTTCCAGCCGCGATAGATCAGCTTGGCGTCGAGTTTCACCAGGCGGCGCAGCTCGTCGGGCAGCAGCGGCCGGTCGCCGCTGGAGCGCCACACGCCGTTCGCGTCGATCTGCCAGCGGCCGCGCGAATAGCCGGTGCCGGGTACGCTGCGCAGCGCGCGTTCGAACATCTGGGTGTGCACGCCCTCGCCCAGCGGCAGCGCCTTGTCCGGCTGCTCGGTGTGATCGGTGAAGGACAGCGGCTTCTGCTTGACCACAGGCTGGTCGGCGTAGCCGTTGGAGCGGTCGGTCGGCAGCTTGCGGAAGGTCAGCGTGTATTCCGGCATGCCGTTGCCCTGCCGGGTGCCATCCTTGCATTGCTCGCTCCAGCCGAGCCGATAGGTGCCGTTGTTTTCGCGCACGACGTCGGTGCCGATCGTCACGCGCGACATGAGGGCGAAGCCGTGCCGGCGGAAATGCGCGGAGCAATCGTCGGAGAATGGATTGACCGTCTGGAAGCCGAAGCCGTTGACCCCGCCCGGTACGATCCGGTCCTTGACATGGATGACGGCAAGCCGGCCGGGCTTCAGCACGCGCAGCAGCTCGGGCGTCAAGAAATCCATCTGCGCCCAGAAATGCGCGTCGCTGTCGGTGTGGCCGAAATCGTTGAAGGACGGGGTGTATTCGTACTGCGTCGAGAACGGGATCGAGGTGACGATCAGGTCGACGCTGTTTTCAGCCATCGACCGGGTTTCCTCGACCGTGTCGTTGTGCACGATCAGGTAGTTTTCGCCGCGCGCTTCGCGCCGGGTCACGCCCATCGAGCGCTTCAGCGCGCCGTCCATGGCCTGTTCGGCCAGCCCGTATTGCCGGATGATGGCCGACATCTTTTCGGCCTGGGCCTCGAACTCGCGCCATTTGCGCTCCAGCTCGCGCCTTGTGCCGCGCTCGGCCTCGGTGTGGATCAGGTCGGCGCGTACCCGGCGCGTCTGGCCGAAGCGCTGGGTGCGAAACAGCGACTGGAAGAAGTCGTGGAACTTGAAGCCGATGCCGAGATAGATGTTCCACCAGCAATGTTTCTGGAAGTTGCAGCCGGAGCCGCTGATCACCGGCTTGGTCGCCAGTTCGGCGAACTCGCCATGGGCGAAGCCGACGACGCGCTTTTCCTTCAAATCGTCGTCGAGCGTGCCCCACACCGCCTTGACGGTCGGTATGGCCTTCTCGATCGCCACGCGTTCGGCCTCGAGATCGTGCCAGATGATGCGGTGCGCCGCCGGATCCTCGGCGCGGATTTCCAGCATCTTTTCGACCCGAGCATCGAGACTGCGCTTTTTCTCCCGCGCTGCGTCGACGACGCCATGCGCGGCGTCGGCGAACATGCGCGCCTGGCCCGACCTGTCCGCGCCGGCAGTGCTATGGTCGGACGGGATTTCGTGCCAGCGCACGTCGATCTCGGGCAGTTCATAGCCCTCGTCCGAATAGCCGAGGTCGGACGGTTTCTGCACGAACAGCGCCCAGCTCGCCACCCACAGCCAGAACTCGTCTTCCTTGTGCGGATGCAGCGTCAGCCGGTCGGCCTTGGTGCTGTCGCGCTTGAAGAAGCGGGTCTTGGCCTCGCCGACATCCATGACGCCGAGAAAGGCCGCATAGGCCAGCAACTCGATATACTCGTTCGGATCGGGGATGGCGGTGGCGACGAAACGATAGCGCACGCCGGCATGCTTGCGGCCGGTCTTGCGATCGTCGCCGGCAAAGGTCGCCATGAATTCGCGGAACGTTTTCGTACCGCCGAAGCCGCGCAGGCAGGCCGCCTCGTCGAGCGCTGCGGCGGTGAACAGGCAAGGGTCGAGCTTGCCGTCGCGGATCGGCTCGTAATTGGTGAGGTGGATCAGCTTCCTGCCTGGGCCGGGCTTGTTGGCTTCTTCCATCTGGCCCGGGCGGTTGACGAACTTCAGCTCGATGTCGGGGTGCCGCTCCGCCTGCTCCAGGAAGAATTCATGCCTGACGCCGAGCGGCACCACCTGCAGCGCGTGGCCGCCGGCATGCATCATCGACTGGCGCAGGATCTCGAGTTGCGTCGACGTCTTGTGCAGGCCGAAGCGCAGGAACAGCGCGCGCCGGCCGCCGCGGCATGCCCAAGGCACGATCGCCTGCGTCATCGGCTTCAGCAGCGGATTGATCGTCGCCTTGTCGACGTCGAAGCCGAGCGACGGCGCCAGCCGCACTTTTGCTTTCAGGAATTCGGCATAATCGGGATGCGCCGTCATTGCAGCATCCCTGCGCTCGGCGCGACGTCGCGCTTGCCTACACGGACCCCAAGCGAACCGTCCGGTAGCCTCACCGGCAGCAAGCGCCCGTCGTCAAGCATTGTCTCGATGGTGCAAATAAGGTCGGGCGTGGCGCCTTGGGTAAGCGCATCATCCAGCACCAGCCGCTTCAGTTCCGGGTCGACCAGCGTGCTCATGCATCGCCCCTCGGCTCACACGGCGCATGCTTGCCGCCGCCGAAGACGTATTCGCGCCACGGCGTCCAGCACCATTTGCCGTCGCGGTTGCGCAAGAAACCCCATTTTCGGTTCGACTTGCCCTGCCAGACGATGGTGACGATCTTGCCCGGCCGGTGTTGCGGCGCCGCCCGGCCGGAGCCGAAGACGAACGGATCCATGATGGCGTCCATCGTCGCCGGCAGATCGTAGCGACCAAGCACGCGATGCGTGTGTTCGGCCGGCCGGTACGACCAGCGCCAAGCCGGCACGACATGGCGGAACACCATGTAGCCGGCTCGCGCCAAAGGCAGCGCGACCTCCTCGACATAGGCGGTCAGCGGAAAGGTCCAGAAATCCCAGGGATGATCATGCGGATCGGGGTCGGCATCGCCGCGATGGAAGATGTGCAGGCGCAGCCGGCCGATCCGGAGGCGCGTCAGGAACGGCGTCGCGTGCTCGCCATCGACGCCATAGATGGTTTCAAAGCCGAAGGGGTTCATGCCGCCACCCTCGGCTGGCGTTCACTCATCAGATGCCGGCGGCAATAGCGCGTCTCCAGCACGTCAGCGCGTTCGGCGCCGCAGACCGGCATGTCGGGGACGCCCGGCGCAAACCAGTCGCCGGCATAGTGCAGGCAGCGGTTCGCCATCACCGCGGCGAGGAAGGTGATCGGCAGCGTCGCCGGCAGGTTGGCGACAGGTTCGGTCTTGAACAGCCGCTCGATTGGCGGCGGCTCGACAGAAGGAGCAGCGACGACGCGGCGCACCGGCCGATATCTCCGCTTGGGCGGCGTTTCGGTCTTAGGCGTCGCCCGGCCGATCGCCTGGTTCTTCGGCTGGCCGAGCAACTGGCCAAATTTGCCCTTGCCGCGCTGCAGCTTGCCGATGACGGCGTTGCGGCTGTGGTCTCCCGGAAGGCGCGCCGCAATCTGCGCGGCGGAAAGCCCTTGGCCTGCCAGATCGCGGAGCGCCTGCAGGTCTGCGGCGGACCAGTCGCTCATGCGGCACCGCCGACCAGGCTGAGGCCACCGGCGCCGCGCGCCGCAGCCGCCGCCTTGCGCAGTTCGGCAACCGCGATTTCCAGTTTCGAAGCGCCCCGGTCGATGCCGGCAAGCTCGGCCGGCGTCAGCCTTCCGTCGGCAAAGGCCATGGCGGCGGCGGCGATCAGCTCGCCGAACTGCACGACGACATCGGCATGCGCCGCCATCATCGTGGCGTTGGCGGCACCCGGCGCATCGGCATCCGCAAGACGGCGGCCGTTCAGTTCCGCCATGACGCTGGTGACCAATGGCGTGCCGCACTCGGCTTCGAGCAGAAGCACCGCCGAAAGCGGCATCAGCTCGGGATCGCCGGCATTGTTGAAGCGGCCCATCTGGCTCTTCGACAGCGAGGCGATGGCCGCTGCGCGCTCGATCGTGCCGCAGCGTTCGATCAGGTCGCGCTGCGCTGCCTTGAGGCGGTAAAACCACTGACTGGAAATTTCGGCCATGTTCGCACCTGCTCCGGGCACAGTTTTCCCGGCGTGGGAAATGCAGGCTGCATTTCCCATGGCGGGACGTAGTGGAAAGCGGTTCAACTCGCGGGCATGAAAACCCGCATTCACAGCCTCACGGCGGCTCCCTCGGCAGGCGCAGCATCCGCCTCGCCTCGTCGCGCAGCAGGCGCGCCAAGAGATCGGCAGGGTGCTCGCGGGCGAAGGCGGCCAGCAGTTTCAACAGCCGCAGGGTCCTTGGCGGCAGCCGGCGCACCGGCTCAGCCGGCGGCGGCAGCAAGGTTAGCGAAGGCGAGCAGCGGACCATGCGAACGAATGATGTCATTCGGCCGCCTCGCTGCGAGAAAGGTGGCCGGTCCCGGCTTGGGGGAATTTCTCGGGACCGGCCGCGACGCCACCGGGGCGAGCGGCATCGAAAACACGGCGGGCCGCGAGCCATTCATAGGTCACGCCGGTGACGCCTTTGGCCTCGCTGGCGCAGATCACGTTGGCCCAATGCTCGGGCGCAATGCTCTCGCGGTCGCGCATTTTGCGAGCCGCCTCATAACCGCAACCGACATCGGCGGCGAACTCGCCAATGGTGCGCCAGTTCGCAATGAGGTCAGAAATGGATGACGGCTCGCTCATGAACCCAGTCTCGTACATTACGTACGACACGTCGTCAAATGAAAATCGTACACCTTGGACGATAAAGATCGGCCAAACTGTACGAATGACGGAACAGAAGCACCGGTTGATGCAGGCGATCAAAGAGGCTGGCTACGACAAGCCGACCGACGCCTGGCGCGCGCATCGGCGCGCCCTTGAGATTAGCCAGGATCTGATTATCAGCAACACGAACGGAAACCGGCCGATCTCCAAAAAGGCTGCCGAAAAGTATGCACGGGTGTTCGGACACAGCCCCGGCTGGTATCTCTACGGCAATAAAGGCGAATCAGATACGACGAATGGCGCTTCCAAGCCCGCCACGCCGGATATGGTCTCGCAGCTCGCCGAAGTGTTCGCCGACCTTGTGAAGGCGCCACCAGAGACCCAGAGCCGCGCGCTCAAACTGCTTCAGAAGACAGTCTATGGTCAGGTCGGCAGCAAGTCGCGAGAAATGAGTACAAAGCAGTCGTCATGATCGATCTCGACGCTCCAATCTCCGCCGTGCATTTCCCTCATGACCTCAGCGATTGAACGCGTATCACGATAGATGCGCTTGGTGATTGCAGCCGCTCTCGACTGAGGCGAAGTCGCAATCGACCGCAATTTCGCCATCACCTCGTCGCGCGTCCTCTCGCGCGGTCCATACTGGATCAAGATCCCGCCTCCAAAACCCATCGGCCCCCGAATAGGAACAATTTCCTTTCGGTCTGTCAACACCGATCGGGCTTTTCCCGGTGTCCCATTTTGATACGAGTACAACCCTTAATCATCGATCACCAGTTTAATTCAACCTGTAACGAGACCCTGTGGATAGCGGGGACAAATGTATCACCTGTGATATATTTATAGCAAAGGCGTACCTATTCCGGGTTGCGTGCCTTTCGTCCATAAGTCGCGGCATGCCGCCGCAAGATCGCACCATTATCCACGTCAGAATCACGCCTTCCCTTTTGAAGCGCCTCAAGATTGCTGCGGCCGAGGGCGAGCGGAGCATGACTGCAGAGGTCGCCGCCAGGCTGCAGCGTTCATTCACGGACGATGATGAGAATCGGATCAGAGCCGTGAAGTTGCTGACCGAGGCGGCGTCCATCCTCGACAAGGGCGACCTCGACAAGGGCGACAAGGCGTAGCGCCCATTTCTACCGCTGGGCAGATCAACCATTCGTACAAAACTGCCGACCGGCAACAAATCGTACAAAACGTACTTGACCGCCAATCGTACATTTAGTACGACACTCCATCGCAGCAGCCGATGGGGTATTCCGTGCAATCGTCATCGTTTCAGAAGCATCGGCAACTTGGTGCCCTTGGCTCCGTAAAGCCGCTTCCCGGCAGCACAGGCTTCGTCGAAAGGCTTGAGGGCCCACGCGATCCGGGATCGTTCGTAGAACGCGCGCATGGCGGCCTTGTCGCTTTTTCCGACATTCAGGATGCCTGCCCAGTTCCCGACCATGTTGGGGTCGAGCTGGAGGCTCGGGCACAGCTCGTCGAGCGCCGCCGCCTCGCCAACCATCGCGGCGAACATCTCGTTATCGTCTGCTCGGCCCTGCCCGGCCCAAGCCGTCAGCAGCGCCGCCGCGATTATCGATCGTCGCATCTAGCCCCTCCGCGCAATCTCGGCGTCATCGAAGGTGAACGCCTGCAACACTCGCGAGGCTATCACGAGGATTACTCGCTGGCCAAGAACCTCGCCTCGCTGGCGGCGGTCACGGCCATCCTGTTTTGCGCCGCTGTGATCTTCGGAGCCGCCTGATGAACGTCGGCGAGCATCCTGAGGGCATGTCGGCCGAAAGGCGCGATCTGATCGAGACGCTCGAATGCCTCGGCTACGACACCATGCCGGGCGTTCAACGCGATTGGGCCGACTGGCGCGACCGCCTGTCCGACGATCAACTCCGGACGATCATCACCAACATCGAAAGCCGGTTCGAAGACCAGGCGGCGCTTGCCCGGCAGGCAGAACTTCTTTCCGCAACTGAACGGGTCCAGGAGGCCAACTGTTATGCTTAATCAAGCTGACTTCCGCTCGCCGCAGACGCGGCCGGTGTTTCCCGAGGATGCGGACGACGCGCATCCGCGCTGCCGTGAAATGGCCGAGGCGATGCGCGATCTGTTTGCGGTCGGCGGCGGAGTGCGCGGCAAGGACCTGGTCGGCGCGGGCTTCACCTGGGCCGAGATCGCCGAATTCAGGGATGCGGCAGCAAAACTGGCAAGCACCGCCAGCGTGCGGCAGGTCAACGCCAGGCCCGATCTGATGGCCGACATCATCGAGAAGGCGCGCGCGCCACTGCCGAACCGGCCGCCGCTGCCGCGCGACACCACGGAAACGCAGGCGCTGCTCATCGCGTGGGGCCGCTATTGCACGGCACGCGCCGCCCTTGTGCTCGACCCATGGTCCGGCCAGCGCGAGCGCTGCCTGAAAGTGCTGTCCGCCTATCTCGACAGGCTGCCGATCTTCCCGGCCAGCCGCGAGACGGTGGTGCGCGCCGTCGAACAGGCGCTGCCGCAGGTGGCGCAATGAACCAGGAGGTGCGGCACATCTCCCAAAAAGTCGACAAGGACGCGCGGCGGATCGACCAGCAGTCGGCCCGCCGTGTCCCCGCCATGGTTCCGGCGTTCCGGCCCGACGGCACAGCGTTCGATCTCGTCAATCCGACGGCGGCAGACATCGACTTCGCCGACATGGCCAATGCGCTGTCGAAGATCGCGCGCTTCAACGGCATCTATCGCTGCGCCGCCTTTTCGGTGGCGCAGCATAGCGTGATGGGCGCCGACGCCATCTTCCGCGAGACCGGCGACAGCGTGCTTGCCGGCTATTTCGTGCTGCATGACGGCCACGAATATCCTTTCGGCGACGTGACGCGGCCGGCTGTCGACCTGATCCAGTACCATGTGGCGAAGCTCGCGGCCGAGGCCAAGCTCGATCGGCCGGCGTTCATCGAAAAGCTCGTCCATCGCGCCATCGGCGAAGTCAAGCGATGCATCGACCTCGCCATCTATGAAGCCGCCAGGCTGCCCGACATCAACCGCATGCCGCTCTATGTCCGCCAGGTCAAGGACATGGACGATCGCATGCTGGTCGCCGAAGCGCATGCACTGTTCGGGCCGAAAGCCGACCAGAAGTGCCTGCCCAAGGTGGCGTCGGCGCCAAGGCTGACCGGAGCGATCGAGCCATGGGGCGCGATGAAGGCCGAGATCGCCTTCCTCGACCGGCTGGAGCGCTATCTCGGCATTGTAGTGAGGGCGGCATGACCAGCGGCCGTTCCGACCTGATCGACCTGACGCTGGCGCTGCACGCCACAACCAGCAAGGCCGTGCGCGTCTCCGAAACCGGCGACGATGCCAAGGCGGTGTGGGTGCCGCTCTCCGAATGCGAGATGGTCAAGAAGCCGGGCGGTCTCGTCGTCATCACCATGCCGGAATGGCTGGCGCTGTCGAAGGGCTTCATCTGATGAGCGAGCCCGCGCATTGGCACGACACGGTCGGGCGCCTTCGCGGCAACGAACCGCTGCGCCTGCTGATCGGCGAGCGGCTCTACAGTTCCAGCGAGATCGTGCTGGCCGCCCCGTTCGCCGCCAGCCTGCGCAAGGGCCTGATCGCCGACATCGAGGCGCAGATCGCCGCGCTGACGCCGCCAGACCCGAACGCGCCAGCCTGCCATGCGCTCATCACCCTACCCGACGAAAGGACCGCCTGATGGCCGGAAGCTTGAACAAGGTGCTGTTGATCGGCCACCTCGGCGCCGACCCGGAAATCCGCCACCTCAACAGCGGCGACATGGTGGTCAATTTCCGCGTCGCCACGTCGGAAAGCTGGCGCGACAAGACGACGGGTGAGCGCAAGGAAAAGACCGAGTGGCACACCGTGGTCTGCTTCAACGAGAACATCTGCAAGGTCGCCGAGCAGTATTTGAAGAAGGGCATGAAGGTCTATGTGGAGGGCCAGCTCTCAACCCGCAAATGGGAAGACCAGTCGGGCGCCGCGCGCTACTCGACAGAAGTGGTGCTGCAAAAGTTCCGCGGCGAACTGCAGATGCTCGACAAGGCCGACCACCCAGCGCGCAGCCCTGACGACTATGGCACCCAGCGCGGCGGCTCGGCGCGTTCGGAACGCGGCCCCGACCAGCAGCAATCCAGCTCGCGCGAACTCGACGACGAAATCCCGTTTTGAGGAGAGGACGATGCAGACGCACGTCAAGCGTAAGGTCAATGGCAGAACGCTTATGGTTACAGTCGCCAAGGCCAAAGCGATGGACCGCGCGCGCAAGATCGCCGTCAGCGGCAAAGGCAATGCTGTGCCGGCCTACCAAAAGCAGATCCTGCAGTTGCAGTCGGAGGTCGAACGTCTCGAAACGCGCCTCTCGCAATATTACCAGGAGCTGACGGCCGCGCTCAATCGCAACGTCCGTGCGCATGAGACCATCAGGGTCTTGAGCGGCCTGCTGACCGAGGCTGACGCGCAAGTGATCGCGCGCCGGCAGCTCGACGACGACATCCCCTTCTAGCCCGCGACTGCGGGCCGGCGATCGTTCGCCGCCCCGGTCCGGAGGCCAGCCTGCCGGCACCTTCGGTTCGGTCACACTCGACGGCAGGCGCACGGCCGTGAGGACACCATGAAGAAAATACGCGATGCACAGACCATCATCGGCATGCTGGAAGGCGGCGAAGTCGCCGCCGCCATGTCGACCGAGATCACGGAGACGCTGGCCAAGCTGAAGGAGCTGTCCGGCGACCGGCCAAAAACCAAGATCAAGGGCAACGTCACCCTCAAGCTCAATCTCGAGGTCGAGGCCGGCACGGCGACCATTTCATGCGAGATCGATTCGAAGCGGCCGAAGCCGGCGCGCGGCTCCTCCTTCTACTGGGTGCTGGATGACGGCTCGCTGTCGACCGAGCATCCGCAACAGACCGACATGTTCGGCGGCCCGCGCGCGGCCGCCGATCGCCAGCAGTCCTGACCAGCACCAACCCGAGAGGAACCTCTGCAATGAACACCAAGACCACGCCCGAGACGGCGGAACTAATAGCGCCGGCCGCCGGCATCGACATCAAAGCCATCGCCCAGCTCGGCGCCGACGCCAGCGCGATCCAACTGGCGACGCTTGCCGCGCCGGAAGGCATGGTCGGCGTGCCCGCATCGATCCCCGTGGCCTTGATCAACGGCCGCCAGCCAGAGGCGCGCGCCGTCGCCAGCCTGTTCGAGGCTTTCCGCCAGCACCCTGCCCGCAAGGCCGGCCAGGCGACGGCGCAGACCTTCGAATCGTTCTGCGAACTCACCAATCGGCACAAGACCGCCAACAGCGTCATCTTCGCCGATGCAGACTGGCGCAACCCGTCCTTCACCGCCGTCATCGACTATCACGAGAACTCGTCCGGCGGCATCGCCGCCTTCGGCAAACATCGCATCCACTATGCCTTCCCGCTGTCGGAGGAATGGAAGAAGTGGATCGAGATGAATGGCGAGCCGATGAAACAGGCGGAGTTCGCCTATTTCCTCGAGGATCGCGTCGCAGAATTGTCGGCACCGTCAGAGCACGAGCGCGCCACCTACGAACAACAGTTCCAGACCAAGATCGCGACGCCGGCGCAGGTGGTCGAACTGTCGCGCGGCCTTAAGGTCAACATCGACACCAAGGTCAAGACGGCGACGACGCTGCAGAGCGGCGAAGGCCAGATCGCCTGGGAAGAGGCGCACAACGATGTCGACGGCAAGCCGCTGAAGGTGCCGGGCCTGTTCATGCTCAATCTGGCCCCGTTCTTCATGGGCGAGAAGGTGCGCATCCCGGTTCGCCTGCGCTATCGGCCGTCAGGCGCCATGATCATGTGGTCGTATCAGATCTATCGGCCCGACCAGGCGATCAACGAGCATGTCCGCGACACCCTGGCCGAGGTGCGCAGCAAAACGGACCTGCCGGCCTATGAAGGCACGCCGGAGATGACGGCGTCGTGAAAAAGCCAGACACCATCATCCTGTCGCGGGAGGCTTTGCTTCCCGCGCTCGCCCTGGTCGGCAAGGCCGTCGAGCGGCGCACCACCATTCCGGTGCTGGCCAACGTCCTGCTCGCGGTCGATGCCGCGGCGGGCACACTCACCATCACCGGCACCGACCTCGATTGCGAGCTGCGCACGTCAGTGCCCTGCCAGGCCGGAAGGGACGAGGCCTTCACGCTGCCGTCGACGCTGCTGCACGACGCCGTGCGCAAGATGCCGGACGGTGCCGAGATTGCGATTGCCGCCGAGAAGGATTTCGCCACGCTGAGCGCCGGACGCTCGCGCTTCAAGATCCAGGTGCTGCCGGCCTTGGACTTTCCGACCATGGAGGCCGGCAGCTTCAGCCATTCCTTCGAACTCGAAGTGGGCACGATCGCGCGCATGCTCGGCACCGTCGCCTTCGCCATCTCGAGCGAGGAGACGCGCTATTACCTCAACGGCATCTACTGGCATGCCGGCGAACAGCTGAACGCCGTCGCCACCGATGGCCACCGCCTGGCCAAGTTCAGCATACCCGTGCCCGAGGGTGCCGCCGGCATGCCCGGGATCATCATCCCGCGCCGCACCGTCGACTTGATCGGCAAGCTGATCGGCGACAAGGGGAAGGCAACCGTCAGCCTGTCCGACACCAAGATCCGCGTCGAGACCGGCGGCGCCGCCCTGCTGTCGAAGCTGATCGACGGCAGCTTCCCCGACTATGTCAGGGTCGTCCCGACCGGCAACCCGAACCATTTCACCATCGACCGCGAAGCGCTGGCCAAGGCGGTCGACCGCGTGGGCACCGTGTCGAGCGAGCGCGGCAGCGCAGTGAAGTTCGCTTTCGAGGCCGGCGGCAACCTGACGCTGACCACCAACAACCCGGAAGCCGGCAGCGCCAATGACGAGGTGACGATCGAGCATGGCGAGGGATCAAGCGTCGAGATCGGCTTCAACGGCCGCTACTGCCTCGACCTGCTCAACGCAGCCGCCGGCAAGCGCCTGGTGTTCAGCCTTGGCGACCCCGGCTCGCCGACGTTGATCCAGCCCGAAACCGCCGACGAGACCGGCCTCAAGCCGCTCTTCGTCCTGATGCCGATGAGGGTTTGATGATGGACGCGAACCGCGAACGCGAGTTGCTCGAAGCCAACAACCGCTACCAGCAGGAAGGGCGCGATGCCCGCGCGGCGCTGAAGGGCGGCTATCAGGACCGGGTCCACTCCTTCATGCTCGCCTGCTTCGGCGCGGATATCGCCGCGGACGGCATGGAACGCAACCACCGATTCCTCGAGGAATCGCTCGAACTGGTCCAGGCGCTCGGCTGCACCGCCAGCGAGGCGCATCAGCTGGTCGACTATGTCTTCGGACGTCCGATCGGCGAGCCTAACCAGGAGGCCGGCGGCGTCGCCGTGACGCTCGCCGCTCTCTGCAATGCCCATAAGATCGACATGGACATTGCTGGCGAGACCGAGCTGACCCGCTGCTGGTCGAAGATCGACAAGATCCGCGCCAAGCAGGCGGCGAAGCCGAAGCATGGGCCGCTGCCGGAGCGCACTGGACCATCGGCAGTCGACTGGGCCGTGAAGAAATGGCGGAGCGAAGTCGAGAACCGACCGCTGCAGAATGTGCATCGGCGCTCACTTGACGACACTTGGCGGCAGGTCATCCGGCATTTCGGCGGCGATGATGTCGCCCTTTGCGGGCCACCTCACGATCAACTTGTAGCAGACCGGGGAGACAAGGCCGATGCTTGACCTCCCAACCTTCCGCGCGTCGCGCAAATGGTGGCCGGCTGCCCTGTTCGATGAATCGATGCCGCCCGGTCGCGTTCGCGCCGAGGACTGGCTTTCGCCGACCGTGTCCGGCGTCACCATCATCCGCGATGAGGACGATCCCGACGGTGGTGTGGTGACCACGATGGAGCCGAGCGAGATCGTCGAGTTCGTCTGGCACGAGGAGCGCGGCTCGGTCGACATAACCCTGATGCCGGACGGCACCTGGCGCCTCGATGATCCGCGCGACGCCTTCACGCTGGACCTGTTCAAGCCGGGAGCGGTCCAGGCAGAGCCGGCCGCGTTGCCGCCATCGGCCCGCATCGCGGCGGCAAACTGGTTCGCCTGGGACGAAGACTACGAAACCTGCATGGACACGATGGACGAATTCGCCAAGGCGCTTGCCGACATGTCCGCCCCGGTCGCCGCCGACGGCGTGCGGATAACCGTCGACCTGGGCTATTGGTCGGACCACGTGAAGTTCCGCGTCTCGGCCGATGGCAGGATGCTGGAGGCGGTCGACCCGTCCTCCATAGCCGACCGCAGGGAGGCGTAGGAGGATGGCTGATCATTCCTCGATAGAGTGGACCGACGCGACCTGGAACCCGATCACCGGCTGCTCGATCGTCTCGCCCGGTTGCGTCCACTGCTATGCCATGAAACTCGCCGGTACCCGGCTCAAGCACATCGACAGCCGCAAGGGTCTGACGCGTGACACGGTCATAGGACCGATCTGGACCGGCGAGGTGCGGCTCAACAAGCAGTGGCTACATCAGCCGATCGCGTGGAAGAAGCCGCGCAAGATCTTCGTCTGCGCCCATGGCGACCTGTTCGCCGAGAACGTGCCGGACGACTGGATCGACATGGTCTTCGCCGTCATGGCGCTGTCACCCCGGCACACGTTCCAGGTGCTGACCAAGCGCGCGAAGCGGATGCGAGAATATCTCGACGCGCGCGGAGAACCGGTGGCCAAACGGATTTCCCGGCTCGCACCGAATAGTCTGGTCAGATTGCCACTGCCGAACGTCTGGCTTGGCGTCTCGGCCGAGCGCCAGAAGGAAGCCGACGAGCGCGTGCCCGATCTGCTGGCGACGCCGGCAGCGATCCGCTTCGTCTCGGCCGAGCCGCTGCTCGGGTCGATCGATTTCCGGTACCTGCAGCCCGGTGATCCGCCCGTCGAGATTGACGCGTTGAACGGCACACACGGAGTATTGCGCCCGCATGGCGGTCGTTCCGCGCGCCTCGACTGGGTCATCGTCGGCGGCGAGAGCGGGACGGGCGCGAGGCCGATGCACCCGGCCTGGGCTCGATCGATCCGAGACCAATGTGCGGTCGCTGGCGTGCCGTTCTTCTTCAAGCAGTGGGGCGCGTGGCGCGAGACTGACTGGCAGCTTTGCGCCCATCCGATGCCGGCTGGAACGATCGCACCTGCAAAACCCTATTGGATGGGCGCCGGCTACGGCCTCGATCGACCCAGCATGAGCTTGGAACAGGTCGGCAAGAAGGTCGCCGGCCGACTGCTCGACGGCGTCGAGCACAATGAAATGCCAAAGGTGGCGGCATGAGCGACCTGCCACGCCTCGCCCTTTCCGTCCGGCAGCCATGGGCATACGCCCTGGCGCAATGCTGGAAGCCGGTTGAAAACCGCTCCTGGCGCGCATCGAACCCCGACCTCCGGTTCCGCGGCGATTTTGCCATCCACGCATCGAGCGGCATGACGCGCGACGAATACGAGGATTGCGCCAGTCTTTGCGAAGCGATCGGCTTCCGTTGCCCAGCCGCAGCGGACCTGGAGCGCGGCGGCATCGTCGGCGTCGGCACCGTTGTCGACATCGTTTCCGAGTTCGACAGCCCATGGTTTTTCGGGCCGAAGGGTCTGATCATAGCCAACGCCCGGCCGGTCGAGTTCATCCCGGTTGGAGGCCGGCTCGGCTTCTTTGACTGGCGCAAGTTGCTGCCCTTCGCGAAACACGGCAAGCCGATCGAGCCGGCGAAGTGGATGCTGCCGGCACAGCCCAAAGCCCGCAACGCCGAAGCGGGCGAGGACCAGCAAGGCAGCTTGCTATGATCAAGCCAATCCGCCTCCGCCTCTCACGCGCCAAGGGCTTCGACTTGCAGGGCGTTTCCCTTGCCAGCAATAATCTGCCGGTAGTCCATGTCGGCCGGCCGGGCCCTTGGGGCAACCCTTTCATCGTCGGCAAGCATGGCGACGCCGCCTATTGCGTCGATCTCTACAGGGCGCTGCTCGCTGGCCTTCTCCGCGTCGGCGCCGATCCCGACATTGAGGCGCTGGAGCGAACACGCCGGTTCGTAGCCGAGAACGCCGGCGACCTGCGCGGCAGGAACCTCGCATGCTGGTGCAAGCCAGGCGCGCCCTGTCACGCCGACGTTCTGCTCGAACTTGCCAACCGAGACGGGGCGGCGAAGTGAAGCCAGACGAGCGATTCGTACCGCGCTTCATGACTGACCAGCAGCTGCGCGCCTGGTTCGGCCTGTCCGAGCGCGCGCTCGACCGGCTGCGCGCAACGCGCCATTTTCCGCGCCGCGACGAGCTTGTGAACAAGACCGATCGCCGTTCCGTCGAAGTTTTCTTTGACCGCCGCGCCGGTTTGGACTCTCCTTCGCGTGCCGGCGGCATTCCCGCCGCCGTGGACGGAGAGGAAAATTTTAATGACTGAACAGCGAAAGGACCGGCCGGGCTACAAATACCGGCCTAGGGCGGACGGCAGCCGCGCCCATTACTGGGTGCCGCAGCGCGCTTGCAGGAAGGCGCCGAAGGCGCTCGACCCGCGGCCGATCACCGATGAAGCGATCGCCCAAGCCAGGCTTGAGCATCCGGACGTCACAACCGACGACCAGGCCATCTCGAAAATCTGCCAGACCTGGACCGATGAATTGCTCGCCGATCTGGAGGGCCACGGCAAGAGCCCGGAATATGACGGGTCGGTCACGTCGGCGGTCCTGATCTACAAGACACATCCGCAATCGCCCTATCAGGCGCTGAAGCACTCGACCCGCATCCGCGACTATGATCCATCGCTGAAGCTCATCGTCGACACCGTCGGCAAGCGCCTGGTGCGCAACCTGGTTGGCTCCGATTTCCGCCGCTGGTTCGAGCAATGGGGATCGAAGGGCCGGCGCCGCCGCGCCCATGGTGCCATCAGGAAGCTGCGATCGGTCCTGTCGTTCGGCACCACCGAACGCCTGGACGGCTGCGCCCAGGCGCGCGAGATCCTGTCGCTGATGGAGTTCGCCACGCCGGACCCGCGCCGCATCAAGATGGAATACAGGCATGCGCTTGCCATCTGCGCCAAGGCGATCAGGCTGGATCGGCCGTCGATCGCGCTGACGCAGGCGCTGCAATGGGATACCGCACTGCGCCGCATCCATATCATTGGCGAATGGCTTCCCCTCGAGGCAGGCGATGCCGGCGGCATCGTGCGTGGCAACACCAAATGGCGCGGCCTGACGGTGGCCGACATCTCCGCCAACAATGTCCTGACCGTGCCCATCACATCCAAGAACAAGGCGGCGACCGAGCACGATCTCAGCAAATGCCCTTTGGTGCAGATGGTGCTGAAGCGCATCAAGCTGCCCGCCTTTGGGCCGCTGATCGTCTCGGAAGTTACCGGCCTGCCCTATCGGGAAAATTATTATGCCACCGACTTTCGCGAGATCGCCACGGCGGCGAAGGTGCCGGCAAGCGTCTGGTCGATGGACACCCGCGCCGGCGCGATTTCGGAAGCCGAGATCGCCACCGACCTAGAATCGGCCCGCAAGATGGCCGGCCACACCACGACCAAGACGACGCAAGGCTACGTCCGCAACGGCGACCTCGACAACAACCGCAAGGTGGCCGAGGCGCGGGCCAAGCTAAGACAGTGACACGCCTGTGACACGCGTGACACGGCGCATTTTTTGGAAAGCGATTTCATCAATGATTTCAAGTGGATGGCTGGAGCGGGTAGCGGGAATCGAACCCGCATATTCAGCTTGGAAGGCTGCTGCTCTACCACTGAGCTATACCCGCGCCTTTCAGTCAAGCATCGGATACGCTCCGACGCTCGCTCTGCGTTTCAGGGCTTCCGGGCCGGCAGTGGTGGAGAGGGTTGGATTTGAACCAACGTAGGCATAGCCAACGGATTTACAGTCCGTCCCCTTTAACCACTCGGGCACCTCTCCAGTCTGCCGCCGGAGCCATGCAACGAGGCATCGACGCGTCGCGGCCGCCAAAGCAGCCCTTCCGCGAAGCGCCTTATGGCGGCAGCGCCCAAAACTGTCAACCACAACAGCCCGGCAAAAAGCGCTGAATTTCGCACCTCGCCTGACAAGCACCTTGTGCAGCTGTATCCATCGCCGGACGACACGGCTATAGAGGCCGCCATGAGCAACGATAACAAATCGAAGACCCCGAAAGATACCCACTACGCCAAGCTGCGCCGCGCGCATCGCGACGAGAAGAGCGGCGGCGCGCCGGCGTTCAGGCCACGCCAGCCGGTGCCGCCCGGCGAGAACGCGGCGGACGGGCTGGTGCGGCTTTACGGGCTGCACACGGTGCGGGCCGCACTCGACAATCCGCGCCGCAAGATCAAGAAAATGCTGGTGACGCGCAACGCTGCCGAGCGGCTGGCAATCGCCGATCTCGGCGCTTTGCCCTTCAAGGCGGAGTTGGTCGAACCCAGGGACATCGACAAGGTCACCGGCTCGGATGCCGTGCACCAGGGCGTGCTGATCGAGGCCGAGCCGCTGAAACCGAAACGCCTCGATGCGCTCGGCGACACCAGGTTGGTGCTGGTGCTCGACCAGATCACCGATCCGCACAATGTCGGCGCGATCCTGCGCTCGGCGGTGGCCTTCGGTGCCGGCGCACTGATCACCACGGCGCGCCACAGCCCGCAGGAATCCGGCGTGCTGGCGAAGTCGGCCTCCGGCGCGCTCGAGCATATCGACCAGATCGAGGTAAAGAACCTCGCCGATGCGCTCGGCCAGCTGCACGATGCCGGATTCCAGACCATCGGTCTCGATTCGGATGGACCGGCGGAGCTTGAAAAGAGTTTTTCCGGCGACAGAATAGCGCTGGTGCTCGGCGCCGAAGGCAAGGGCCTGCGCCAGAAGACGCGCGAGACGGTGACGACGCTGGCCCGGCTCGACATGCCCGGCGCCATCCGCTCGCTCAACGTGTCGAATGCGGCGGCGGTGGCGCTTTATGCGGCGAGGAAGTTTCTAGGTTAGGGAATAGGGGAATAGGGGAGTAGGGGAAAGCATATTCACGGTATTCGCTAACTGCACGTCTCTACTCCCTTATTCTCTCCTATTCCCTACTTCCCTACTTCACATCCCGCCATCCGCTCCAGCGCTCGAACAAGCGCCGAGTGATCCTCCTTGGCCCCGCCATTAGCGGCGCAGGAATTGAACAATTGCTGCGTCGTTGAGGTGTTGGGCAGCGCCACGCCGAGGGCTTTCGCGCCTTCCAGCGCGAGATTGAGATCCTTCTGGTGGAGTTCGATGCGGAAGCCGGGTGCGAAGCTGCGCTTGATCATGCGCTCGCCGTGCACTTCGAGAATGCGCGAGGCGGCCAGCCCGCCCATCAGCGCTTGCCTGACCTTGGCCGGATCGGCGCCGGCTTTCGAAGCGAAGACAAGCGCTTCGGCGACGGCCTCGATGGTCAGCGCGACAACGATCTGATTGGCGACCTTGGTGGTCTGGCCGACGCCGTTGGGCCCGACCAAAGTGATGTTCTTGCCTAGCTTCTCGAAGATAGGCTTGGCGCGTTCGAAGGCTGTTTCCTCGCCGCCGACCATGATGGTCAGCGATGCCGCCTTGGCGCCGACCTCACCGCCCGACACCGGCGCGTCGAGGTAGTCGCAGCCGAGATCATTGATCTTTTTTGCAAATGCCTTGGTCTCGATCGGCGAGATCGAGCTCATGTCGATGACCAGCTTGCCTTTGGTCAAGCCGGACGCGACGCCATTCTCGCCGAACAGAACATCGGCCACCTGCGGCGTATCCGGAACCATGGTGATGACGATGTCGGCCGTTTTCGCAACGGCGTTGTGGCCGGAGACGGGCTTCAGACCCTTGGCGACGAGATCGGCCGGCGGTTTCGAGCGGTGGTCGCTGGCGAAGACTTGATAGCCGGCACCGAGCAGATGCCCCGCAATCGGCGCGCCCATAATGCCGAGTCCGATGAAGCCGATGGTTTCCATGTCTTTCTCCGTTTCTTGTTAAGGCGGCGTTCCTGCGCGCCCCCCTCTGGCCTGCTGGCCATCTCCCCCACGAGTGGGGAGATCGGCAGTTCGCACTCCGGCCCTTAAACTTTCCCGACCTCGAAAATTGGCGAAAGCGGCGGTGACATCCAATCTCCCTCCTTGTGGGGGAGATGGCCGGCAGGCCAGAGGGGGGCGCGCAGGAACGCGACGTGCGATACGTAGCGTCTATGCCGCCGCACTCCCCTGCCCGGCCCCGTCCCGAAACCACCCGAGCCCGGCTTCCGTTCCGCCCTTCGGCTTGTACTCCGCCCCGACCCAGCCGGGGTACCCGATCCTGTCGATGTGCTTGTATAAAAAAGGAAAATTGATCTCGCCCGTCCCCGGCTCATGACGGCCAGGATTGTCCGCAAGCTGGATATGCGCGATGCGGTTGAGGTTTGCCTCGATGGTACGGGCGAGATCCCCCTCCATGATCTGCATGTGATAGATGTCGTATTGCAGGAACAGGTTCTTCGAGCCGACGCGGTCGATCAGCGCCAGCGCCTGGTCCGAGTAATTCAGGAAGAAGCCCGGGATATCGCGGGTGTTGATCGGCTCGATCAGCAGCCGGATGCCGGCCTGCTCCAGCTTTTCCGCCGCGAAAGCCAGATTTTCGGCGAAGACGTCTTCCAGCACGGAGCGATCGACGCCCTGCGGCGCGATGCCGGCGAGGCAATTGACCTGCTCGCAACCCAGCGCGTGCGCGTAGGTGACGACCTTGGCAATGCCTTGCCGGAACTCCGGGATGCGGTCCGGCAGGATCGCGATGCCGCGCTCGCCCTTGGCCCAGTCACCGGCAGGCAGGTTGAACAGGACCTGCGTCAACCCGTTCTGCTTCAACCTTGCCGCAACGACATCCGGCGCATGGTCATAGGGACCGATATACTCGACACCCCTAAAGCCCGCTCGGGCGGCGGCATCGAAGCGGTCGAGGAAGTCGTGCTCGCCAAAGAGCATCGAAAGATTGGCTGAAAACCGTGGCATGGCAGTAATTCCTCATAAAACAGCTAGTCGAGCATGACGATCGCCGTCGGCGCGTCTTCGTGATGCTCGGCAAGCTCCTCGAACTCGGTGATCTTGTCGATTTCGGTGCCCATCGAAACGTTGGTGACGCGCTCGAGGATGAATTCGAGCACAACCGGAACCTGGTGCTCGTTCATCAGGCGCTGCGCCTCCTCGAAGGCACCGGCGAATTCCTCCGGCTTGCGCACCCTGACGGCCTTGCAGCCCATCGCCTCGGCGACAGCGACGTGGTCGACGCCGTAGCCAGCTTCGGCATCGCCCTGTCGATTGACGTTCTCGAAGGCCAGGCTGACTTCGAAATCCATCGAAAACCCGCGCTGCGCCTGGCGGATCAGGCCGAGATAGGCATTGTTCACGACGACATGGATGTAGGGCAGTCTGTGCTGCGCGCCGGCTGCCAGTTCCTCGATCATGAACTGGAAATCATAATCGCCGGAAAGTGCGACAATGGTACGGTCCGGATCGGCGGCGCGAACGCCGAGCGCCGCCGGCAATGTCCAGCCGAGCGGCCCGGCCTGGCCGCAATTGATCCAGTTGCGCGGCTTGTAGACATGCAGGAACTGCGCCCCGGCGATCTGCGACAGGCCGATCGTGGTGACGTAGGTGGTGTCGCGGCCGAACGCCTTGTTCATCTCCTCGTAGATGCGCTGCGGCTTCAGCGGCACCTGGTCGAAATGCGTCTTGCGCTTCATCGTCTTCTTGCGCTGCCGGCATTCGCCGGCCCAGCCCGACCAGTCGCGCAATTTCCCGGCCGTCCTCCATTCGGTGGCGACGTCGAGCAGCATTTTAAGCGCCGCACCGGCGTCCGAGACGACGCCAAGGTCCGGCGCGAAGACGCGGCCGATCTGCGTCGGTTCGATATCGACGTGGATGAATTTCTTGCCCTTGGTGTAGACGTCGACCGAACCGGTGTGGCGGTTGGCCCAGCGGTTGCCGATGCCTAATACGAAATCGGCTTCGAGCATCGTCGCATTGCCGTAGCGGTGCGAGGTCTGCAGCCCGCACATGCCAGCCATCAGGCGGTGGTCGTCGGGGATCGCGCCCCAGCCCATCAGCGTCGGAATGACAGGCACGCCGGTGACTTCGGCGAATTCGATCAACAGGTCCGACGCATCGGCGTTGATGATGCCGCCACCGGCGACGATCAGCGGCTTGTCGGCCGCATTGAGCATTTTCAGGGCCTTCTCCGCCTGAGCGCGCGACATTGCCGGCTTGAACGGCACCAGCGGCTCATAAGCATCGATGTCGAACTCGATCTCAGCCAGTTGCACATCGACCGGCAGATCAACGAGAACCGGCCCCGACCGCGACGAGCGCATCAGATGGAACGCCTTCTGCAACGCCATCGGCACCAGATAGGGTTCCATGACGGTAACAGCCCATTTGGCAACGGGCGCGGCGATGGCGGCGATGTCGACAGCCTGGAAATCCTCTTTGTTGAGGCGAGCCCGCGGCGCCTGCCCGGTGATGCAGAGGATCGGGATGGAATCGGCAGCGGCCGAATAGAGGCCGGTGATCATGTCGGTGCCGGCGGGACCCGAAGTGCCGATGCACAGACCGATATTGCCCGATCTGGCGCGGGTAAATCCTTCGGCCATATGCGAAGCCGCCTCGACGTGCCGCGCAAGGATGTGGCGGATACTGCCCCTCGCCTTCAGCGCCGAATAAAGCGGGTTGATCGCAGCACCCGGCACGCCGAAGGCACAGGAAATGCCTTCCTTTTCGAGGACGAGAACCGCTGCGTCGACTGCGCGCATCTTGGCCATGTCAGCCTCCACGGAATTGTTGATGGCCGATGATGCCAGTGCGCCGACTATTTTTCAATTTTTTCAGAATATTTTTTCATTTCTAGAGAGCGGCTCTTGTGAATTGAATTGATTGGCCTTTCTGTTTTCCATGAATTCGCTTCGCAAATCGATGAAAAACTTTTTCATTGCTTGCTTGGGCGAACAGGGGAAGAATGGATCCATGGAAACCACCGAAAAACGCCAGCGCGGCCGGCCGCGCGCCTTCAACGGACCGTCCGAGGCCGCTTCGGTGCAGTCGCTGGACCGGGCGCTTCGCATCCTGACAATCGTGGCCGACGGCAGTGGCCTGTCGCTGAGCGAGATCGCCGCCAGCTCCAGTCTGCCGGCATCCACCGCCTACCGCATGCTGACGACGCTGGAGAACCATGGCATGGTCGAGTTCGACGGCACCGACCAGCTGTGGTCGATCGGCGTCGAGACCTATCGCATGGGCGCGGCGTTCCTGCGCCGCCGCAAGCTGGTCGATCGCGCCCGCATCGTCATGCAGGAATTGATGGAGAAGACCGGCGAGACCGCCAATCTCGGTGTCGCCGAGGACGATTGCGTCGTCTTCGTCAGCCAGGTCGAGACGCACCAGGCGATCCGCGCCTTCTTCCGGCCGGGCACGCGCAGTTCTTTCCACGCCTCGGGCATCGGCAAGGCGGTACTGGCGCATCTCGAGCCGGAGCGCGTCGCCACTATCCTGCGCCGGGCCGGGCTGGAGCGCTTCACTGAAAACACGCTGTCCGACATCTCGGCTCTCGCCCGCGACCTGGTGACGATCAAGCTGCGCGGCTGGTCAGTAGACGACGAGGAGCGGCATCCGGGCATGCGCTGCGTTGCCGCCGCCATCTTCAACGAGTTCGGCGAGCCGATTGGCGGCGTTTCAGTCTCCGGGCCGACGGTGCGGGTCACGCCGGAACGGCTGGCCGAGATCGGCCCGTTGGTGCGCGATGCAGCTGCGGAGGTGACGAGGATGATCGGCGGCCTGCCGACCCCTCCCGGCCTTGGCAGCGAACCGAGCGCATGGCAGCGCTGACCAGCGCCGAATGGTGCGACATCTGCCAGGATGGCCAGAGAGCTAGGCCCCGGGCACCGCGCTCTTGGTCGATAGGTCGTAGAAATCAAGCAGCATCGCCAGCCCAACTCCGCAGGCGGTGAAGATGAGGCCGGCAATGAAGATGCGATTGGCGCGTTCATAAACGCGCCGTTGTAGACACGTTATGTCGAGCAGCAACCGCAGCGCTCGTATCTGCAGGGCAATGCCGATCAAAATCGGCACGACGGCGGCCAGGTGATAGATTTCCCATGGTATCGGGTTGGCGGCCCAATGCGTGATGAAGCCCAGCGAGAACGCCAGCAGGATGCCGACGGTGGTGATTGTGCCGTTGCGGAAAATCGTCTCGATCGGCTCTTCGTTCGGATCGTGCTCGCCCAAGCGCCCTCTCCCTGTTTCGGCTCGGCAGTAGATTGCTGTTCGGCTTGTAGATTAGGCTGCTGGGAAACCCCTGTACATCGGCAAGAGCCGAACGGCGGGATAAGGCAGTTTTCAGTGTTGGCGATTGGCGAAAGCCGTGCGGCAATCCAATCTCCCCCCTTGCGGGGGAGATGTCCGGCAGGACAGAGGGGGGTGCGAAGGATCGCCGACGTCGATGTTCAGCCACTCCAACTGGGAATTGGCGTAGGCTTGACTGTCATCTTTTGACAAGTAGTGCGGGACAGCACCCCTCTCTGTCCTGCCGGACATCTCCCCCTCAAGGGCAGGGCTATCGCATATGAGTGATGGCATTGATGAGAT
>NZ_JAMYKY010000028.1:0-77063 GCF_040317695.1 Mesorhizobium sp. M1403 | reverse complement strand
CGTGTTTTTTCTTATAAACAACCATAAAAACCTCTTTTTTGTGGTGGGGGCGTGGCCCCCTGGGCCGCGCCCCCGCCCCCCCACCGCAACCTCTTCGGTAACAACTAGAGCAATTCCAGGAAAAGTGTGAAACGGTTTTCCGTCCGGAATTGCGTCAAAACAAAGAGATAGAGCGGTTCGGCGTTTCCGTGAAAACGATGAACCGCTCTAACAGCCGAACTGGAATTCCAAACAAGAGCGGCGGGCCATGCCCGCCGCTCTTGTCTTTGCATGGCGGAAAAACGCCTGCTTCAAGCCGCCTTTGCTTCTGCTTCATGGAGCGCGAAAGAGCGCCCGTCGGCGTCGAAAATATGCAGGTCGCCTGCGTCCGCCGTCAGCCGCAGCGTCGCTCCGCGCTTGACCTCGACATTGCCCGGCAGCTTGGTCACCAGCGGCAGGTCGGCGCGGCCGATGTCGACATAGACGAGTTGGACCTCGCCGAGCTGCTCGACATAATCGACCGTCCCTTCGAACAAATAGTCGGCGCCGGTGGCAATCATCAGATCCTCAGGCCGCACCCCGAAGCTCACCGCAGCGCCTTTCGCCGAGGCAGGCGTTGCGATCGGCACCGTTGCCTTGCGGCCGCCGACATGGCTGACGAGCGTCGGGTTGCCGGTCTTGTCGATCGTTGCCGGCAGGATGTTCATCGCCGGCGAGCCGATGAACTGGGCGACGAACAGATTGCCGGGCCGCTTGTAGAGCTCCATCGGCGTGCCGACTTGTTCGATATGGCCTTCCTTCAGAACCACGATGCGGTCGGCCAGCGTCATCGCCTCGACCTGGTCGTGGGTGACGTAGATCATCGTTGTGGCCGGCATCGATTCCTTGAGCTTGGCGATCTCGATGCGGGTAGCGACGCGCAGCGCCGCGTCGAGGTTGGACAGCGGCTCGTCGAACAGGAAGACCTTGGGATTGCGCACGATGGCGCGGCCGATAGCGACGCGCTGGCGCTGGCCGCCCGACATCGCCTTGGGCAGACGGTCGAGATATTTGGTCAGCTGCAGGATCTCGGCCGCCTGGCGCACCCGCTTGTCGATCTCGGCCTTGCTTTCCTTGCCGATCTTCATCGAGAACGCCATGTTGTCGTAGACGGTCATGTGCGGATAGAGCGCATAGGACTGGAACACCATGGCGATGCCGCGCTTCGACGGCGGCACGTCGTTGACGATTTCGCCGTCTATCTTGAGCTCGCCCGAGGTGATCTCCTCCAGCCCGGCGATGCAGCGCAGCAAGGTCGACTTGCCGCAACCAGACGGACCGACGAAGACGATGAATTCGCCCGACTTTATGTCGAGGTCGACGCCGTGCAGAATGTTGAGATTGCCGTATGATTTCTTCACTTGCCTTAGCGTGACATCGGCCATGGTACCCTCCAGTTCTTCCTTGAATTCAGTCGATACGCCCGAACCAGGCGCCGTAGCCGCCGAGGCGGATAGTGCCGGCGCCAGTCTGTCCCGAAAACCCGTGCCCCGGCAAGGGCTGCAGTGAGCGGCCGCCGAGATCGACCTCGGCCGGCTTTGCTCCGAGATTGAAGGCGCAGACGATCTGCTCGTTGCCTTCGCGGCGCGTGAAGGCGACGGTGTCGCCCTCGCTTTCGATGAACTCGATATCGCCCTTGGCCAGCGCCGGATGGGCGCGGCGGAAAGCCAGGAAGCGCCGATAGTGCTCGAGCAGCGAGCCGTCGTCGCCCTGCTGCACATTGACCGCTTGCGCAAGATGCTTGCTGGGCACCGGCAGCCAGGGCTTTGCCGTCGAAAAGCCGCCATTGCGGGCAGCGCCGTCCCAGACCATCGGCGTGCGGCAGCCATCGCGGCCCTTGAATTCCGGCCAGAAGCGGATGCCGTATGGGTCCTGCAGATCCTCGAAGCTGAGCTCGGCCTCGCTAAGCCCGAGCTCCTCGCCCTGATAGATGCAGACCGAGCCGCGCAACGACATCAGCAGCGCCGAGATGACCTTGAGGTAGGCGGTCGGGTCGGGCTCGCCGGCTGCCCAGCGCGAGGCAGGGCGCATCACGTCATGGTTGGAGAAGGCCCAGCACGACCAGCCGTCGCTGGCCACCTTGCCGAAGGTTTCCAGCACCGAGCGCACCTTTGCCGCGCTGATCTTCTCCGGCGCCAGGAAGTCGAAGGAGTAGCACATATGCACGCGCTTGCCGCCGGCCGTATAGGCCGCCACCACTTCCAGCCCACGCTGCGAATCGCCGACTTCGCCAACCGCGGCCGTCGCCGGATATTCGTCGAGCAGGGCGCGGAAGCGTTCGAGGAAGCCGAGGTTTTCAGGCCGGCTCTTGTCGTAGAGATGGTCCTGGTAGTTGTAGGGGTTGACGGCCGGCGCCGTCTGGTCGTTGCGCTGCTCGGGCGGCAGCGGCGGATTGTCTTCCAGCCCTTGGCTGTGGAAGTAGAAATTGATGGTATCGAGGCGAAAGCCATCGACGCCGCGCTCCAGCCAGAAGCGGGTGACATCGAGCAGCGCGTCCTGGACCGCGCGGTTGTGGAAATTGAGGTCGGGCTGCTCGGCCAGGAAATTATGCAGGTAATATTGCTGGCGGCTGGTGTCCCACTGCCAGGCCGAGCCGCCGAAGATCGACAGCCAGTTGTTGGGCGGCGTGCCGTCCGGCTTGGCATCCGCCCAGACATACCAGTCGGCTTTTGGATTGCTGCGGCTCGAACGGCTTTCCTTGAACCATGGATGGATGTCGGCGGTGTGCGACAGCACCTCGTCGATCATCACCTTGAGGCCAAGCCGGTGCGCCTCGGCGGTCAGCGCGTCGAAGTCGGCCAGCGTGCCGAACATCGGATCGACATCGCAATAATCCGACACGTCGTAGCCAAAGTCCTTCATCGGCGATTTGAAGAATGGCGAGATCCAGATGGCGTCGGCACCGAGCGAGGCGATGTAGGGCAGCCGGCCGATGATGCCTCTGAGATCGCCGATGCCGTCGCCGTTCGAATCCTGATAGCTGCGCGGATAGATCTGGTAGATCACGGCACCTCGCCACCAGTCGCGATCGATCGCGAGATCGGGCTTCGGGGTCGCCTTCAAAGCGGATTGCATGATTTCAACCTCCTTTCACCGAGCCGGCAAGCAGCCCGCGGACGAAATAGCGCTGCAGCGAGAAGAACACGATCAGCGGCACGATGATGGTGACGAAGGCCGATGTCGTCAGGATCTCCCAGTCGCCGCCGCGCGAACCGAGCAACGCATTGAGCTTGGCGGTCAGCACGATCTGGTCGCCCTCGGTACCGAGGAAAACCATCGCCACCAGCAGATCGTTCCACACCCAGAGAAACTGGAAGATGGCGAACGAGGCCAGCACCGGGAACGACAATGGCAGCACGATCTTGACGAAGATCTCGAAATCGCTGGCGCCATCGATGCGCGCCGATTCCATGATCTCGCGTGGCAGGCCGGCGATATAGCTCCTCAGAAGATAGATGGCGAAAGGCAGGCCGAACCCGGTATGCGCCAGCCAGATGCCGAGATAGGTCTTCGACGGCACGCCGAAGAAGCTGCCGACGCCGTTATAGAGCTTCAACAGCGGGATCAGCGACATCTGCAGCGGCACGACCAGGAGGCCGATGATGACGGCGATGAGCAGCGCCCGGCCGGGAAAGCGCATCCACGCCAAAGCGTAGGCGGCGAACGCGGCGATCAGGATCGGGATCACGGTCGCCGGAATGGTGACGGTCAGCGAATTCATGAAGGAGCGGCCGATGCCTTCCGAAAACAGCACCGTGTCGTAATTGTCGGTGGTGAATTTCGGCGGCGCCGACGAGGCGTAATAGACGCGCTGGCCGCGTTCGCTTTCGAAAGCCTTCGGCGAGGTCATGACGAAACTGCCGTCGGCATTGAGCTGCAGGGTCACGCCGTCCCCGAGATCGGCTGTCGTGCCGGCGGGATATTGCGTCGGCGCTGCCGACTTGACGCCGAAGGCACTGATGTTGCGGGCCGGACCGTCGCCGAAGATATTGCCTTGCAGGACGAACTTGCCGTCCTTCTCGACTTGCGCCGAGGCGGGCGGCAGCCGTCCGGCTTCCGTTTGGCTGGAACTGGTGAACGAGTTCCACCAGCCCGAAGCGATGATCTGGTCCTTGTCGCGCAGCGACGACACCAGAATGCCGAGCGTCGGGATCGTCCAGATCGCAACGAAGATGAAAACGGCGATATGGACGCCGAAACGGCTGACAAAGGACTTTCCGGTCGCCACGGCCATCTCAATGTCCTTCCGTCTCTTTGTTCGCCTGGCGGATGTTCCAGACCATGATCGGAATGACCGCGATCATGATGATGATGGCGATGGTGGCGCCGCGGCCGAAATCGCCGCCGCCGCGGAACATCCAGTCGAACATCAGATTGGCCAGCACCTGGCTGTTCCACTGGCCGTTGGTCATGGTCAGCACGATGTCGAAAACCTTCAGCACCAGGATGGTGATGGTGGTCCAGACTACGGCGATGGTGCCCCAGATCTGCGGCACCATGATCTTCCAGAAGATCTGGAAAGGATTGGCGCCGTCGATGACGGCGGCTTCCAGCGTCTCTTCCGGAATGCCGCGCAAGGCCGACGACAGGATGACCATGGCAAAGCCGGTCTGGATCCAGATCAGGATGACCATCAGGAAGAAGTTGTTCCAGAACGGCAGCGATATCCAGACCTGCGGCTGGCCGCCGAAATACTGGATGATGGCGTTGAGCAGACCGATCTGCGTCTGGCCGTCGCCGCGATACTCGTAGATGAATTTCCAGATGACGCTGGCGCCGACGAAGGAGATGGCCAGCGGCAGGAAGATCAGGCTCTTGGCGATGGTGCCCCACCAGATCTTGTCGGTGAGCACGGCGATGATCAGCCCGAGGAAGGTGCAGGCGGCCGGCACCACTGCCAGCCAGATGATGTTGTTGAGGATCGAGTTGCGGAACTCGCGGTCGCCGAACGCCCAGTGATAGTTGGCCAAGCCGACGAAATGGCCGCCGCCGCGATCGAGGAACGACAGCCTCAGCGTCTCCACCACCGGGTAGATCAGGTAGATGGTGAGGATGATCATCGCCGGCCCGACGAACAGCCAGGGCCGGATCACCCCCTGCCGCCGCAGATTGTTAATCGCCGCCTTGCCGGAAACGCCGCGTGCCGGAAAGATCGTATCGAGTGCCTTGTTGGCGCCCCAGAAATAGGCGACGCAGCCGCCCACGCCGATGATGATGACGAATATCGCCGAAAAAATCTGAGCCGCCATGGGTCCCTCCCCCTGCGCACGGATCCGCCAGTCGAGAATGGCTTTGGCGACGGGATCATGCGCCGATTCAGTTGTCTGGAGCGCGACCAGCCGAAAAGCAGGTCACTGGGCGCGCATCATGCCGGAATGCGTTGTGCTCACGACAATCGACGCGACGCCAAGCACCGGATAAGGTCCGGGCCGTTTGAGGCCCGGACCGCATCACATTGGGAACTCAAGCCGGCCGCTTACTTGATCGCGTCCCAGCTTTTCTGGATATCGGTGGCGACGTCCTGGGCGGACTTGCCGCCGACCAGGTCGATCATGCCGGTCCAGAAGGCGCCGGCGCCGATCTTGCCCGGCATCAGGTCGGACCCATCGAAGCGGAAGGTCGAGGCGTTGGCCAGGATTTCGCCCTGCTTCTTCAGCGCGTCGCTGGCATAGGCGTCCTTGTTGACCGACTTGAACGGCGTCACGAAGCCACCCTGCGCCATCCAGATCTCATGAGCGAGCGGCAGCTTCAGGAATTCGATGAACGCGCGGGCACTCTTGCTATCCTTGGTGATCATGGCGAGCGTGCCGGCGCCCAGCACCGGAGTGCCGAGATCGGGCTTGGAGGCGTAGGGCGGGTAATAGAAGAAGTCGGCATCCTCGCCGATCTTGGTGCCTTGCGGGAAGAAGGTCGGGATGAATGATGCCTGGTGGTGCAGATAGCATTTTGGCGGCACCGAGAAGAGGCCCTTCGGGCTGTCGCGGAAATCGGTCGCCGCAACCGCCTTTGCACCGCCCTCGACCATTTTGTCGTCGGTCGCGATCTTGCCGAAAATGTCGATGGCGTTGACCACGGCCGGATCGTTGAACGGAATTTCGTTCTTCACCCATTTGTCGTAGGTCTCGGGCGTCTGGGTGCGCAGCATGATGTCTTCGACCCAGTCGGTCGCAGGCCAGCCGGTGGCGCCGCCCGAACCAAGCCCGATGCACCATGGCGTGCCGCCGTCGGCGATGATCTTCTTTTCGAGCTCGGCAAGCTCTTCCTGCGTCTTCGGCACCTTGTAGCCGGCTTCCTCGAAATTATCCGGCGAGTACCAGACTAGCGATTTCACGTCGGCCTTGTAGGGGAACGCGAAGAAACCGGGCTTGCCGTCCTTGTCCTTGAAGGTGCCGAGGTCGACCCAGGATTGGCCGGCGCCGTAATTGTCCTTGACCCAGTTGGCGGTGTCGTCGCCGAGCGGCGTCAAAAGCCCCTTCGATGCCAGATCCTGGATCAGACCCGGCTGCGGCAGCACGGCGATGTTGGGCGGGCTGCCGGCCTGCGTGTCGATGACGATCTGCTGCTCGTAATTCTCCGACGAGGAGTACTTGATCTCGGCGCCGGTGGCTTCGGAGAAATAATCGAGAACGGTGCGGACAAGCCCTTCGTCCTCGCCGCGCCACGGTCCGAAGATCGTCAGCGTCTCGCCCTTGAGGTCGACCTTCTTGAGCTCCTCGTAGTTGGCCCAGTTGAAACGGGGATCTTCGCCCGGCTTGAACTTCAGTTCGGCTTGCGCCGGCATGGCCAGGGCGAGCGTGGCAAACGCAGCGCCCAGCAGAAGCATTTTCTTCATCGGTATTCCCTCCCAGTGGTGACAAACACCGAACGAAACCTCCATTCCGTCCGCCGGCGCTGCAGGACTGTGACTCAGTCGGAAAGGAACTGCAACCTTTCGTAGAGTCTTCCAAAGCGCTTTGGTGATTTTGATCACGCCACTGAATTGATCCGGAGTCAAGAGAAAGCCACGCTAATCGATTTAATTTCTGCGGCCGAGTGCCAGCGAAAGTGCGCTGCAGCACAGTTTTCTGGCGGTGCAGCAGCAAATTCGGCTTCAAACCGGTCCGAACCGTGCGTATGGTCATTGCGCTCGGCAAGGCGGTTCGTAGCGGCCAGCTCGATTCAGATTAAAAGCGCTTTGAGGTTTTGGAGGCCTCCGGTGAACCTCAAGCAGCTCTCCCACATGCTGGCGCTTTCGCAGACCACGGTCAGCCGCGCATTGAACGGCTACCCGGAAGTCAACGAGGAAACGCGCCGGCGGGTGGTCGATGCCGCCAAGCGTCACGGCTATCGCCCCAATCCGAGCGCGCGCCGGCTGGCGACCGGCAAGACCGGCATGATCGGCTATGTGCTGCCGACGGGGACGACCGTCGACATCGACCCGCATTTCGTCGAGTTCCTGTCCGGCCTCGGCGACTATGCGCGTTCGCACGAGCTCGACCTGGTGCTGTCACCGGCCGATGCCGACGACCAGGAGACGACCTACCGCCGTATTGTCGCCAACCGGCAGGTCGACGCGGTCTATATCTCGTCGCCGAGGCCGGCCGACCGCCGGGTGGCGCTGGTCAATACGCTCGGCATTCCTTTCATCGTCCATGGCCGCAGCGAAGGCTTCGATTTCGACTATCCCTTCACCGACATCGACAATGAGGGCGCCTTCCACGAGGCGGCGCGGCTTCTCGTCCAGCTCGGTCACAGGCGTCTGGCGCTGATCAATGGCGACGATCGCGAGACCTTCGCCATCCACCGCGAGCGCGGCGTTCGGCGCGCGCTAGCGGCAAGCGGCCTGGTGCTTGGTGATCAGCATGTCTGTTCCCTCACCATGACCGAGGAGAATGGCTACCGCGCTGCCCGGCGCTTGCTGGAACAAAGCGACGCGCCGACGGCGATCGCCTGCTCCAGCCTGATCATGGCGCTCGGCGTGGTGCGCGCGGTGCGCGATCTCGGCCTGACCATTCCGGGCGACCTGTCGCTGATCGCCCATGACGACGTCTTTCCCTGGCTGAAGCCGGAGAATTTTTCGGTGCCGCTGTCGACGACGCGTTCGTCGATCCGCCTGGCCGGCGCGCGCATCGCCGAACGGCTGGCGGCGCGGATTTCCGGCCTGGAGGAGGGGGCTCGCGGCGAGGTCTGGCCGGTCGACCTGGTGGTCAGGGGATCGGTCGCCGGCGCACCGGCCTAGAGGCAATCACTCTGAACGGCCGAGGTCGACTCTTGGCGGCTGTTGGCCAGCACCAGCGAGTGCGTCCTGATCTCAGGCCGCAGATTTGAGGTGATCGATGAAGGCGCGCAGCTTCGGCAGGACTTGGCGCTTGCCTGGATGATAGAGGAAGACACCCGGCGTCGTCGTGGCGATGCTGTCCAGCACCGACTTGAGTTTTCCTTCTTCTATCAGACCTTCGGCGAGTGGTCGTGGTGTCTGCGCCAGCCCAACGCCCCGCGTCGCAGCCCCGACCAATGTCGAATAGTCGTGCGCGATCAGCGGGCCTGAGACGATCGCTTCGATCGCGCCATTGCCGTCGACGAAGGACCAGGGCGCGATAGCGCCATTCGAGCGGCGCAAGCGTAAGCAGGCGTGGTGGCGCAAGTCGTCGACACGCTCGGGACGGCCGTGGTGCTCGAGATAATCAGGGCTGCCGACGACCACGAACGAGAACGGCGCTGTCAGCCGCACCGCGACCATGTCGGCGGCGATGAGCTGGCCGAGGCGGATGCCGGCATCGAACCCGCCGGTCGCCAGATCGACCATCTGGTCGCTCACGGCGATCTCCAGTTCGATCTCAGGATAGGCTTTGCAGAACGACGCGAACAGCGGCTCCAACATCAGCGGCACGATAGCGCGGGGCACAGACAGGCGCAGCAGACCTGTCGGCCGCTTGCCGATATCGCGGGCGGCCTCGCCGGCCGCGACAAGCTCTTCGAATGCCGGGCCGGCACGGTCTAGGAACCGCTGGCCAGGCTCGGTCAAACCGACGCTCCGCGTCGTGCGGACGAACAGCGCCGTACCCAGGCGAGCTTCCAGCGCGCGCACCGCTTGGCTCACAGCGGACGGCGTCACGCCGAGATCGGCGGCAGCACGGCGGAAGTTGCGGCGCCTGGCGACGGCCAGGAACGCCTCGACGCCCTCCAGCGCACCATGTCGGACTGTGTAGTTCTGCTTCATAGGTTGTTGTGATTACACCGGATAGTCGAATTGCGGTAGCGGGCTTAAAGCTGCGTGAATCAACTGTTGAGAGAAGGCCAAATGTCCACGGAAATAGTGTTCCAAACCCATCTTGTTCTCGGCTATGTCGCGTGGCTGCTTTGCTTCGGCGCATACGGTTTGCCGTGGCTCAGGTCGATGGACCGGGTCGCAGCGCAACGTGCTATCGCTACGCTGCACAGCTTCCGCTTCTTCGGGCTCGTCTTCATCGTTCCGGGCGTCGTAAGCCCCAATCTGCCCGCCGATTTCGCCGTGTTTGCCGCCTACGGCGATTTCGCGACTGGCGTGCTGGCCATGCTGGCGCTGCTCACGGTGAGGATACGCCCGCTCTTCTGGCCGTTGGTCGTCGCCTTCAACGTCGTCGGGACGGTCGACCTCATCGTCGACTATTACCACGCCATTCAGATCGGCCTTCCTGCCCGCGCGGGGGAACTGGGCGCAACCTACGCGATCCCGATCATCTACGTACCGCTGCTGATGATAACGCACATCGCCGCATTCTATTTTCTGGCGCGTCCTCGGCAAAACGCGACTTGAGCCGTCGTAGTCGATCCGCCTGGCCGGCGCGCATTGCCGAACGGCTGGCGTCGCGAATCTCTGGCCGGAGCAGGCCGCGCGCGGCGAGGTCTGGCCGTTCGACCAGTGGTCAGGGCATCCAGGGCCGGCGCGCCGATGTAAAGGTCAAAACTCGATCACTCCCGGCGACCGAGTTCGACCCAGAGCGGCCGTCCGACCTTGCGAGCCCGATGACGCTGGCCAACCCTTAGCAGAAAACGGACTGAAGAATAGCCGCGCTGCAGCAGCAAAGGAGATCGATCGCTTCCCCAATACCACAACCGCTATCGGCGGAGTACCGAATCGGCCGGCTGAGCCGTCGTTATCGGATCGGCATGACGATGCACAATCTTCCACAGACCATCTTCTGGGCGAAAGACGCTCGTCGCGCGTAACGCAAGAGGCGTGACATCGCTCCGACCGCCAACCTTGGACCTGAGCCGCTCCACTTCGACGATGTATGCCAGCTCAGACGTCACACACTTCGCTATGTTCTCGAAGCCGCTAGCGTCGCCGTCCCTGTAGTTCGATGCCGCTTGCTCCATCGTCTCAACGACCTGCTTCCATCCATGAGCGAAAGGGCCAAAGGGATTGCCCAGTGTTACATCGTCTCGTTGGGAAAAGAGCTTCTTCGCTGGCGCGGGGTTTCCTTTCATGAACTCATCCAGAGCCAGGTGGTATTCTTCAACTGCTTGATCGAAGCCACTGGCGTCGAGGGACACGTCATCCTCCCTGTCGTTTTTATTTTCTGATCCGGACTGGCGACCACAGGTCTACATTCTGTGCGCCCGCAGCGGTGAAGCATTTTCCCTACGGCGGCGTAGTGCAGGTTGGCTTGGTCATTATAGCACGGCGTGAGACAAGTTTCGCGATAGCGTTATGAGACGGCTCGGTTCAAACACGAGACTTAGTCCTTGGCCGCCTCGGCCGCCTTGGTGTCCAGCAGCCCAAAGCCGAAATCATTGTCCCGCCCCTTGGGGCCGAGATCCTTTGCCGTGGCGGCCAGTGCTTTCTCGACCCAGTCGGCCGAACGGTCGGGCGCGGCATGCAACAGGTTGGCGACCGCGCCGGTCACGATCGCCGCTGCAAAGGACGTCCCGGTCACCACATCCGAGCCGGCGCCGCTTGGCGCCACCATCTCGACGCCGGGAGCGGAGATGAAGACGTAGGCGCCGCGATTGGCCTGCGGCATCAGCCCGTCCTTGGCATCGGTGGCCGTCACCGCGATCACGCCGTCGAAGGCGGCCGGATAACCATAGGGCGCCTTCGGCCCGTTATTGCCGGCGGCCGCGACCAGCACGATGCCAAGCGCGCGAGCATTGCGGCAGGCGATGCCGAGCAGGTCGTTCTTCGGGCCGACGAAGCTCATATTGATGATACGGACATCCTGCTCCGCCGCCCAGTCGAGCGCCGAAAGGATGACGTCCATGGTCGACTTGCCGCCCTCGAAGGCGCGGGCGTGATAGATCCTGGCGCCCGGCGCCATGCCTTTGAACGCGCCGGTGCCGGCGATCAGTCCATCGACCGAAGTACCGTGGTCGCGCGCCTTGATCGGCACGTCGGGCATGGCATCGAACTGCTCGGCGATGACACCGGAGAGCGCGGGATTGCTGTCGTCGATGCCGGTGTCGATGACGCCGACGCGGACATTCTCGCCGCTGGCTTCCTTGGCGTCGAGCGCGATGCGCTCGAACGCATAATTGACGATGCTGGCCGCCTGCTGCAGCGAATAGACGTGGTTGGCCTCACGCCGCAAAGTGCGGCCGTCGGCGGCAAGCTGCGCCAGCACGACGCCGACTGGGCGGCCATCGGGAATGCCGAAGCGCACCAGCGTGTTGCCGAGCAGCCGCGACTGCCGCTGCGAGCGTATTTCGAGGCCGAACGAGGCGGCGATCTGCTGGACCGCGCCGGCATCGCCATTGACCGTGACCAGCACCTCGTCGGGCACGAAATCGCCGATCACGGCGCGCGGCGGCTCGGTTGCGACAAGATCGGTGGGTGCTACGACCGGACCGCCCGGCGCGGCCGCCGGTATTGCCGGCAGGCCCGAAGGCGGAGCGGTCGGCGGGGCCGCAGTATTGCCGGGAGGTATCGGCGCCTCGGTGACTACGGCAGGATTGGGGAACAAGTCGACGATCAGCGCGGGAAGAAACACGGCACTCACCGTTGAAGCCTTAGCCGGCGTTTTGCCGCCGCTATCCTTCCCGTCGTCGCCGTCCTTGGCGCAGTCGGTGCCGGCGGCACTTGCCCGGTTCAGGCAGTCGATCTCCGCCTGGGTGAGGTTCGGGTCGTTGGTCTGCGCCATCGCGGACGTGGCGAAGATTGTCATCGCCGCCGTCAATCGAATGACCGCCTTAGCCGCCATCAGCCGGTTTCCTTCCCTCCAGGGCAGCTTCGGTGAAAGGCTGGGCGGCAATAAGGCCAAGCAGCTTCTGATAGTCGGCGGCGGTCTTGGCCGGAACGCCGAGGCGGAAGACACCGTCGGCGGTCGGCCCGCCGGCGATCTTCAACTGGTTCTGGTCGAGAAAAGCGACGATATCGGACAGCTTCGCATCCGGTTTGAACTTCACAAGTGCAAACGGCATTTTGGCCAGATCGTCTTCCGATCCGGCAATCTCGAAGTCGCCACCTCTGTTGCCGGTCTGCACAAAGGATTGCGCGACGACCAGGGCCAGCAGCACCGCGGCCGCCGCCCAGGCGACGCCGGCCGGCACCGCCATGAAGCGGCTCCAGGCCTGCGCCAACCAGGGCGACGCCGCCGGCGCGCGGGCCGGGCCGGCCTCGGCGTCGAGCGCCTTGGCAAAGCGGCTGAGCGCATCGGCCGGCGGGCGGATTGCCTCGTTTGCGGCAGCAGTGCCGGAGAATTCGGCCTCGGCCTCGCCAAGCGCGGCCATCGCCGCCGGATCGCTCTCCAGCCATTCCTCGATGGCTTCCAGCTCGGCGCCTTCCAGCGAGCCGTTCAGATAAAACGGCAGCAGCATTTCCATTTCGTCGCGGCGTGACATTTTTTCAGCGGCGCTCATGGCCACCCCCTGTCGTAACCGGCGGCCTTGAGAGCTTCGCCGAGTTTCTTGCGGGCGTAGAACATCCTGGTCTTGACCGTGGCGACCGGAATACCGAGCACCTCGCCGATCTCGCTCACCGATTGCCCGTGATAATAGGCAAGGTCGATCACCGTGCGATGCTCTTCCGGCATGGCATCGATGAAGCGTCGCAAGGCAGCGGCCTTGTCTTCCTTCATCGTCACGACTTCCGGCGTGTCGGCACCGTCGGCGACCTGGGCCGCGTCATCGTCGTCGATCCAGTCTTCCTTCTTCTTGCGTAGCAGGGACAGCGCCTTGAAGCGGGCAATGCCGAGCAGCCATGTCGAGACCTCCGAGCGCCCCTCGAAGGCCGGCGCCTGCCGCCAGAGCTCGAGGAACACCTCGTTCGCGATATCGTCGGCCATCAGTTCCGATCCCGTCTGGCGTGCCACGAAGCGGTAGACCCGCGCGTGGTGGCGCATGAACAGGAGCCGCACGGCTGCACGGTCGCCCTTCGCGACCCGCTCGACGAGCGCGCGATCGGTCTCCGCGGCTGTCATCGCCGGTCGAGCCGCCTGGCTCCTGCCTGCTCTGTCGCTGATCGGCCCAAAAAGGTTCACCGCCTCCGCCGGATATTTGCGGAGGCTAACCGAAGAGCGGAGAGGTTGCCAGAGGTGCGCTTTCTCCTTCTCCCTGCGGGGGAGGGAAGACGCCGCCTTTGCAAACATCGCTGCAGCGAATACGCTCCGCAAATGATCAGGAATCCCACAGTTACGGTCGGTGCATTGCTGGTGAACCACGACCGGAAGGTCTTGATGGGTCTTCGCGCTGCCTGGAAGAGCGCGTGGCCTGGGCATTGGGACACGATCGGCGGCCGCGTTGAAGCCGGAGAGACGCTGGAAGAGGCACTCGTTCGCGAGATTCAGGAAGAAATTGGAGTGACGCCAACAGATTTCGGTTGGATGCGGTGCATTGGAGAGCGCCATCCCGAGCTCTATGGGAAGGCGTTGCACCACGTTTTCAAGGTCATCGGCTGGGAAGGCGGGGATCCAAGCAACATTTGCGAGGAACACACCGAGATCCGGTGGTTTGATGTCGAGGAACTTCAGCGCCTCCCCAATCTGGTGGATTGCGATTATCGCCGGCTCGCAAAGCTCGCCGCGACGTGACCTCCCGAAAGTACCCGTTCTCGCACGTGATCCGCGCACCGATCCTCGGCATTTCCCGTGACGCGAGGGAATCCCTAGGTGCTCAATTTCCCGCGCTTGCCATCCGCCGTCCCTTGATCGCCTTCTCCAGCCCGCCGATCTCCACTTCGGGCATCTGTCGCTGATCGGCCCAAAAAGGGTTCACCGCCTCCGCCGGATATTTGCGGAGGCTAACCGAAGAGCGGAGAGGTTGCCAGAGTGTACCGTTCTCCCCCTTTTTAGCGATACTGTCTCGGCCGTCAGGCTCGCAATGACGGCGGCCACAAGGCGGCTCATAACCATCGGGTAAGGTGCAGTCGTTCAGCCTCGGGCGAGGCGTAATTGGACGCCATCGCCGTGCAGGGATTCCCGACAGTTTTGTAACTCAACAGTCCGCTGCCGGGCGACTAAGGTCCCGATCGCAAATGGCAATCCAGCCTGAAGAAACGAAATGTTATGACCAACAACAGCTTTGCGGCCGCGATTCTCGTGGATCAGTCGCCCATGGCGGTGTTCGACGCGGTCAAGCGTCCACGCGAGTGGTGGGGCGCATGAAGCCTTGCGCGGTCGGAAGGAGCTTTCCATGAGATTGATTAGGCTGAAAGCGCCGGGAGGCTTGGAAAATCTCAAGCTGGTCGAGGAAGATTGCCCAGAACCAGGGCCGGGTGAGTTGCTTGTCAGGATACGAGCGTGTTCGTTGAATTTCCACGACAGTATGGTGGCGCTGGGAAAGAAACCGTGCGCCGATGGCCGTATCCCGCTGTCCGATGGCGCCGGAGAGGTGGTTGCGGTCTCAGACGATGTCCAAGAATTCAAGGTCGGAGATGCCGTCGTCAGCACCTATTGGCCCCATTGGCTGACAGGCGAACCGACGCCAGCCAATAAGAAGGGCGAATTGGGAGATGATGTTGACGGCTATGCCCGCGAGTATGCGTGCATGCCCTGGCATGCCTTCACAAGGGCACCGGCAGACTTCACGCATGTGGAGGCGGCAACGCTTACTTGTGCCGGCGTCACCGCCTGGAAAGCCCTGATGGTGTGCGGCCAGGTGAAGCCTGGTGATACGGTGCTGGTCCTTGGCACGGTGTATCGCTGTTCGCGCTGCAATTCGCAAAAATTGCAGGCGCTCGGGTTATTGCCACCTCCTCATCGGAGGAGAAGCTGGAAAAGTTAAAGCGATTTGGAGCCGACATTGTCGTCAATTACAAGGCAGTGCCGGATTGGGGCCAGAAGGTAAGGGTTTTGACGGACGGACGCGGCGTCGATCATGTGATCGAGGTTGGCGGGCCCGGCACGTTGGCGCAGTCGATAACAGCATGCAGGATGGGCGGCCACATCGCACTGATCGGTGTCTTGACTGGTTTTGCCGGGCAAGTTTCGATCCCGGCCCTGTTTTCCAATCAGATTAGGACCAGCGGAATCTCGATTGGCAGCGGGGCAGACCAGAACGACATGATCCGTGCCATAGAGGCCAACCGTTTGAAGCCTGCGATCGACCGCGGTTTTCCCCTGCAGGAGATCGCCAATGCCTTCAAGCACTACGAGTCCCAAAAGCATTTTGGCAAGGTCTGTCTCGAACTTTGACTCCTGTATCTGGCCTCCATTTGGCGTCGCGCATTTCGACCGGCTTTATGTTCTCCGCAAGCAAAGCAGGCCAGGCACCAATCAGTCGAGAAATGGCTTTGCCTTCATCGTCGCCGGCACCGGCACGCCGAGGCGCGCAAGCACCGTTGGCGCGAGCTGCAGCTGATCGAGCAGCGTCTTGGCTTCCGGACCCTCGCCGGATCCGAAGTAGTAAAGTGCGAAATCCTGCATCTCCTCGTCGTGGCCGCCATGATGGCCGCGATCGGTCTGGCCATGATCGGCGGTGACGATCACCTCGTAGCCGGCCTCCCGCCAGCGCGGCAGGAAGCCGGCGAGCATGGCGTCCATTGCATAGACGGCATGATCCATCTCATGGCAGTCATGGCCGAAGCGGTGGCCCATCGAGTCCAGCGTGCAGCTGTGCAGGATGCCGTAGTCGATGCCGTAGCGCCTGGTCAGCATGGTCAAGGTAGCGAACAGGTCGACGTCGCTCGGCGTCATCTGGTTCCTGGCATTATAGCCGGTCATGGTGTGGAACCGGCCGTGGCCGATCGGCCCGCCCGGCTCGTCGAACTCCATGTCCTCGACCAGGTCGAACGGATAGGCCCGGAAGAATTCGGACCAGTAGGAATGGGTGACCGCACCCGTCGTGCCGCCGGCCCTGCTGACTTCGGAAAAAATGTCCGGCTGTTCGACGCGAAACCGGTTCTCGTTCGACAGGATACCGTGCACTTGGGGCGGCACGCCGGTGTGGATCGAGGCGTAGCAGGATGCCGAGGTCGACGGCAGGACGGAGCGCATTTTCCATACGCGGGCTTCGCCTGATTGCACCCAGCCTTCGAGATTGCCCATCAGCCGCCGCCAGTTCCGGTAAGGCACGCCGTCGAGGATGATGACCAAAAGTTTTGTCTTGAGCGCCACGGGAGTGTCTAATTTCCCGCGCTGGCCATGCGCCGTCCCTTGATCGCCTTTTCCAGCCAGCCGATCTCCATTTCGGGCACCGACGACAGCAAAAGATCGGTGTAGGCATCGAAGGGTGGCGTCAGCACGGTGCTCGTGGCGCCGTAGCGCACCACCTCGCCGCGATACATCACCGCGATTGAATCGGCGATCGACTTGACCGTGGCCAGGTCGTGGGTGATGAACAGATAGGCGACGTTTTCCTCTTTCTGCAGCCCGAGCAGCAGCTCCAGTATGCCATGGGCGACCAGCGGGTCGAGCGCCGAGGTCACCTCGTCGCAGATGATCAGCTTCGGCTTGGCGGCGAGCGAGCGGGCGATGCAGACGCGCTGCTTCTGGCCGCCCGAAAGCTCGGCCGGATAGCGGTCGATATAGCCTTTGCCCATTTCAATCTTGTCGAGCAGTTCGGCGACGCGTTTGTCGCGCTCGCGCCCGCGCATCCCAAAATAGAATTCCAGCGGCCGGCCGATGATAGTGCCGACCGTCTGGCGCGGGTTCATCGCCACATCGGCCATCTGGTAGATCATCTGCAATTGGCGCAGATCCTCTTTTGGCCGGTCGGCAAGCCGGTTGGCGAGCGGCCGCCCGTCGAAGGTGACGGTGCCTTGTTCGGGCGGCAAGAGGCCGGTGATGGCGCGCGCCAGCGTCGATTTGCCGGAGCCGGACTCGCCGACCACCGCCAGCGTCTGGCCCGGGAAAATATCGACCGAGACGTTCTTCAACACCTTGATGTGGCTGCGGCCATAGGCGGCGGTGATGTTCTTGACCGACAGGAACGGGCTCGTGCCGGGCTTCTGCTCCTGATGTTCGATCTCATGCACCGAAACCAGCGCGTTGGTGTATTCCTGGCGCGGCTCCTTGATGATCTGGCGCGTGCCGCCCCATTCGACCAGCCGGCCGTGGCGCAGCACCATGATCTCGTCCGATACCTGGGCGACGACGGCAAGATCGTGGGTGATGTAGAGCGCCGCGACATGCGTGTCGCGGATGGCATCCTTGATCGCCGCCAAGACGTCGATCTGCGTCGTCACGTCGAGCGCCGTGGTCGGCTCGTCGAAGACGATCAGGTCGGGCTCCGAGCACAGCGCCATTGCCGTCATCACGCGCTGCAGCTGACCGCCCGACACCTGGTGGGGGAAGCGCTCGCCGATGCTTTCGGGGTTCGGCAGGCTGAGCTTCTTGAACAGCGCGACGGCTCGCTTTTCGGCTTCGGCCCGCGTCGCCGTGCCGTGCAGCAGTGCTGCCTCGACCACCTGGTCCATCAGCCTGTGCGCCGGATTGAAGGCCGCTGCCGCCGATTGCGCGACATAGCAGACCTCGCGGCCGCGCAATTTGCGGAACCCTTCGTTGCCGCCCTTCAGGATGTCGCGGCCGTTGAGGATGACCTCGCCGCCTGTGATGCGCACCCCGCCCCGGCCATAACCCATCGACGACAGGCCGATGGTCGATTTGCCGGCGCCGGACTCGCCGATCAATCCGAGCACCTTGCCCTTTTCGAGCGTCAGCGAGACATCGTGCACCAGCACGATATTCTTCGGCGCCTCGCCCGGCGGATATACCGTGGCCTCGATGCGCAGATTGCGGATGTCGAGCAGCACGCTGGACTTCGGTTGCCCGGGCTTCGGTTGCCCGGGCCTCGGTTGCTTGTCAGCCATTATCCGCGTCCTCCCTTCAGGCTTGTCGTGCGGTTGAGCACCCAGTCGGCGACAAGATTGACGGAAATCGCCAGCGCGGCGATCGCCGCCGCCGGGATCAGTGCCGCCGCAATTCCGAAGACGATGCCGTCCTTGTTTTCCTTGACCATGCCGCCCCAGTCGGCGCTAGGCGGTTGCACGCCAAGGCCGAGGAAGGACAGCGTCGACAGGAACAGCACGGCATAGATGAAGCGCAGGCCGAGTTCCGAAACCAGCGGGGACAGCGCATTGGGCAGGATCTCGCGGAAGATGATCCAGCCGCTGCCTTCGCCGCGCAGCTTGGCCGCCTCGACGTAATCCATGACGTTAATGTCGACCGCCACCGCCCGCGACAGGCGGTAGACGCGGGTCGAGTCGAGAATGCCCATCACCAGGATCAGCGTCACCAGATTGGTTGGCAGCACCGAGAGCACGACGAGGCCCATGATCAGTGTCGGGATCGACATCAGGAGATCGACGAGGCGCGACAGAAGCGTGTCGAACCAGCCACCGAAAACCGCTGCAGAGAAGCCGAGGATAGCGCCGAGCGAGAACGACAGTGCGGTGGCCAGCACCGCGATGAACAGGGTGATACGGGCGCCGTAGATCATGCGCGACAACAGATCGCGGCCCAGATTGTCGGTGCCCAGCCAATGTGTGGCCGACATCGGCTCCCACACGTCGCCAACGATCTCGCCATTGCCGTGCGGTGCAATCCACGGAGCAAAGATCGCCGCCAGCACGAACAATGCGGTCAGCACCAGTCCGATCAGCGCCGGGATGGGGATGCGTTTTATGACGAGCATACCCGCCCCCTCATTTCGGATGTCTGAGGCGCGGATTGGCGACGATCGCCGCTATGTCCGCAATGATGTTCAGGCTGATGTAAACAGCGGCGAAGATCAGGCCGACCGCCTGCACCACCGGCACGTCGCGCTTGGTGACGTGGTCGACGAGATATTGGCCCATGCCCGGATAGACGAAGATCACTTCGACGACGACGACGCCGACGATGAGATAGGCGAGATTGAGCATGACGACATTGATGATCGGCGCAATCGCATTGGGGAAGGCATGCCTGCGGATGACCGCGAATGCCGAAAGCCCCTTGAGCTCTGCGGTTTCGACATAGGCCGACTGCATGACGTTGAGGATTGCGGCGCGCGTCATGCGCATCATGTGGGCGAGCACCACCAGGGTCAGCGCCGCCGTCGGCAGCGCGATCGCCTGCATGCGCTCGCCGAAAGGCATTCCGTCATAGACGGTCGAGATGCCCGGGAAGATTTGGTATTTCACGGCAAAGAAATAAACGAGCACATAGCCGATGAAGAATTCCGGAAACGATGTCGAGGCGAGCGCCAGTCCGGAGATCAGTTTGTCGACCCAGCCATTGCGATAACGCACCGCGATCAGCCCGAGGATAATCGCGAGCGGCACCGCCACGACCGCCGCCCAGAAGGCGAGGAACAGCGTGTTCCACAACCGCCCCTTGATCGAGGTCGCAATATCCTGACCGCTCGACATCGCGGTGCCGAGATTGCCAGTCAGCACGCCGCCGAGCCAGCGAAAATACCTGATAAAGGCCGGGTCGTTGAGACCGAGCTGCTCGCGCAGATTGGCGAGCGACTCCGGCGTCGCCGATTGTCCGAGGATGGCTTGCGCGACGTCGCCGGGCAGGATCTGGGTGCCGGCGAAGATCAGGACCGATACGGCCAACAGCAGGAGAATGCCCAGCGCAATGCGCTGGGCCACCAGTTTCACGATGGGTGAGGACATATCCGCAAGGCCGGGCTCAGGCTTCGAGCCAGCACTTTGCCAGAGCGTATCCGTTCATCAGCTCCTGATGCGGATCGTCCACCCAGCCGGCAACCTTGGCGCCCGTCGCGTCGATGAACTGGTTGAACATCGGCAGGATGAGGCCGCCCTCGTCGCGAACGAGCATCGCCATGTCGCGATACATCGCCTTGCGCTTGGTGTTGTCGAGCTCGGCGCGTGCCGCCAGCACCATCTTGTCGAAATCCGGACGCTTGAACCGTGTGTCGTTCCAGTCGGCCGTCGACAGGTAGGCGGTCGAATACATCTGGTCCTGGGTCGAGCGTCCGCCCCAGTAGGAAGCGCAGAAGGGCTGCTTGTTCCAGACTTCGTTCCAGTAGCCGTCGCCCGGCTCGCGCTTGATCTCCAGCGTGATGCCGGCCTTGGCCGCGCTCTGCTGATAGAGCTGCGCGGCGTCGACGGCGCCCGGGAAGGCGACGTCCGATGTTCTGAGTAAGATTGAGCCGTCATGGCCCGACTTCTTGAAGTGGAACTTTGCCTTGTCGGGATCGTATTTGCGCTGCTCGATATCGTCGGAAAACAGCGGGTATGCCGCATTGATCGGGAAGTCGTTGCCCAGCGTGCCATAGCCTCTGAGGATCTTGTCGAGCATCTCCTCGCGGTCGATCGCCAGCTTCAGCGCCATGCGCAGATCGTTGTTGTCGAACGGGGCCGTGTTGCAGTGCATGATGAAGACGTAGTGGCCAGGGCCGGCATGGTTGCGGATGGTGACGCCGGGTAGACGCTTGATCAGGTCGACGATCTTCGGCTCGACGCGGTTGATCATGTTGACCTGGCCGCCCTGCAGGGCGGCCGTTCGCGCCGTGGCGTCGTTGATGACGATGACCTCGACCTGGTCGGCATGGCCCATCTTGTCGCCCTGCCAGTAGTTGGCGAAACGCTCGCCGCCATGACGCACGCCGGGCTCGTTGGTGGTGATCTTGTAAGGCCCGGCCGAGATGCCGGCGTCGGCCTTGTCCTTGCCGCCATTGGGCTGGACGATCAGATGGTAGTCGCTGAGCAGATAGGGAAGGTCGGCATTGGCTTCCTTCAGCGTCAGCACCACTTCCTTGCCGCTGGCCTTGATGCTCTCGATGCCCTTCATGTAACCGAGCGCGCCCGACTTCGACTTCTCGTCCGAATGGCGTTCGAGGGTGGCGGCCACGTCCTCGGCGGTCACCGTCTTGCCATTGTGGAATTCGACGCCGTCGCGGATCTTCAGCGTCCAGGTCTTGGCGTCGTCCGACGAGCCGATCTCCTCGGCAATGCGGTTCTCGAGCTTGCCTTCGGGAGACAGCTCGACGATCAGTTCGCCCCACATCTTGCCGAAGGCGAACGGCACCTGGGTCATGAACAGCGCCGGATCGAGGCTGTCGGCTGAAGAGCCGCCGACGAGGCCGGCCTTGAGCGTGCCGCCCTTGACCGGACCCGCCGCGCGGGAAGCGCTGGAAAGCAGCGAATTGGCGAAGGTTGCGGTGACGCCGAGCGCTGCCGCCCGGCCGAGAAAATCGCGACGGCTCAGCTTGCCGGACGCAACGCGCCGGCTCAGATATTCCAGTTCGTTCGACATGTTGAGTTCCTCACTCTGTTGGTCCGACCTTATGGTCGTTTTTTCTCATTTCAATCGGGAGAATAATGACCGTAAGGGAAAGCAGTAAGCAAGACCGAATGCGACATGCCGTGGCGTAAATCGTGCGTCGCAATTGGACCAATCGCTATAAGCGCTCAAAGCAGTACCCGCGGGATTTTCTCCTCGAAGTTGCGCTCGAAGACCAGCTTCTCGCCGTCATAGGCTTCAATTCTGGCGCTAACCATGAAGCTTTGCGCGTCGGAGCGCATTTCGCCGAAGGTTTCGGTGCGCACCGACCATTCATTTCGCGACAGCGTCTGGGTCCAATGCGTCTTGCCCAAGGCTGACAGCGGATTGTCAGGATGGATCGCCCATGTCTCTCTGGCGATGCTCCCGTGGACGAGGCCATGCTCCAGGTCGCGCACCTCACCAAAATCGTCGACGATAGAAAGCGTGATCATTCCGGTCTTTTCGTCGCGATCGACATGACGCTCGGAATTGGCGGCGCGGACCGTTTCGGTTGCCCAGGGCGTGGCGCCCACGGGAGCGGGGAAGACCACTTCGTCACCTGGCGCCAGCGGGCGCAGCGGCAGCATCAATGTCGCGGCCGACAATTCCAGCCGGACCGGCTCCGGCGACGGCCAGATCATCGGCCAATAGCTGTTGGAAATGGCCACACGCAAGCGGTGACCGGCCGGCACGCGATAGGCGCATTGGTCGAGCACCACCCGGGCGTTGACGATTTCGCCGGGCACCAGCGCTTCGGGAAATTCGTGCGAGTTGCGATGCGTCAGGTTGAGCACGCCGTAGGAGATCAGCTCCGACGCTCCGTCCGGATGGACGTCGCACAGCCGAACCGCGATGTTCGCCTGGCGCCGGTCCGCCGAGACCCTGACCGCAACTTCGGGAGCACCGACGATGTCGATCGCTTCGTTCAGCACCGGCTGGTCGAAACACACCGACAGCGCATCGTCGGGGCGCTGGTCACCCGGCAGTTCCGGTCCAAAGGTGAAGGGGAAATATTCGCCACCGGCAAGGCCGCAGTTTTGCGGCGAAGCGACGATAGCGTGGTTGCCTTCAGCCATAAGCTCAACCTCTTGCGTCTTGATGTTGGGTGACGGCCATTCCGATTCAGCGACCCAGCGGCCGGGCCGCTCGGGATGCCAGCGCGCCGGACGCACGCTGTCCATCACATAGGCTCGGTAGGCCGGGTCGGCCTCTACGCCGGTGTCGAGGTCCTTCAGCCAGCGGTCCCACCAGCGCAACGCCTCCTGCAGGAAGCCGATGCGCGGTTCGGGCGTGGCGTAGTGCGGGTATTTGTGGATCCACGGGCCGACGATGCCCTTGACCGGCGCCTCGATATTGGCGGCGAGATGGGAAATCGTATTGCGATAACCATCATGCCAGCCGCCGATCGACAGCACCGCGGCATGGATGGCCGGATAGTCCTCGCAGATCGAGCCGCGCTTCCAATAGGCGTCGCGATGCTGGTGCTTCAACCACAGCGGCGCCAGGAAGGGCTGGTTCTCCAGCCGGGTCAGCCACAGGTCGCGCCATCTGTTGTCGCCGGCCAGCAACGGATCCGGCGGCCGCGACGAATAGGACAGCATGGTCGAAGCCCAGCCGAAATTCTCGATCAGCAGGCAGCCGCCCTTGTAGTGGATGTCGTCGGCGTAGCGGTCGACTGTCGAACAGAGACTGATGACTGCCTTCAGCGCCGCCGGCTGCTTGGCTGCTACCTGCAGGCAGTTGAAGCCGCCCCACGAAATGCCCATCATGCCGACATTGCCGTTGCACCAGGGCTGCGCCGCCGCCCAGGCGATGACGTCGCAAGCGTCCTGCAATTCCTGCTCGGAATATTCGTCGTCCATCAGCCCTTCGGAATCGCCATTGCCGCGCATGTCGACGCGGATCGAGGCGTAGCCGTGGCCTGCGAAATAGGGATGCGTCAGCTGATCACGATAGATCGTGCCGTCGCGCTTGCGATAGGGGAGATGTTCGAGGATTGCCGGCACCGGATCGTCGGCGGCATCGGCCGGCATCCACACCCGCGCCGACAGCCGGCAGCCGTCCGGCATGACGATCCCCATATCCGGAAATTCGACGATCTTTCGTGGGAATTCAGTGACGATTTTCATGCCGGCAGACTCCAGGAGCGCCAGATGATGGAGTCCGCAGGATGTCGTCGTGGGCCAGCCAACGAATTCGGCTGGTCAATCCGCGTCAATTCAACGGGATGTCGTTTTCGGCCTTGCTCGCCTGGTAAGCGCCGGACAGTTCGTCGTAGATTGCCGAGATGGCGCTGATCCGCGCCTCCAGCCGCTCGCGCTCAGGCCCCGACAGCGATCGTACCAGTCTGCGGATCGAAAAGCTCTTCCAATAGGCATTCTCGGCATTGTAGCCGCCGGGATCGAGGGTGAAGACCTCTTTCAGGATCTTCAAATCGTGCGGGATAGCGAAACTGTCGCGCGAATCCTCGTGGCTGAACAGATAGTAGAAATTGTCGAAGCCGGTCCAGGTGATCGCCGACAGGCAGAGCGAGCAAGGTTCGTGCGTGGCGAGAAAGATGGCATCCGCGGTGTCGACGCGCTCGGCCTTCGGCATTTCGTAGAAGCGCTTCAGGCAATGCACCTCGCCGTGCCACAGCGGGTTTTCCGTCTCATTGTTGGTTTCGGCAAGCACCAGCGAGCTGTCGTCCTTGCGCAGGATCGCCGCGCCGAACAGCTTGTTGCCATGCGCGACACCCTTCGCCGTCTTCGGCACGATGTCGTGCTCGATGACGTCGAGCAGGCGGTCGATCAGCGAAATGTCAGCCATCACCGGCTCCCGTCGGGAAGATGAATCTCATAGGCGTGCGAGAAGTGGCACTCTTCGAGGTTGGAGCCGTCGCCGCCCCGGTCGACGACCAGGAAGTCCTGGGGCTCGCCGATCGGCGTCAGCACGCCGTGCCACAAATTGCGCGGATAGTTGACGCCTTGCCCGGGCGCGGTGATGAACGCATGCGGCTCGCCCGGGCCTTCCTCGCCGTCATGGCAGACGATGACCAGGAACGGCCGTGGTGACAGCGGAATGAAGGCCTGGCTGCCAAACGGATGGCGCTCGACCATGGTAAGCTTCAACGGCAGCTCATAGGGCGTGCCACGCACCATCGAGATCAGCACGTGCGCATTCGGCCCTCGTGCTTCAGCGGTGGCGAGATCGTGATAGCGCTCGGCCTTGCCGCCATTGATCGGATAATGGTTGTCGCCGCCCATATCGATGACGTCGCCGAATTCGGCGAAATTCTCGCGGGTCAGCGGCCGCGCGACGATGCGGATCACCGCGCGCGACCCTCGATGCCCACACCGCCGAGCTTGGCGTGGCGGTTCACGTCCTTGTAGAGGAGGTAGCGGAATTTGCCTGGCCCGCCGGCATAACAAGCCTGCGGGCAGAAGGCGCGCAGCCACATATAGTCGCCGGCCTCGACTTCGACCCAGTCCTGGTTGAGACGGTAGACCGCCTTGCCCTCCAGCACATAAAGCCCGTGCTCCATGACATGCGTCTCGGCGAAGGGAATGACCGCGCCAGGCTCGAGCGTCACGATGGTGACATGCATGTCGTGGCGGATGTCTTCAGGATCGACGAAGCGCGTTGTTGCCCAGCGGCCTTCGGTACCTGGCATCGGCGTCGGTACGATATCCTGTTCGTTGGCGAAGAACGCTTGCGGCAGCTCGATGCCGTCGACCGCATCGTAACCCTTTCGGATCCAGTGGAAGCGGACGGCAGCGCCGCTTTCGTTGCGCACCGTCCACCCGCTCGCTGGCGGCAGAAACGCGAACCCGCCCGGCCTGAGCACATGCTTCTTTCCGGCTAGCGACACGCTCAGCTCGCCTTCAACCACGAATATCGCGCCCTCGGCATCATCATCCGGTTCTGGCCGGTCGCTGCCGCCGCCGGGCGCGAGCTCGACGATGTATTGCGAAAACGTCTCGGCAAAACCCGACAGCGGCCGCGACAGCACCCAGACCCGTGTCCCATCCCAGAACGGCAAGGCGCTGGTGACGATGTCCTGCATCACGCCTTTGGGGATTACGGCATAGGCCTGTGTGAACACGGCGCGTCCGGTCAGCAATTCACTCTGGCCGGGATGTCCGCCCTGCGGCGCATAATAGGTTCGCTCGGCCATTTTCATCATATCCATAAATTCAAGCCTGTTGCGGAAGCCAGGGCCCATCGCGGCAGCCAAAGCCTATTGTGGAAGCATGTCCTTGAGACGAAGCAGCGCGATGCGCTCGACCTGTCTGCAGGCGGTTTCGAATTCGACATCGCGGCTGTTGCCGATACGCGTTTCGAACTCGGCCAGGATGTCCTCCTTGGTCTTGCCCTTCACTGCAATGATGAACGGGAAACCGAAACCGGTGACGTAGGCGGCATTGAGCTTTGCGAACAGCTCGCGCTCGTTGTCGGTCAGCGCGTCTAGCCCGGCCGAAGCCTGTTCCCTGGAGGATTCCGCGGTTAGCCGCTTGGCCTGCGCCAGTTTTCCGGCAAGGTCGGGGTGGGCATTGAGCACGGAAAGCCGCTCGGCCTCGCTGGCCGCGCGAAAGACGCGGCAGAGCGCGTTGTGCAGGCCGCCGGCACTGTCATGCGCCGGGCCGAGTTCCAACTCGTAGGCGCGCTCGGCAATCCACGGCGAATGTTCGAAGACGCCGCCGAATGCGTGGACGAAGGCCTCGAATTCCATTTTCGACGGGCGCAATGCCGGCAACCGGAACGGATGCGTCTCCTGCCAATGTTTTGCAATGTCGATGCGCCGTGCCAGCCAGACCTTGTCGTGTGATTTGACGTAGTCGATGAAGCGCTTCAGTGCCGCGACCCGGCCCGGCCGCCCAACCAGGCGGCAGTGCAGGCCGATATTCATCATGCGCGGCCGCCCTGCCTTGCCCTCGGCATAGAGCGTGTCGAAACTATCCCTGAGATAGGCAAAGAACTGGTCGCCGGAGTTGAAGCCCTGCGGCGTGGCAAAGCGCATGTCGTTGGCGTCGAGCGTATAGGGGATGACCAGCTGCGGCTTCGCCGACCCGTTCGGTGTCACATGCTCGAACCAGTAGGGCAGTTCGTCGTCATAGGTGTCCGACACATAGTCGAAGCCGCCTTCTTCCGCCGCCAGACGCACCGTGTTGATCGACGTGCGGCCGGTGTACCAGCCGGTCGGCCGCGCGCCTGTCACCTCATAATGCAGCCGTATCGCCGCTTCCATGTCGCGGCGCTCGTCTTCTGGCGCGTGGTCGCGGTAGTCGATCCATTTCAGCCCGTGCGAGGCGATCTCCCAGCCGGCCTCCTGCATCGCTGCGACCTGGTCGGGCGAGCGCGCCAGGGCCGTGGCGACGCCGTAGCAGGTGACCGGCACCTGTGCCGCGCTGAACAGGCGCAGCAATCGCCAGAAGCCGGCGCGGGCGCCGTATTCGTAGATCGATTCCATGTTCCAGTGGCGCTGGCCGGGCCAGGGCGCGGCGCCGACGATCTCCGACAGGAAAGCCTCCGAGGCCTTGTCGCCGTGCAGGACGCAATTCTCGCCGCCCTCTTCGTAATTGACGACGAACTGGACCGCGACATGCGCCCCGCCGGGCCATTTCGGATCCGGCGGATTGGCTCCGTAGCCGCGCATGTCTCGTTCGTAACGCATTCTCGCTCCTGCCGGAAATTGTGATCAGGATAGTCGAAAGGAGTGCCTGCGCATTCCCCCGAAATTTTTGAAAGTGTTTTTGTCGCGCTCCGCTCGACCGGGACTTATGCATCGCCTTTAATTGGCGCACAATTCATGAATAGTGTTCGACTGTGCAGGGAATGGAGCAGCCAGTGGCGGAAACGTCGAAAGCCGAAGGCGGGCGCCTGACGACCCATGTCCTCGACACCGCGGCCGGCAAACCGGCGGCCGGTCTGTCGATTGAGCTCTATCATCTTGACGGCCAGGCCCGGACGCATCTGAAAACGGTCGTCACCAATGATGACGGCCGTTGCGATGCTCCGTTGCTTGCCGGCGCGGAGTTCCGTACCGGCGAATACGAATTGGTCTTTGCGGCCGGCGATTATCTGCGCCGGCAGGGGACAAAACTGCCGGAACCGGCCTTCCTCGACCATGTGCCCATCCGCTTCGGTATGGCCGAGCCGATGCACTATCATGTGCCGCTGCTTCTGTCGCCGTACGGCTATTCGACCTACCGGGGAAGCTGAGATGGCCGGGATCAAGACACGCAACGAAATCCGGTTCATCCTCAATGGCGAGGACGTCGCGCTCGGCACGGTTGCACCCGACCAGACACTGCTCGACTGGCTGCGGCTCGACCGCTCGCTGCGCGGCACCAAGGAAGGTTGCGCCGAGGGCGACTGCGGCGCCTGCACGGTGCTGGTCGGCAGGCTCTCCGGTGGAACACTGGTCTATGAAAGCGTCAATGCCTGTATCCGCTTCCTTGGCTCGCTAGACGGCACGCATGTCGTGACCATCGAGCATCTGCGCGGCGACGCAGGAAAACTGCACCCCGTGCAGCAGGCGATGATCGATTTCCACGGCTCGCAATGCGGCTTCTGCACGCCGGGTTTCGTCATGTCGCTTTATGCGCTGTGGATGCGGTCGCCGGAGCCGTCGGACGCCGCCATCGAAAAGGCACTGCAAGGCAATCTCTGCCGCTGCACCGGCTACGAGGCGATCATGCGCGCCGCACGTGCCATCTCCAGCTACGGCAAGGCGGCAAAGGATCCGTTGGTGGCGGAGCGCAAGGCAGTCACGGCCAAGCTAGAAGCGATGAAGGACGGTTCGCGCATCGAGATCGGCTCCGGCAACAAGCGGCTGATCGTGCCGGCCAATGCCGACGATCTGGCCAGCGTGCTGGTCAAGGAGCCGGGCGCCACTATCGTCGCCGGTTCGACCGATGTCGGCCTTTGGGTGACCAAGCACATGCGCGATATTGCGCCGGCGGTTTTCATCGGCAATCTCGGTGGATTGTGCGAGATGTCCGAGGACAAGGGCGTCATCTCGATCGGCGCCGGTGTCACCTATAGCGAAGCCTTCTCGATGCTGGCGAAACGCATCCCGGCGCTAGGCCCGCTGTTCGACCGCATCGGCGGCGACCAGGTGCGCAACATGGGCACCATCGGCGGCAATATCGCCAACGGTTCGCCGATCGGCGACACGCCGCCGCCGCTGATCGCACTCGGTGCCCGCCTGACGCTGCGCCGCGGCGACAAGCGGCGGACGATCCCGCTCGAGGATTTTTTCATTGCTTATGGCCGACAGGACCGGCAGCCCGGCGAATTCGTCGAGGCCGTGCATGTTCCGCTGCCGGGCAGCGAGACGAAATTTGCCGTCTACAAGATCACCAAGCGCCGCGACGAAGACATCACCGCAGCGCTAGGCGCGTTTTTCCTGACGCTGGCCGCGGACGGCACGGTGGCGGAGATACGCATCGCCTATGGCGGCATGGCGGCAACGCCGAAGCGCGCCTTTGGCGTAGAAAAGGCATTGCTTGGCAAGCCCTGGACGGAAGCGACGGTCGAGGCGGCGATGGCCGCGTACGCCGGCGATTTCACCCCGCTGACCGACATGCGGGCAAGCGCCGAATACCGGGCGCTGGCGGCGCGCAACCTGCTGCTGCGCTTCTTTGCCGAAACCATGGGCACCCGGGCGCCGATCCAGGTATCACGGCACGAGGCGGCATGATGAACAAGCACGCCACTCCGAACTTGAAGGCGCAAAAAATCGCCGGCGGCGTCGCCACCGATCAGCGCCATGATTCCGCGCACAAGCATGTCAGTGGCACGGCCGTCTATATCGACGACATGCCGGAACCGGCCGGCACGCTGCACGGCTGTCTTGGGCTTTCGGCGGCGACGCATGCCACCGTCACCAGCATGGACCTGTCGGGGGTCCGCGCCGCACCCGGCGTCATCGACGTGCTGACGGCGAGCGACGTGCCCGGCGAAAACGATATTTCGCCGACCGGCCGCCACGACGAGCCGGTGCTTGCCGACGGCAAGGTGCAATTCTTCGGCCAGCCGATCTTCTGCGTCATCGCCGAAACCCGCGAGCAGGCGCGCCGGGCGACGAGGCTGGCCAAGGTCGAATACAAGGAATTGCCGTTCGTCGCCGATATTGGCGAGCTCGATCCCCGGAAAGACAAGCTGGTCACGCCGCCGCTGACCCTGAAGCGCGGTGATGCAGCGGCTGCGATCAAGGCAGCGCCACGCCGGCTGAAAGGGCAGATGCGCATCGGCGGCCAGGAGCATTTCTATCTCGAGGGTCATATCGCCTTGGCCATCCCTGGCGAGGACCACGACGTCACCATCTATTCCTCGACCCAGCACCCGAGCGAAATCCAGCACATGGTCAGCCATGCGCTCGGTGTTCCGAGCCACGCGGTGACGGTGGAAATCCGCCGGATGGGGGGCGCTTTCGGCGGCAAGGAAACGCAAGGCAATCAGTTTGCGGCATTGGCCGCTATCGCCGCGAAGAAACATCATCGGGCCGTGAAAATCCGGCCCGACCGCGACGACGACATGATCGCCACCGGCAAACGCCACGATTTCCTCGTCGACTACGAGGTCGGCTTCGACGATGAGGGCAATATTCTCGGCGTAGATTTCATGTTCGCGGCGCGCTGCGGCTTCTCGGCCGACCTCTCCGGCCCGGTCACCGACCGCGCGCTGTTCCATTGCGACAACACCTATTTCTGGCCGGCGGTGCACGCGCAATCGGCGCCGCTCTACACCAATACGGTATCGAACACCGCCTTTCGCGGCTTCGGCGGCCCGCAAGGCATGGTCGGCGCCGAGCGCGTCATCGACGAAGTCGCGTTTGCCGTCGGCAAGGACCCGCTCGAAATCCGCAAGAAGAATTTCTACGGCACCAGCGACCGCAACATCACGCCCTACCACCAGACGGTCGAGGACAACATCATCCACCGCATCGTCGCCGAGCTGGAGGCGAGTTCCGACTATGCAAGGCGCCGCCGCACCATCGATGCTTTCAATGCCAACAGCCGCCTCATCAAGCGGGGACTGGCGCTGACGCCGGTCAAGTTTGGCATCTCGTTCACCGCCACCCATTACAACCAGGCCGGCGCGCTGGTGCATGTCTATACCGATGGTTCAGTGCACCTGAACCACGGCGGCACCGAGATGGGGCAGGGCCTCTATGTCAAGGTGGCGCAGGTTGTGGCGGAAGAGTTCCAGATCGACCTCGATCAGGTCAAGATCACCGCGACGACGACCGGCAAGGTGCCGAACACCTCGGCCACTGCCGCGTCTTCCGGCTCCGACCTCAACGGCATGGCGGCGCAGAACGCCGCCCGCCAGATCAAGGACCGGCTGACCAATTTCGCCGCCGAGAAATTCCAGGTGCCGCGCGACCAGGTGCTGTTCCTGCCAAACCGGGTGCGCATCGGTAACCAGGAGATCGCCTTCGCCGATCTCGTCAGGCAGGCCTATATGGCGCGCATCCAGCTTTCGGCGGCTGGCTTTTACAAGACGCCGAAAATCCATTGGGACCGCGACAAGGGCGAGGGTCGCCCCTTCTATTATTTCGCCTATGGCGCGGCTTGCTCGGAAGTTTCGGTCGACACGCTGACCGGCGAATATGTCGTCGAGCGCACCGATATTCTGCACGAAACCGGGCGTTCGCTGAACCGCGCCATCGACCTCGGCCAGATCGAGGGCGGCTTCATCCAGGGCATGGGCTGGCTGACCACGGAGGAACTGTGGTGGGACGACAAGGGGCGGCTGCGCACCCATGCGCCGTCGACCTACAAGATCCCGCTCGCTTCGGACCGGCCGAAGATTTTCAACATCACGTTGGCCGACTGGGCGGAAGCAGGCGAGCCGACGGTGCACCGCTCCAAGGCGGTCGGCGAGCCGCCCTTTCCGCTCGCAATGTCGGTGCTGCATGCGCTGTCGGATGCGGTGGCGAGCGTTGCTGGCCACAAGATCTGCCCGCGCCTTGACCCGCCTGCCACGCCGGAACGGGTGCTGATGGCGATCGAACGGCTGAAGCGAGAAGCCAGGACCGGCACTTGAATCCCGGAAAACGTGCAATTCAGGCCGAAAAACTCTATATTTCCCAACAGGGAACGCGAATGATGAACGCGAAAATGCAGAGCCTGAAAGCCTTTCTTGCCGGTGCCTGCCGGGTCGCCTTGGTTGAGGTGGCCGGGACAAAAGGCTCGACGCCGCGCGAGAGGGGTGCCTTCATGCTCGTCTCAGGATCGGCCACTTTCGGCACGATCGGCGGCGGCCAGCTCGAATATATGGCGATCGACAAAGCGCGGCAGATGCTTGGTCGATCGGCCTCAGGTTCTGGCGAATCTGTCGAGGCTGGCGCCGCCCCTCATCCGCCTGCCGGCCCCTTCTCCCCGTATAGTTACGGGGAGAAGGGGGCTGGCCGCAACGCTGTCGCGACGCTCGACGTCGCGCTCGGCCCGGAGATCGGGCAGTGCTGCGGCGGCAGGGTCGAGGTGCTGATCCGGCTGGTTGACGCCGGGCTTGAGGCCAAGTTGGTCGCGGCGGCGGAAGCCGAGGAGGCGCAGCTGCCGCATGTCTACATCTTCGGCGGCGGCCATGTCGGCCATGCGCTGGCCTCGGCGGTGGCTTTGCTGCCGGTGCATGTCGTCATTGCCGAGACGCGAGCCGAAGCGCTGGAGGGCATGCCAGACACGGTCGAAACCTGTTTGACGCCGATGCCTGAGGCGATGGTGCGCGAAGCCCCGGCTGGATCCGCCTTCGTCGTCCTTACCCATGACCACGCGCTGGATTTCCTGATCGTCGCCGAGGCGCTGAAACGCCGGGATGCCGCCTATGTCGGCATGATAGGCTCCAGAACCAAGAAGGCGACGTTTCGGAACTGGTTCCTTAAGTCGGCGGACGGAAGCGAGGCGGAATTTGACCGCCTCGTCTCGCCGATCGGCGGCGATGCCGTCAAGGACAAGCGCCCGCAAGTGATCGCCGCACTCGCCGCAGCCGAGATCATGACGGCGTTGGCCGCCCACGCGATAGAACCGGCAGCTCCGTCCAAAGCACGTCGTGGCAAGGCGATGGCGGGCTGACGTTTCCTTCTATTCCTGTTCCTGCGTGTGTGCCTCGAGGAACCACAGCAATTTGTCGAGCGAGCGTGAATAGGCGGTGAAGATGTCGGCGGTGTCGGCGTCGCCCGCTCCCGCCGCTTCGTCGATCGCCGCGCGTGCCCGCTTGGCGGTCGCGGCATAGCGGTCGATCAGCGCCGCCAGATGATCTCGGGTCTTGTGGATGTCGGTCGGATAGGCCTCGAGCATAGTCGCCTTCGACACCTCCTGCGATGTGCCGAGCGCCGTGCCGCCGAGCTGTACGGCGCGCTCGGCAATGGTGTCGACATGTCCGTCGATCTCCTCGCGGAACGTGTCGAGCATCTCATGGATGGCGATGAATTGTGGCCCCTTGACGTTCCAGTGCGCCTGCTTAGTGATCAAGGCCAGATCTATGGCGTCGGCGAGGCGGGCGTTGAGAAGATCGATACACTCTTTCTTGGCATTGGATTGCAGGTCGTTGCGGGTGGCGATGGCATCCATGATCGGCTCCTGTGGCGGTTGCGTCCGCGTGGTTTGAAGAGGGCGAAGTTTGTGGAAGGTCAATCGAACATGCGCGCAGACGCCCTCATCGCCGCGGCACAGCATCCCAAAACGGCGATCTCCGACTTTCGTTCCGCTCGTCGTTTACGCTGGCCTTTTCAAGCCCAGATGGTCGCGCAGCGTGCTGCCGTCATAATCCGTACGGAACAGACCGCGCCGCTGCAGCTCCGGCACGACAAGCGTGGCAAAGGCATCGAGTTCGCCGGGAAAATAGGATGGCATCAGGTTGAAACCGTCTGCCGCGCCGCCCTCGAAGCGTGCTGCGAGCTGGTCGGCGATCTGGGCCGGAGTTCCGACGACGCGCCAATGGCCGCGCGCGCCGGCGAAATGACGGGCAAGCTGGCGAATGGACAGGTTGTCGCGGCGCGATTGCTCGATGACGAGCGCCTGCCGGCTCTGCATGCCTTCGCTGGCCGGCAGCTGCGGCAGCGGTCCGTCGATGGGATAGCGCGAGAGATCGGATATGCTGAGATAGCTGGAAAGCAGCGCAACGCCGACATCGTCCGGTATCAGCTCCTGCAGTTCATCATGTTTTGCCCGGGCTTCCGCTTCGCTTGCCGCGACGACCGGCGCCACCCCAGGCATGATCTTGAGGTCGTCCGGCTTGCGCCCATAGGCAGCCAGCCGTCCCTTGAGGTCGTCGTAGAAGGCCTTCGCTTCCTCGAATGTCTGCGCCGCCGTAAAGACCACGTCGGCGGTCCGGGCGGCGAGGTCACGACCCTCGTCCGACGCTCCCGCTTGCACCATGACCGGTGCACCTTGTGGCGAGCGCGGCAGATCGAGCGGGTCACGCACCGAAAAACTTCTGCCTTCGTGTCCACCCTGGCCTCGCCAAAGGCCGGCAACCACGGCAGCGAATTCGCGCGCCCGCCCGTAACGGTCCGCATGCGGGCGCAGACCGGTCGAGCCGAAATTGGCGGCCTCGATCTGGCTGGCCGAAGTGACAAGGTTCCAGCCGGCACGCCCGCCGCTCAGATGGTCGAGCGACAGGAAGGTCCGCGCCAGCCCGTAAGGCTCGTTGTAACTCGTCGATGCCGTGGAGACGAGGCCGATGCGCTCCGTCTGCACCGCGAGCGCCGCAAGCAGGCTGATCGGCTCGAAGCCAATCGAGCGCGACGTTTGGCTGGCGATGTCGACATTGGCCTCGCGCACACCGGCGGCGTCCTCGCAGAAGATCATGTCGAACTTCGCCGCTTCCGCCGTCCGCGCCAGCTGGATGTAATGATCGATGTCGATGCCAGCCGTGACATGCGCCTGCGGATGGCGCCAGGCGGCGATGTGGTGGCCTGTCGCCCATAGGAAGGCGCCGAGCTTCATCTGGCCTCGACCGGCGCTCATTGCCGATCCTCCCCTGCAAGCCCGAGATGGGCCCGCAGTGTCGCCGCGCTGTAGCCGGACCGGACAAGGCCGCGGCGGCGAAGCTCCGGCAGCACGAGACCGATGAAATCGTCGAGCGCCGACGTGAGCGGCACGGCGATGTTGAAACCGTCGCAGGCTTTCGAGCGAAAGCACTCTTCGAGCCTATCCGCAAACATATCCGGCATGGCGGCCATCTCGCCATCCGTGACAACATTCATCAGCACCTTCAGCCCCTCCGGCCTGCGCCCGAAGGCAAGCGCACGGCGCTTCAGATCGTCAGCCCAGTCGATCGATCGCTGGTCTAGCAGGACAACATCGGCGGTGCGGGCGGCGATATCCATGTCGGGCTCGGACAGGCCGGACATGACCAGCACCGGCGTGTCCTGCGGCGACCGCGCCACGTTGAGCGGCCCGCGCACAGAAAAATATTCGCCCCTGTGGTCGAGAAGGTGCATCTTCTCGGGATCGAAGAAGCGGCCGCCACTTTTGTCGAACAGAAGCGCGTCTGCGTCCCAGCCTTTCCACAAGCCTTGCACGATGCCGACGAATTCCTCGGCGCGCAGGCGGAATGCGTCGCCGGAAAACCCTTCCGGTCGGCTGAAATTGGCCGCCTCGCGCGGGTCGGGCATCATGCTGGCGTTCCAGCCGGCGCGGCCATGGCTGATAATGTCGAGCGAAGCGAAACGGCGCGCGAGATTATAGGGCTGGTGGGCGACCATTGACGCCGCGGCGATGAGACCGATCCTGCTTGTCACCGTCGCCAGCGCTGCCAGCAAGGTCGTTGCTTCGAAGCGCATTTGCCGGTTCGGTCCGCCTGCAACCGGCGCGGAATCGGCGAGCAACACCATATCCAGGCCGGCCGCTTCGGCTTTTTGCACGGACCGCGTCAGCAGACTGAAATCCGGAACGACGTCGGACGGAGAGGAGGGAGCAGTTTCCGGAGCTAGTGAAACGGCTAGATGCATTGTGGCGCCGCTGGCCATCGGTCTTCCCTGGTGAGTGAGATTCCATAAGAAATATCTTCGCCGGCTGGACGGAAAGCAACCGGCCAGCCGGCGATCATTTGCCGGCCAGAATATCCCTGATCAGCCGCTGGCAGCGCTCGGCCATGAAGTCGAGCAGCAGCCGCACCTTCGGATCCTGCAGCTTCTTATGCGGGTAGACGGCGGCGAATTGCACCGGCGTCGGCGGCGTTTTGCTCAGGATCACCTTCAGCCGCTGGTCGCGGATAAACGGCTCGACCTCGAAGCGCGGCTTGTTGATGATGCCGCGGCCGGACAGCGCCCAGCCGGTCAGCACGTCGCCGTCATCGGTATCGTAGGGGCCGTGCACCTCGAACTTTTGCGGCCCGTTCCGCGTCTGCAGGGTCCAGACATATTCGCGCGCGCCGGAATAGCGCAGCATCAGGCAATCGTGCTTCTTGCCGATCAACTCGCTCGGCTCGCTCGGCTCGCCGCGCGCCTCCAGATATTGCGGAGCCGCCACCAGCACTCGCTCGCAGTCCATGATGCCGCGCATCCTGAGGCTGGAATCCTCGATGATGCCCAGCCGGAACGCAACGTCGATGCCTTCCTTCATGATATCGACATTGTGGTCGGAAAGCCGGAGCCGCACCTCGATATCTGGGTATCTGTCGTGGAAATCCGGGATGCCGGATGCCACCAGTCTCCGCCCGAGGCCGAGCGGCGCTGTCACCTTTATGGTGCCGCGCGGCTGGCCGGATAACGCGCTGACCGCAGCTTCGGCCTCGGTGACCGCCTCGAGCACCTGCTTGGCGCCGGAATAGAACACCGTGCCGTGCTCGGTCGGCATCAACTGCCGCGTCGTGCGGTTGAACAGCCTGACACCGAGATGCTTCTCGAGCTCCTTGATCCGGTTGGAAGCGACCGCCGGCGAAATGCGCATGTCGCGCCCAGCCGCCGACAAATTGCCGAGTTCGACGACGCGAACAAAAACGGCGATGTTATCGAGATAGGCCATGCGGCTTTCGGGGCTCTCATGTGGCTGCGTATGATCAGCCTAGTATTTTCCAATTTTTTTTGAAAGTCATCGTGCACCTCAGCCCTTTCCGTTTGCGCTCCAGTCCGTAAAGTCAGTCGATCGGCAGGGACGATTTTTCATGATGGATTTCGCGATATTCTGGGATTGGCTGAGTTTCGCCGTGCGCTGGCTGCACGTCGTCACCGGCATCGCCTGGATCGGCTCGTCCTTTTATTTCGTCGCGCTCGACCTCGGCCTGCGCCAACGCCCGGGCATGCCTGCAGGCGCTTTCGGCGAGGAATGGCAGGTGCATGGCGGCGGCTTCTACCACGTGCAGAAATATCTGGTGGCACCGGCCGAAATGCCCGAGCACCTGACCTGGTTCAAGTGGGAATCCTACGCCACCTGGCTGTCAGGCTTCGCGATGCTGTGCGTGGTCTATTATGCCGGGGCGGACCTGTTCCTGATCGATCCGAATGTGCTTGCCATGTCGGTGCCTACAGGCATCTTGCTGTCGCTGGCGACGATCGGCGTCGGCTGGGTGGTCTACGATCTCCTGTGCCGTTCGCCGCTCGGCAACAGCGACACCGGCCTGATGCTGGTGCTGTATGGGGTGCTGGTATTCATGGCCTGGGGACTGACCCACCTGTTCACCGGCCGCGCCGCCTTCCTGCATCTTGGCGCCATCACCGCGACGATCATGTCGGCCAACGTCTTCATGGTCATCATCCCCAACCAGAAGATCGTCGTCGCCGACCTGATCGCCGGCCGTAAGCCCGATCCGAAATACGGCAAGATCGCCAAGCAGCGCTCGCTGCACAACAACTACCTGACGCTGCCCGTTTTGTTCCTGATGCTGTCGAACCATTATCCGCTGGCGTTCGGGACAGAGTTCAACTGGGTCATCGCCTCGCTGGTGTTCATCATCGGCGTGCTGATCCGGCACTATTTCAACACCAGGCATGCGCGCAAAGGCAATCCGACCTGGACCTGGCTGGCGGCGGCCGTGCTGTTCTTGGTCATCATCTGGCTGTCGACGGTGCCGAAGTTGCTGACCGGCGAGGCGAAGGCGTCGGCGGCGGCCCAGGTCTACGTTGCCTCGGCGCATTTCCCTGCCGTGCGCGATACGGTGCTTGGCCGCTGTTCGATGTGCCACGCCGCGGAGCCGTCCTACGAGGGCATCTACCACGCGCCGAAGGGCGTGATGCTCGACACCGATGCCGGCATCGCCGAGCACGCCGGCGAGATCTACCTGCAGGCCGGCCGCAGCCACGCCATGCCGCCCGCCAACGTCACCCAGATCACCGACAAGGAACGGGCGCTGCTGGTGGCATGGTTCGAAGGCGCAAGGAAATGACCAGCACGCTCCTGCGCGGCCGCACGCTGTCGTTTTTGCGCTGGCCCGAAACCGTCGACGACCATTCCGCCTGGCGCTACGAGCAAGATGGCGGCCTGCTGCTCCGCGATGGTAGGATCATTGCCGCCGGCGCCTATGCCGAGGTCGAGAAAAAGGCGGGCGAGGGAACAAGAAAGGTCGACCATCGGGCGCATCTGCTGCTGCCCGGGTTTATCGATGCGCACGCGCATTTTCCGCAGATGCAGGTCATCGCTTCCTTCGGCGCCGAGCTGCTCGACTGGCTGAACACCTACACTTTTCCGGAAGAGACAAAATTCGGGAACGCTCAGCATGGCCGCCGTATCGCCAGGCTGTTCCTGGATGAAGTATTGCGTCATGGCACGACGACTGTCGCCGCCTATTGCTCGGTACACAAGGAATCGGCCGAGGCGTTCTTTGCCGAGTCGCATGACCGCAACATGCTCAACATCGCCGGCAAGGTGATGATGGACCGCAACGCGCCGGACGGCGTGCTCGACACGCCGCAATCGGGTTATGACGACAGCAAGGCGCTGATCGAGGAGTGGCACGGCAAGGGGCGCCAGCACTATGCCATCACCCCGCGCTTCGCCATCACCTCGTCACCCGAGCAATTGGAAACGGCGGGCGCGCTCTGCCGCGAATATCCGCAATTGCATATGCAGACGCATCTGTCGGAAAACCACGCCGAGATCGCCTTCACGCAGCAGCTTCATCCGCAGGCGCGCGACTATACCGATGTTTATGAGCATTACGGGCTGCTCGGGCGCAGAAGCCTGTTCGGCCATTGCATCCATCTGTCGGAACGCGAGGCGGATGCGCTTTCCGATAGCGGCTCGGTGGCGGTGTTCTGCCCGACCTCCAACCTGTTTCTCGGCTCGGGCCTGTTCGATTATCAGCGCTATCGCCGCCGCGAGAAGCCGCTCCGCATCGCCGCCGCCACCGATGTCGGCGGTGGCACCAACTATTCGATGCTGCGCACCATGGACGAGGGCTACAAGGTGATCGCGCTGAATGGCGAGAAGCTCAATCCGTTTCAGTCATTCTGGCAACTGACCCGCGGCAATGCTGAGGCGCTGTCGCTTGTGGAAAAGATCGGCACTCTGGAGGAAGGCAGCGACGCCGATATCGTCGTGCTCGACGCCCGCGCCACGCCGGCGATGCGGCTGCGGGTGGAGACGGCGGACACGCTCGCCGAGGAATTGTTTCTGCTGCAGACGCTCGGCGACGACCGCGCCGTGCACGAGGTCTATGTCGCCGGTCGGGCAGCTAAGGCGGACATGGCGACCTAGCTGGTCCCGGCGTCCCGGCTTGACCGAACGGCAGCCATCGGCCAAAGCGTGCGGCGAGATTGACAGGGGAACGACATGGCCGTTGCGGACGACATCGCTCTGATCAAGAAACAGGAAGCCGCGCTTGTTTTCTCCGCCTTCGACGAGGCTGTCGCTTTCGAGATCGGCTCGGCGATCCGCGACCGGGCTTTGACCGAGAACCTGCCGATCATCATCGATATCAGAACCTTCGATCGGCCGCTGTTCTATGCGGCAATGCCCGGCTCGAACGCTTCCAATCCGGACTGGGCGCGGCGCAAGATCAACGTCGTGCGGCGGTTCCTGAAAAGCACCTACCGCATGGTGCTGGAGCAGCAGCGCCCCGACCGCAGCTTCAAGCCTGGCGAGGGGCTGGACATTGTCGACTACGTGCTGGCCGGCGGCGGCTTTCCCATCACTGTCAAGGGCGCCGGTGTCATCGGCGTGATCGCCGTCTCGGGCCTGCCGGAGCGTGAGGACCATGGTGTGGTCGTCGATGCGCTCTGTGCCTATTTGGGCGTCGATAACCAGGAGTTGGTCCTGCCGCCGGAAGCAACATCGTGACGTTGGCGCCGCCCCTCATCCGCCTGCCGGCACCTTCTCCCCGTCTAGCGACTGGGAGAAGGGAAGCGCTCCAACGCTGGCTACCCCCTCTCCCCGTCTCTAGACGGGGAGAGGGTAAGGGTGAGGGGCAGCGCAAACGCCGCAGAAGTTCGCAGAACGTCGGTGGCAGCTCAGTATGACCATTCTCGACCCGAAATCCTTCCTTATATCCATCTTCAACGCCGCCGTTGCCGCCGCCGATCCCCAGAGGACGATCAAGAATCATTTGCCGGCAAGGCCGAAGGGCCGCACGATCGTCATCGGTGCAGGAAAAGGCTCGGCGCAGATAGCGGCGGCTTTCGAGAAAGTGTGGGACCGGCCGATCGAAGGTTTGGTCGTCACCCGCTACGGCTATGGCGCGGCCTGCCGGCGCATCGAGATCATCGAGGCGGCGCATCCGGTGCCGGATGCCGCCGGGCTGGAAGCTTCGCGACGGCTGCTCGAAAAAGTCCAGGGACTGACTGCGGACGACCTGGTCGTAGCGCTCATTTCCGGCGGTGGCTCGGCGCTGCTGCCGTCACCCGCCGAAGGTCTGACGCTGGCCGATGAGATCGCCGTCAACGAGGCGCTGCTCGCCTCCGGCGCGCCGATCGCCGCGATGAACACGATCCGTAAGCACCTTTCCACCATCAAGGGCGGCAGGCTGGCGGCCGCCGCATATCCGGCCAAGGTGGTCTCGCTGGTGGTATCAGACATTCCGGGCGACAATCCGGCTCTGGTCGCTTCTGGTCCGACCGTGCCGGACATAGGCAGCCGTGAGGACGCACTGGCGTCGATCGCTGCCTATGGCATGAAGCTGCCGGCTTCGGTCATGGCGCATATCAAGTCGCCGGCGGCCGATGCGCCACGTCCGGACGATCCGCGTTTTATCCGCAACGAGGTGCATCTGATCGCTTCGGCCGGCGTCTCGCTGGAAGCAGCAGCGGCCGAAGCGAAGCGCCGAGGTATTCAGGCCGTCATTCTCTCCGATTCCATCGAGGGCGAGGCACGCGAGGTCGGTGGCATCCACGCCGCAATCGCGCGCGAGGTGGCGACGCGCAGCCGGCCATTTGCAAAGCCGGTGCTGATCCTGTCGGGCGGCGAGACGACGGTGACCCTGCGCGCGAAAGGCAAAGGCGGCCGTAACTCGGAATTCCTGCTCGCCTTCGCCATCGGCATCACCGGCATGGCGGGCGTGCACGCACTGGCCGCCGACACCGACGGCATTGACGGTTCGGAAGACAATGCCGGCGCCTTCGCCGACGGCTCGACAGTTTCGCGGATGCGCGCGGCGGGCGTCGATGCCAAGGCCATGCTTGCCGGCAACAACGCCTGGACGGCATTCAATGCCGTAGATGACCTTTTCGTACCCGGTCCGACCGGCACAAACATCAACGATCTCCGGGCGATATTGATCAAATAGCTCAGGCCGCCATCAGCCTTTTCACCGCTCTCATATCCTGCAGGAACCGCTCGCGTTCGGCCCGCTTGTCCGCCGGCTCGCGAATGCGCAGAATGAAGGACGGGTGGATGGTGACGAAGACACGCAAGCCATCGTCGCGCTCCACTACCGCCCCGCGCATCTTCATGATCGGCACCACCTTGCCGAGCAGCGCCTGCGCTGCAGTGGCGCCGAGTGCCACCGCCAGGTTGGGCTTGATCAGATCGATCTCTTTGTCCAGCCACCAGCGGCAAGCCTGCACCTCGCCGGCATTCGGCTTGGCGTGGATGCGCCGCTTGCCGCGCGGCTCGAACTTGAAATGCTTAACCGCGTTGGTGACGTAGACTTTCAGCCGATCGACGCCGGCATCATCCAGGATCGCGTCGAACACCTTGCCGGCCGGACCGACGAAAGGCTTGCCCGCCAGGTCCTCCTGGTCGCCCGGCTGTTCGCCGACGAAGATCACCTTGGCTTTATCAGGACCCTCACCGAACACGGTCTGCGTGGCATCGCGCCATAGCGGACAGCGGCGGCAGATCTTGGCCGTTTCGCGCAGTTCAGGAATCGTCCTGGCGTCGATTTCTGTCGTGTCCGGGGACTTGCTTGCAGGCAAGCCTCTCGACTGCACCTTGGCATGGTGCGGCGTCGGGGTTGTCTGCATCCTGGCGATCATGACTAAGGCGGCCTTGTTCGCTCCTGCAATCAGACACGCAATGAGCAAAGCCCGCCGAAGGTTCCGCTGAAATTATTCCGCATGGGCCTTCACCGGTAGATGGCCGACGATGTGAAGCCCTAAACCTCGTGCAGATAGAGGTGATAATCCAGTTCGCTGACCGTACGCGCCACGCGCAGATATTCCGACTGCTTGATCGCCACGAATGTCCGGTGCAGGTCTTCGCCCAATGCGCCCTTGAGGAAGGTCGACGCCCTTGCCGCCTCGATCGCGGCACGCCAGTCGACCGGCATCGTCGTGCGCGTGACGGCGGATTCGTAGCCATTGCCGGTGGTTTCAGGGCCGGGGTCAAGACCTTCGTCGAGACCCCTAGTGATGCCGGCCAGCACCGTTGCCGCGACTAGATAAGGGTTGGCGTCGACGCCCGATGGCCGGTGCTCGATGCGGCGGTTCTTGGCATCGCCGGCTGGCACACGCAGCGCCACCGAACGGTTGTTGACGCCCCAGGTCGGCGCCACCGGCGCATAGGATTGCGATACGAAGCGCCGCCATGAATTGGCGTGCGGCGCGAACACCAGCATCGATTCCGCCATCGTCTGGATCAGTCCGCCGAGACCGCGCAGCAGCGGAAGCGACCAGCTTTCGCCGCCGGCTTCGGCAAAGACGTTCTTGCCGGCATCATCCAGCAGCGAGACATGAAAATGCATGCCAGAGCCGGCATACTTCTCGATCGGCTTGGCCATGAAGCAAGCGGTGACACCATGACGGCGTGCCTGCGCCCGCACCAGCCGCTTGAGCATGACGAGATCGTCGGCCGCCCGCATCACGTCCTTGCGGTAATTGAGCGTCAGTTCGTACTGGCCGGGCGCATATTCCGAGATGACCGTCTCGGCCGGGATGCCTTGCACCTTGGCCGCGGCATAGATGTCGGAAAACAGCGGCTCCATGCCGTGCAGATGGTCGACGGAATAGACCTCTGTCTTGGCCGAGCGGCGGCCGTCGAGCACCGCATGCGCCGGCTGCACCTTGCCTTCGGCATCGCGCTCATTGGCGAGCAGGAAGAACTCGAGCTCGAAGGCGCCGGCCGGATGCAGGCCCTTGGCCGCGAGGATATCTACCTGGCGGGCGAGCGCCAGCCGCGGGTCGGACGACATTGGCTGGCCATCGAGATGGTACATCGCCATCAACACCTGGCCGCGCGGCGGCTGGGTGCCGAACAGCGGCACCAGCGTGCCGGGGATCGGCCACGCCCGCAGGTCGCCGTCGCCGGTCGTCCAGATCAGCCCGGTCTCGTGAACATCCTCGCCGGTGATGTCGAGGCCGAGGATCGAGATCGGCATGTGCCGGCCGCCCTCGAAGATGCTCATCAACTCATGTCGGCGCACGATCTTGCCGCGCCCCACGCCATTGGCGTCGGTCAGCACGATGTCGAACGCTTCGATCTCCGGATGGGCGTCGAGAAAGGCCTGCGCCTCGGCGGGCGTCGAGCCCGAAGGGGATGCCGTGACCAGGTTCAAACTTTGCTTGGGCGCTTGTTTCATGCTGCCAGCTTGTCTCATGCCGTAAGCTTTGCCGCAACCGCGCCGAAGGCGGTGATCAGCCGGTTCACCTGGGCGGCGCGAGTTGCCGGCGAGATCAGCATCATATTGTGGAACGGTGCGATCAGCACGCCGCGATTGACCAGCGCGACATGCATCGCCGCTTCGAGCTCCGGCGCATGCGCCCTCTCGGCTTCGCCGCCATTCCTCAGCGGGCCTGGCGCGCAGATGAACTCGACGCGGGCGCCGACCCGAGCAACATGCCAGGGCAGGCGATAGCGATCGATAACGGCAGTCAGCCCGGCGTCGAGCCGCCGCGCCAGATGGTCCATATGGCTGTAGTTCTCGTCGGTCATGACGTCTTCGAGCGTGGCACGCATCGCCGCGAATTGCAGCGGATTGGCCGACAGCGTTGTCCCCATGCCGGAATAGCCGGGCTCTTTCCGGCTGATATAAGCGGCATAGCGCGCCGCAACGCCTTCGCTCATGCCCCACACACTCGCCGGTATGCCGCCGGCAATCGGCTTGCCGAGCACGAACAGGTCCGGCTCCAGCCCGTATTTGCTTGTATAGCCGCCGGGACCGGTCGAGATCGTATGCGTCTCGTCGATTAGAAGCAGCGTGCCGGTCGCACGGGTGAGACGCCGCAAGCCGTCATGAAAGCCGGCTTCGGGCAGCACCATGCAGGAATTGGTCAGCACCGGCTCGGCGATGACGCAGGCGACATCGTTGCCCTGAAGTGCGGCCTCAAGCGCCGGCAGATCGTTGAACTCGACGATATCAGTTGCCCGCGTCAGGTCGCGGAATTCGCCGGCCAGTCCCGGTCGGTTCACCGCTTTGCCGTCGACCAGCCGGACCATCGTCTCGTCGACCGAGCCATGATAGCAGCCGTTGAAGACCAGGATCTTCTCCCGGCCGGTAACGGCACGGGCAACCCGCAGCGCGAAGCGGTTGGCGTCGGTTGCCGTCGTCGCGATCTGCCACAACGGCAGACCGAAGCGCTGTTGCAGCAGCGGGCCGATGGCGAGCGCGTCCTCGGCAGGCAGCATGTAGGTCAGACCGCGTCCGGCCTGCCGGCGGATGGCGCGGGCGACCGGCGGCGGCGAATGACCGAACATCGAGCCGGTGTCGCCGAGGCAGAAATCGTCGAGCCGGTTGCCGTCGATATCTCTGATGGTGGTGCCTTTGGCCTTATCAACGAGGATCGGGAACGGCGTCGGCCAGTCGTTCATCCAGTGCATCGGCACGCCGCCGAAGAAGCCGGGCAGGCCATTGCCGATTTTCGCCATCGATTTCGGCCGCGCCTGGCGGAAGGCTTCTGCCTCGGTCTCGCGCAACTCGGCAATCCGGGCCGGGCCGATGCCGCCGATGGAAGTCTTTGAATGGTTGATGACGTTCATGGCGGGCCCTCTCCGCCGCACTTTAGACAATCGGCATCCGCCACCGCAATTGGCCGGGCGGCTGCCCTGTGTTGGGTCAGCGGTCATTTGAATGGAACAGGCGCTTGACCGCGAGCCGCCTTCGGGCGCCAATGGCACTTCGGTTGGAGGGGACACGATGGTGCGGGCGATCATCTGCGCGGCAACGCTGCTGTCGTCGGTTGGTGCGGCTTTGGCATCCGGCGGCATCTGGTGTTCCGCCGAGGATGCAGCCGTCAAATTTGAGGTCGATGCCGGGGTCACCAGAGGCATGGGTGGGCCGACCTTCAATTTTCGCGGCGAGCTCGAAATTCTGGGCAGGCCAGCCGGCGACAGTCTGCGCAAGACTGTGTTCGAGGATCAGAACCTCACGCAATATTGGCTCGACAACAAGGAATTGCGGCTGCTCGTCTATCGCGAACGGCAGGTCGAAAACGCCTACGGCTATGTCGAACTGGCGATCCTGACCAAGGCCAGCGACGAAGGCGTCTTTGACGGCCGCTATTTGCTCTCAATCTATGATGTAACGGCCGATGCCGAAAAGGACGGCAAGCCGGCTGAATTGACCGGCAAAGTATCTTGCGGAGCCGACTAACGGGCTAGGCGGAAATGTCGATGACGCCGCAATCGCCGGCGGCGCTGCCGAACGCGACACGGCGCTCTTCCTTGTCCCACATCATCGATGTGATGGCGCCCTTGCCTGGTCGGCGCAACAGCACTTCCCTGGCGTCGGCGAAGCGCACCGCCATCACCATGCCGTCATCATACCCTACGGCCACTACATCTTGGCTCGGATGGCAGGCGACGGAGGTGACCATCGCATTGCCGCGCGTGCCGAGTTCCAGCGGCGCCTTGCCCATCGGCCCATCCTTGCCCGAAAACGGCCAGACGATCGCCGCCGGCGCGCCGGAACTCGCCAGCCATTTGCCCTTGGCGCTCCACGACAGGCTTTTGACCTTGCCGGGATAGCCGGACATCCGCATGTGCTTGCCGTCGGCGAGTTTCCAGCCATGCAGCGCGTTTTCCTGCATTGTGGTGACGACGAAGCCGCCGTCCGGCGAAAACGTGATGCCGGTGTGGGCGCCGGCCCATTCGAGCTCGACCGGCTTGCCGTCGGCGGCCGGGAAATGGAGCGTCGCGCCATTGTAGCGGGCAACGCCGAAGCGCATGCCCTTGGGCGAGAAGGCCAGCCCCTCGACCGAGCGCGGATGCGAGAATTCCCTGGTCTTGCCGTCGGCAAAACGCACATAGGCAATCTTGCCCGAAGCATAGGCAACAGCGCCTTGCGGCCCGGCGGCGACGCTGGTGATCCATTTTTTTCCTGCGGTCGCCAATTCCGCAGTATTGCCGCCTGCGGTCACGGCAAAGATCTTGCCGTCCTCACCGCCGGTGATCAGCCGGTCGTTTGCGGCATCGTGAAGGGCGGCGAGCAGCCCGTCATTGGCCTGCACCGTCTTGTGGCCATGGTCGAGCCGATGGATTGTGCCGTCGGCCAGCGCGAAATGCGGCACGTCGCCAAGGAACACGGCGGCGAGGCAGTGGCCTTCGAGATCGAGCGGGGCGACTGTCGGCATGAGAGACCATTCCGTTCGAGATTTCTGCTGCCCCACCCTTAAGGGGTTGAGCTGCGGGTCTCAACCCGTGCTTCGGATCGTCGTGAGGAGAGAGCGCCAGCGTTGCGGGCGCCCCTTCTCCACAAGGGGAGAAGGGGGAAAGGGCAGCTAAATCAAGCGGCCTGGCAGGCCTGGAAGCTTGTCTTCAGCCGCTCGGCGTCGAGTTCGCGGCCGATGAACACCAGCCGGCTCTCGTGCTTCTCGCCGTCCTTCCAGGCGCGTTGGTGGTCGCCTTCGATGATCATGTGCACGCCCTGGATGACATAGCGCTCGTCATCGCCTTTCAGCGCGATGATACCTTTCAGCCGCAGGATGTTCGGGCCTTCCATTTGGGTGACCTTCTCGATCCACGGGAAGAACTTTTTCGGGTCCATCTCGCCGCCGCGCAGCGACACCGACTGCACCGTCACATCATGGATGTCGGAAGGGTGCGCGTGATGATGGTCATGCCCGTCATGATCGTGATGATCGTGGCCCTCGTGATCATGGTGATCATGATCATGATGGTCATGATCGTCATGCGCCTCGAGGAAGTGCGGATCGTTCTCCAGCGCCCGGGACAGGTCGAACGCACCGCGATCGAGCACCTCGGACAGCGCCACGCCGGCGCGTGTGGTGCGATGGATGCGTGCCGCCGGGTTGATGGCGCGGATCGTCGCCTCCACCTTGCTCAGCTCTTCGGGGGTGACCAGGTCGGTCTTGTTGAGCACGACGACATCGGCAAAGGCGATCTGGTCCTCGGCCTCGCGGGAATCCTTGAGGCGCAGCGGCAGGTGCTTGGCGTCGACCAGCGCCACCACCGCATCGAGCCTGGTCTTGGAACGCACATCGTCGTCCATGAAGAAGGTTTGCGCTACCGGCACGGGATCGGCGAGGCCTGTGGTCTCGACGACGATGGCGTCGAAGCGGCCGGGCCTGCGCATCAGGCCTTCGACGACGCGGATCAGGTCGCCGCGCACGGTGCAGCAGATGCAGCCATTGTTCATCTCGTAGATTTCCTCGTCGGATTCCACGATCAACTCGTTGTCGATGCCGATCTCGCCGAACTCATTGACGATGACGGCGTAGCGCTTGCCATGGTTTTCCGAAAGGATGCGGTTGAGCAGTGTCGTCTTGCCGGCGCCGAGATAGCCGGTAAGGACGGTAACGGGGATCTGCGTCTGTGCGTCGCTCATATTGTGCCTCGAATAGGGATTGTCGGCTCCATATAGGATGTGTGCTCCGCTTTTGCACGAGGCAAACCGATGGGCCAAAGAGGCCGGTATTGCCGAACTTTCCTCACATTGCCGAACGTTCATTGGCGCGGGCTGGCGGTGGGGCCTAGATAGGGCGAGGGGTTGTTCGCACTGAGGAGGCGCCAGATGTCCGACAAGTCCTTGCCACTAAGCCGGCGGCAGGCTCTCGGTCTTGTAGCGGTCACCACGGGCGGCATATTCCTGCCCGCCGGCGTAAGGGCCGGGCAGGTCTCGCCCTATGCCGGGCTTGCTTTGTTCAAAGCCGGTGCCGGCGTCTGCGCCATCACGCCCGAGGTCACAGAAGGACCGTTCTATTTCGACCCGAAGCTCGAACGCGCCGATATCACCGAGGGCAAGAAGGGCGTCGCCCTCAATGTGCGGCTGCAAATCGTCGACGCCGCCTGCCGGCCGCTTCCCGGCGCACGCGTCGATATCTGGCATTGCGACGCCCAGGGCGCCTATTCCGGCTATCCCGGACAGGGCGACGGGCAGGATATCGACACGTCCGGCCAGAGCTTTCTGCGCGGCTGGCAGAGAGCCGATGAAAGCGGCATCGCTTCTTTCGCCACCATCTATCCCGGCTGGTATCGCGGCCGCACCACCCACATCCATTTCAAGATCTTCCCCGACGACCGCTCGGCGATGACCGGCCAGATGTTCTTCCCCGACAGCTTGAGCGAGCAGATATTCGCCACCGTCGCGCCCTATAACGATCGCCCCGGCAAACGCGATACATCGAACACGCGGGACGGCATTGCCCGCCAGGCCGGGCCGCTGTCACAGGCAGCGCTGCGGGAAATGGCGGACGCCTATCAGGCCTTGATGGTGGTCGCGGTGAAGGCCGGTTGAGGGCGCCTCGTCACGTCGCCATCCAGCCGTCGCGGAAAGTCGTTTGTCATCTAACTGAAATAAACATCTGGCATTAGCCACGGCGAACACCGCGATGCTTGCCGGCAAAGCTATTTTCCGAGCCGGAATGTTTTCGATCGTCATTGCCAATCGGCGGCCTGCTTCTATGCTGTCCGCACCGGTTCGGCCGAGGAGGGATGAGCATGGCCAAGGCGGACAAGACTGCAACAATGAGCCGGCTGCATTCGGCGGCGCGGCTGGCGCGCACGGCGCTCGCCGCCCGGCTTCTGGCGCATGGCTTCTATGCCGGTCAGGACCAGATCATGCTGGCGCTCGACCGCGAGGACGGGCAGACGCCCGGCAATCTTGCCGGCCGCCTCGGCGTGCGTCCGCCGACCATCACCAAGACCATCAACCGGCTGCAGGCGCAGGGTTTTCTGGAAAAGCGGGCCTCCTCCGCCGATGCCCGCCAGGCGCATATTTTCCTCACCGACACCGGCCGCGAAATTATCCACGCCATCGAGAAATCGGTGAAGAAGACCGAAAAGCAGGCATTGAAGGGTCTCGACAAGAAGGATCAGAAATCGCTGTTCAAGCTGCTTGCCCGTGTCGAAGCGAATCTTTCGAACGGCGAAATGGTGCTCCCCGATGACGAACTGGATATCGAGGACAAGATCCTTGAATAGGTCACGCGTTCGCCGCTGACGGCCGCCGCGTCAGTGCCGACCAGCGTCCGGGTGTGACGCCGAACGCCTTCTTGAAATGCCGATTGAAATGGCTTTGGTCACTGAAGCCGGCTGCGATGGCGATTTGCGCCAGCGGCTCGTCGCATTCGATCATCCGACGGGCTCGTTGAAGCCGGCGCATCAACAGGAACCGGTGCGGGCTGGTGGAGAAGGTGGCGCGGAAATGCCGCGACAGGGCATAACGGTCCAATCCGGTGATCGCCTCCAATTCATCCGAACGTACAATCCGCGCGACATTTTCCTCCAGATAGTCGCGCGCCAGACTGGCGGCACGCCACGCAGTTTTCGCTATCGGTTTCGCCGGCTGACCGGCGTGCCGGGCCAGGCTTTGCATCAGCTGCGTCATGAAATCGACCACAAACAGCTCGTCCAGTTCCTGATCCAGCGGCCCGAGCGCCGAAAGCAGCGTCGCGCGGAAATCGCGGTCTGTCATCACGGCATCCCCGACAAACGGCAGTGACCCGCCGCCGAGGCAATCGAGCATCAGGGATGGCTCCAAATACAGCATTCTGTATCGCAAGCCGTCTTCGGTGCCGGCGCCGCCATCGTGCATTTCGTCGGGATGAAGGATAATGATCTGGCCAGGCAGGCTCTGATGCGTCGCGCCGCGATAGCGGAAGCTCTGTATGCCATAAAGCGTCACCCCGATTGCATAGGTGTCGTGGCGATGGAGATCGAAGGCGTTGCCGTGGAACCGGGCCTCGATGCGTTCCATGCCGGCAGTACCGGGTGCCGATACGATGCAGTTCTCGGCTGCATCCACGCACAAACGTCCAAGACCCTGAAAGGCTTCCCCGTCTAGACCGTGCGGCATCGCTTCACTCGCAGCCTCGGATTGGCCCCCTTTCGGATTGGAAACTGTCGCATGTTCGATACGAAATTTGCAATCGTGCTCAGGGACGATCTTCCCGTCTGGCAGAAGCTCAACGTCACCGCCTTTCTGACCAGCGGCATCGTCGCGCAGTTTCCCGACCTCATCGGCGAGCCCTACCGTGACCGCGCCGGCAATATCTACAACCCGCTATCGATCCAGCCGGTCATCGTGCTTTCGGCAGACGGCCAGGCGCTCGGAACGATCCAGCGGCGGGCGCTGGAGCGTGGTGTGACGGTTTCGCTCTATGTCGAGGAAATGTTTTCGACTGGGTACGATCTGGCCAACCGTGCCGTCTTTGCCGAATTTGCGCCGGAGGATGCCAAGGTGGTCGGCATCGCGCTTCGCGCCGAAAAGAAGCTCGTCGACAAGATCACCAAGGGTGCCCGCATGCACACCTGACTCTCCGGCCACCAGGAACAAAACTGAGCCTGTCGTCGCCTGTCGGTGTGCCAGCCTCTTTTGGCTTGCCCGCTGGCGACAATTCCCGCATTGGTGAGGGACTGCCTTGCTTCCCGTCCGGCCTGAAATTGAATGCTCCCCCAAGACAAGACGAAAGCGCGACGTCGCCGGCGGCGATCCTGTGCATGCTTTCCGTCTATGTGTTTTTCACCTTCCTCGACACCAGCAGCAAGTACCTTGTGCTGGCTGGCGTCTCGGCGCTGATCGTCGCCTGGACCCGCTTCGCGGTCCATGTCCTGCTTGTCGGCGTCTTTCTGCGCGGATGGCGTGAGCCGTTGCGTTTTCGTCCCGCCAACCTGCCGGCGCATCTCACGCGCGGTCTGCTCCTGTTCGGATCGACCATGTTCAACATTCTGGCGCTGCGGACGCTGCAGCTGGCGGAAACCACCTCGATCTACTTCTTCGGCCCGATGGTGATCACCGCGCTTGCCGGTCCGTTGCTCGGCGAATGGGCCGGCTGGCGGCGCTGGCTGGCGATCATGAGCGGCTTTGTCGGCGTCCTCATCATCACCCGGCCGGGCATCGGGGTTTTTGGCGTCGGCCATCTCTTTGCGCTCGGCTCGATGCTATCGAACAGTTTCTACGTCATCATGACGCGCCGTATGTCGGCGACGGAAACCTCGGAAAGTCTCATCCTGTTTTCGGCGCTGGCGCCGGCCGTGCTGCTGCTGCCGACACTGCCGTTTTCGCTTTCGCTGCCACAGGATGGCTGGCACTGGTTCATATTGCTGATGCTTGGCGTCTTCGGCGCCATCGGCCATTGGCTTCTTGTGCAGGCCTATCGCCTTGCCACCACCACGGCCCTGGCTCCCTATCCCTATTCGCAGATGATCTGGATGATTATCTCCGGCCTGATCGTCTTCAACCAGTTTCCCGACCGCTGGACGCTGGTCGGTGCCACCGTCATCGTCGCCAGCGGCCTCTACATCGTCCACCGCGAGCACCGGCTTCGCTTGCACAACCGCGCGACGCTGGACGCGGAGGCGGAAGCGCTGGCAAAAAAACTTTGATTTGCTCGGGATCGATGGCATAAGAGCCGGCCTTTAAACAGTTTAAATTGCTTCGGGAGCGCAGGGCGCTGGCACAGAAGATCAAGCTTTCGACCATCGCGGATGCGCTCGGCGTGTCCACGGCCACGGTCTCGCTGGCCTTGCGCGACAGCCCGCTGGTCGCCGGCGGCACCCGCGACCGTATCAAGGAACATGCACGCGCCATCGGCTATATCTACAACCGCCGCGCCGCCAGCCTTCGCACCTCACGCTCGGGCATTGTCGGCGTCGTCGTCCACGACATCATGAACCCGTTCTTTGCCGAGATACTGCGTTCGATCGAGAGCGAACTCGACCGCAGCCGGCAGACCTTCATCCTGTCGAACCACTACGACCAACTCGAGAAACAGCGCACCTTCATCGACACGCTTCTGCAGCTCGGCGCTGACGGCGTCATCATGTCGCCGGCCATCGGCACGCCGCCCGAAGACATAATCATGGCCGAGGAGAACGGTCTCCCGGCAGTGCTGATTGCACGCACCGTCGAAGGTGCCGACGTGCCGGTGTTTCGCGGCGACGATGCCTATGGCACCGGGCTTGCTACCAATCATCTGATCTCGCTTGGCCACAAGCGCATCGCCATGATCGGCGGTACCGACCAGACGTCGACCGGCCGCGACCGTTATCAGGGATATGTCAACGCCATGGAGGCGGCAGGGCTCGAGGTCAGGCCGTCATGGCGTATCGCCGGCCCGCGCACCAAGCAGGCCGGCTTCGAGGCTGCCGGGCAGTTCTTGGCGCTGAAAGACAGGCCTACCGCGGCCTGCTGCTGGAACGACCTCGTCGCCATCGGCCTGATGAACGGCATTGCGCGCGCGGGGCTGGTGCCGGGCATCGACATCTCCGTTACCGGCTATGACGACCTCGAGGAAGCGGCGATCGCGACGCCGGCACTGACCACGGTCTGGAACGGCCAGCGCGAGGTTGGCCGCCGCGCCGCCAGCGCGCTGCTCGACAAACTCAACGGACAGACGGTGCGGCCGTCGCAGGAACTGATCAAGCCGGAACTGCATGTGCGCCAGTCGACCGGCAAACCGGTGGAACGTGCATGACAAAAACCGAACAGCAAGCTGTCGCCATTCTGGTGCCGGGCCAGTTTAACGACCATGCGGTCGGCCGCATCGACGGGGCGTTCAGCCGCGTCCGGATCGAAGGCGCCGATCCGTCGCTGGTCACCGACGACATGGGCCGTACGGTGCGCGGCATAGCCGCCTTCGGCGGCATAAGCGCCGCGTTGATGGACGCGCTGCCAAAGCTCGAGATCATCGCCAATTTCGGCGTCGGCTATGATTCTGTCGATGTCCGCCACGCCGTACAGCGCGGCATCATGGTCACCAACACCCCGGATGTGCTGACCGAAGAGGTCGCCGATACGGCGCTCGGCTTGCTGATCAACACCATCCGCGAACTGCCGCGCGCCGAGGCCTGGCTGCGCGACGGAAGTTGGCTGCGCAAAGGCAACTATCCGCTGAGCCGGCTGACCCTGCGCGGGCGCCATGTCGGTATCTTTGGCATGGGCCGCATCGGCCTCGCCATTGCCCGCCGGCTCGACGCTTTCGGGCTGCCCATCGCCTACCACAACCGGCGCCGCGTCGAAGGCCTGTCCTATGACTATCACCCGACGCTGAAAGGTCTCGCCGAGGCGGTCGACACACTGATCTCGGTGGCGCCCGGCGGGGCCGCGACGGAAAGGGCAGTCAATGCCGAAATCCTCTCGGCTCTTGGGCCGAACGGCGTCTTCGTCAATATCGGCCGGGGCAGCACGGTCGATGAGCCAGCCCTTGCCGCCGCACTTGCCAGCGGCAGCATCGCCGCTGCCGGGCTAGACGTCTTTGCCGACGAGCCGAATGTGCCAGCGGCGTTGCTTGCCGCGCCCAACACCTCGCTTTTGCCACATGTCGGCTCCGCCTCGCAGCACACCCGCCGCGCCATGGCGGACCTATGCGTCGACAATCTGGTCTCGTGGTTTTCGCAGCGCAAGGCACTGACGCCGGTGCCGGAGACGGCAAATGTCAAGGCAAGGCCGTAAGCGGGCTGCCATATCTATTAACTTCAGCTTAACCCTTCGGAATCATTCTGGTCCCTTCCTAGTGTCTGTCCGCCTGACAGCACATGACAGCAAGATGAAGCGCGCCTCCTGATCTCTTCGAACGCGGCGCGCTTGAAATGCGCGGAGAAACAGGATGAAAACGCTTCCTGCATTGATGGCGGTTGCTGTGCTGTTCGGCAGCGTCCAGCTGTTTTATGCCGGTAGCGGTGAAAGCCGTGCAGCCAGTGAGTCACCACCTTCATCCGGCAACTACCGGCTGGTAGCCCATGGTGACGAGGCGTCTTGTGCGGTCAGCCGTGGCGCCGAGATTTCGCAAGGCTTGTCGCTGTTGACGGTCGCCGCGAATTGCCGCCGGGTGTTGCCCGGTGTCGAGCAGGCGAAGTTCTGGCGAGAGCAGAATGACGGTACGGTCACATTCAGCGCCAACGGCACCGATCCAATCGTCATGTTCTCAGTCGCCGATGGCGACGGTTACGAATCCTACGCGCCGGCGCTGCCGCTGCTATCGCTGGCGTCGGCCGGCAACTGACGAGCGCTATTCTGCCGCTGCGCGCGCGCCCGATTTCGCCGCCTGATGCAGACGTACAGCGTCGCCGAAGGCGCGGAAAATCTTTGCCGAGATGTTGTCAGATTCGACCCAGTACTCTGGATGCCACTGCACGCCAACAGCGAAGGCGCGGGCGTCCTTGACCGAAACCGCCTCGACAGTGCCGTCGGCGGCGACCGCTTCGACCTGCAGCTTCGGGCCAAGCCGATCGATGGCCTGGCGATGCACCGAATTGACCAGGATGTCGCCGGCGCCGAAGACCCCGGCCAGGCAGCTGCCGGGTTTTATCGACACGCTCTGGCGGATGGCGAAGCGTTCGTCCTGATTGTCGCTTGCCGGCGCACGATGGTCGAGCGAACCGACGCGTTCCTGGATTTCGGTCGCCAGCGTGCCGCCCAGTGCCACATTCATCTCCTGGATTCCGCGGCAGATGGCGAGCAGCGGTACCCCGCGCTCCACCGCCCGGCGGATCAGTGGCAACGTCGTCGCGTCGCGGGCGGAGTCGTAAGGACCATTGGCTTCGCTGGCGTCACCGCCATAGAGCGAGGGATGAACGTTGGACTTCGAACCGGTGACCATGACGCCGTCGACGGCGGAAAGCAGTTCATCGAAGTCGAGCCGGTCGCCGAAGGACGGTACCAGCAGCGGGAACACGCCTGCACCCGAAAGCGCCGCTTCAAGATATTGCTGTGGCGCGGCATGCCAGATGTAATTGTCGAACTGGCGGACGTCGGTCGATATGGCGACGAGCGGCTGGTGCATTTGGTCCGGATCCCATCGGGTGCAACGAATTATCTGCCTGCAAAATAGGCGATCCGAAGGCGCATTTCCATGGCAAGTTTCGGCGCGTCGCGTAGGCCAGTTAATCGACCTTAGACTATAGTTGCAAGATCTGCCCGAACGCCGTGAATTTCCCCGAAATGCGCCACTCAAACCGGGCTGCCACGCTGGACTCGACTCCTTGCCTGTGTATTGTCGGGCTCGAAGCCGATCCGGGCCCCGAAGCGTCCCGAATGTCGGTCAGTTGATCCAAAAGGGAGGAACTTCATGGATCGTCGTTCGTTCATCCGCAAGGCCGGCACCACCGGTTTCGGCGCCGTGGCCGCTGCCGCGACACTTGCTGCGCCGGCCATCGCCCAGTCCAACCCGAAAGTGACCTGGCGGCTGGCGTCGTCCTTCCCGAAGTCGCTCGATACGATCTATGGTGGCGCCGAAGTGTTTTCCAAGATGCTGTCGGAGGCGACCGACGGCAACTTCCAGGTCCAGGTCTTCGCCGCCGGCGAACTCGTTCCCGGCCTGCAGGCCGCCGACGCCACCACTGCCGGCACCGTCGAGGCCTGCCATACGGTGGCATACTATTACTGGGGCAAGGACCCGACTTGGGCGCTGGGGGCGGCGGTTCCGTTTTCGCTCAACGCGCGCGGCATAAACGCCTGGCACTATCATGGCGGCGGCATCGATCTGTTCAACGAGTTCCTGGCGACGCAGGGTCTGTTCGGGCTGCCGGGCGGCAATACCGGCGTGCAGATGGGCGGCTGGTTCCGCAAGGAGATCAAAACGGTCGCCGACCTTTCCGGCCTCAAGATGCGTATCGGTGGTTTTGCCGGCAAAGTGGTGCAAAGGCTCGGCGTAGTTCCGCAGCAGATCGCCGGTGGCGACATTTATCCGGCGCTGGAAAAAGGCACGATCGACGCCGCCGAATGGGTTGGCCCCTACGACGACGAGAAGCTCGGCTTCTACAAGGTTGCGCCCTATTACTACTATCCCGGCTGGTGGGAAGGTGGACCGACCGTCCATCTGATGTTCAACAAGGCGAAATACGACGAACTTTCGCCGGCTTACAAGTCGCTGGTGCACACTGCCGCCCAAGCGGCCGACGCCAACATGCTGCAGAAATACGACTACCTCAACCCGGCGGCGGTGAAGCGGCTGGTTGCCGGCGGCGCCAAGTTGAGCCCGTTCAGCCAGGAGATCATGGCCGCCTGTTTCGAAAAGGCCAACGAAGTCTATGCCGAGATGGAAGCCTCGAACGCGCCGTTCAAGAAGATCTGGGACTCGATCAAGGCGTTCCGCAAGGAGCATTATCTCTGGGCGCAGGTGGCCGAGTACAATTACGACACCTTCATGATGGTCCAGCAGCGCAACGGCAAGCTCTAGAATATTCTGCGACGCCGAGTGGCTCCACTCGGCGTCGCAGAAAAGGGCTAAAACAAAGCGGATGTCCCGTTTGGTTTGAATGCATTCCGCTCCAGGCGTTTGATGGATCTCGTCAAAGGACCGCGAGCCACGCCCCGCGGTCCTTCCCTGTCAGCCTTCGGACGCACTGACTTCGACCAGTACTCCACCCGGCGCATGGCAATAGAACGTCGTCGACTGGATGCGGCCGCGCATTAGCTGCTGGACCTCGCCCGGTTGCAGGCCGGCATCGGCAAGCCCGGCTCGCTTTGCATGCACAAACTCCGGCTTGCCGACGAAGAAGCCAACGTGAAAGCCGTCCGGATAGCTGGCGGGCTCGCCTTTCCCCGGCTTCATCAGATTGAGGATGAAGCCATCGATGCCACGCAGAACCGCGGAGGCGTCCTTGCCGCGCACGGCGACAAATTCAAAGCCGAAATGGCTGGTGAAGAAGCGGGCAAGGCCGGCAACTTCGGTGGTGACGAGATTTATGTGGTTCAGTTTCATGATGCGTCTCCTGCCACGGGTTGAATGCGGACAGGCTTCGACCGAGAGCGCAAACCGGCGGGACCGCTACATCCGAAAATCCGGACGTGACCCGACCGGCTCGCGAGTTTCGCCTCGCTTGCCGGCCGCGGGTTCTCCCACAAGTAATGTGGCGAACAGGCTTCCCCGAGCATCGTGCTCAGGACGGGAAGAGCCGGACTACCGAACCGGCAATGTCTTTTTCGGCGTAGTTTCTGTAACCGGTCGCCCCGCCGGTGGCAACTGGCCCGATCGATCAGCCCTGAGGCACTACCAGGACCTTGACCTCACCTGGTGCCGACGGGTTGGCAATGATCGCCACCGCCTCGTCGAGGTCGACTTGTCGCGATATCAGCCGGTCTACCTCGATCGCACCCGAGGCGATGAGATCGGCGGCCCGGCGATGGGTAAAGGGATTGAGGAAGGAGCCCAGGACCTTCAACTCGCGGAACAGCAGGTCGAACGGTTCGAACGCCGCTTTCATGCCTTGCGGCATGACGCCGACGACGACAATTGTGCCGCCCGCCTTGGCCAGCCGCATCGCCTGCTCGACGGTGTCTTTCACGCCGGCGCATTCGAACACCACGTCGACGCCGCCCGGCATCAAACCCGACCGGCCGACGATCGCGTCGGTGATGTCGGAAGCGCTGGGATCGACCGTCGCCGTTGCGCCAAGTTCCTCGGCAAGGGCGCGCCGCGAGGCCTGGCGCGTCGACAGGATGATGGTCGTCGCACCGGCGAGCTTTGCCAGTTGAACGGTGAGCAGGCCGATCACGCCGCCGCCGAGCACGGCAACCGACGAACCTGGTCTGATCGCGGCAAGGTCCACGCCATGCAGGCAGCAGCCGAGCGGCTCGCAGAACGCACCATGCGTCGGCGTCAGATCGCCTGGCAGGACGAAAGCCTGTTTCTGCGGCAGGGCAAGATATTCGGCAAAGCCGCCATCGCGATGGATGCCGATGGCACGCAGATTGCCGCAGAGGTTGACCCGGCCGGCCTGGCAATGCGCGCACCGGCCGCAGGCGATGTTGGGATCGCCGGTGACGCGGTCGCCGACGGCAAAGCCGGATACGGCAGGTCCGATCGCCTCGACGATGCCGGAGAATTCATGGCCGAGAGTCACCGGCGGCGTGCACGGGAATTCGCCATGGAAAAGATGCCGGTCGGTGCCGCAGACGCCGCACGCCTCGATCCGCACCAGCAGCTCGTCCGGTCCGGCAGTCGGTTTCTCGACCTCGCACACGGCGAGGCCGCCCACTCGCTCCAGTCGCACCGCCTTCATGGCTGCCGGGCCTTCGTCAATTGAAACTCGGTGGTTGCGACAGATCGGTTGCCGGTGCCGCCGGTTTCGCGGGCGGCTTTTCGTCGAAGCTTGGCGGCTGCGACAGGTCCTGCGCGCCGGGCGCAGCGGGTGCCGTGCTGCCACCGGCCGGCGGCGTGCCGAGCGGCGACAGGCTGGGCATCTCCGGCACCTTGATGTCGATCGTCGCTGGATCGACGACGGCGCCTTTGTAGTGCATCACCATCTGCGGGAAGGCGATGGTCAGGCCGATCATGATCACCTGGATACAGACGAACGGCACTGCGCCCCAATAGATCTGCCCGGTGGTGACGGGCGCAATCTGTTTGCCGGTGAGCCGGTCGAGATAGGGCACGCGTGCGGCGACCGAGCGCAGATAAAACAGCGCGAAGCCGAACGGTGGATGCATGAAGCTGGTCTGCATGTTAACCCCGAGCAGCACGCCGAACCAGATCAGGTCGATGCCGAGCTTGTCGGCCGCCGGCGCCAAAAGCGGCACGATGATGAAGGCGAGCTCGAAGAAATCGAGGAAGAAGGCGAGCACGAAGACGAGGATGTTGACGCCAATCAGGAAACCGACTTCACCGCCCGGCAGCGACGTCAACAGGTGCTCGACCCAGATGTGGCCATTGACGCCGTAGAAGGTCAGCGAGAACACCCGCGCGCCGATCAGGATGAACAGCACGAAGGACGACAGCCGCGTCGTTGAGGCCAGCGCCTGCTTGACCACGTCGAGCGACAGCCGCCCTTTCATCGCCGCCATCGCCAGCGCGCCGACGGCGCCCATGGCGCCGCCTTCCGTCGGCGTGGCGATGCCGAGGAAAATGGTACCCAGCACCAGGAAGATCAGCGCCAGCGGCGGGATCAGCACGATGATCACCTGCTGTGCCAACCTCGACATCAGGTTGATCTTCAGGCGCTGGTCGATGATCGCCACGACATAGATGAAGATCACGCCGATGGTGGCGCCGAGGATATCGGCATTGCCGCCATGGTTTGGCGCGAGGTAGCGATACGCGGCATAGGAAACCACCACCGCCGCCAGGAGCGCCGCCAGCAGCGACAGCACACCGTGGCCGAGCGTGCGGGCCTCCAGCGGCAGTGCCGGCATCGACTTCGGCCGGACGATCGACATGAGCAGGATGTAGAGCATGTAGATGCCGGTCAAAATGAGCCCGGGGATCAGCGCCCCCTTGTACATATCGCCGACCGAGCGGCCGAGCTGGTCGGCCAGCACGATCAGCACCAGTGACGGCGGGATGATCTGGGCGAGCGTGCCCGATGCTGCGATGACGCCGGATGCCAGCCGCCGGTCGTAGCCGTAGCGCAGCATGATCGGCAGCGAAATCAGCCCCATGGCAATGACGGAAGCCGCCACCACGCCGGTCGTCGCGGCCAGCAGCGCGCCGACGAAAATCACGGCATAGGCCAGGCCACCACGAACCGGTCCGAACAACTGGCCGATCGTGTCGAGCAGGTCTTCGGCCATGCCGGATCGTTCGAGCACGATGCCCATGAAGGTGAAGAACGGGATCGCCAGCAGCGTGTCGTTCGACATCACCCGGCTGCCGTAGAAATTGTCCGGCAACGCGTGCAGCAACGGCCAGGCGAGGTTGATCGAGCCGCCCGAATATGGCGACAGCAGCACGCCGATGAAGAAGAACATCAGGCCGTTGGCGGCAAGCGAGAAGGCGACGGGGTAGCCGATCAGCAGGAAGAAGATCAGCGAGGCGAACATGATCGGCGCCATGTTCTGGGCGATGAACTCGATCACGAGCGCACCTCTTCGACGAGCGCCTTGGCTTCTAGCTCGGCCTGTTCATGCACCGATATGAATGGAGTGGGATCGTCCATATGACCGCGCATGATGGCGATTTTCTTGATGATTTCGGAAATGCCCTGCAGCGCAAGCAGGAAAAAGCCGACCAGCAGGATCGCCTTCGCCGGCCAGATGATCAGCCCGCCGGAATTGTTCGACATCTCGCCGCTGCGATACGACAGCGACACATAGGGAACGAAATAGACCACCATCAATGTCACGAACGGCATCAGGAAGAAGACGTGACCGAAAAGGTCGATCCAGTGCTGCACGCGGCGCGAGAACATGCCGTAGACGATATCGATGCGGATATGGTCGTTCTGCTTCAGCGTGTAGGCGGCGGCCAGCATGAAGGCGGCGCCGAACAGATACCACTGCAATTCCAGCCAGGCGTTCGAGGACATGTCGAACAGCTTGCGGATGACGGCGTTAGCGGCGCTTACCAGAATTGCGAGCAGGATCAGCCACGATACCCATTTGCCGATGAATTCGTTCAAACGGTCAATGGTTCTGGAAAGAGCGAGAAGCCCTGCCATGCATTCCTCCCTTGTGTCAGAGCGCGGCGGTTCCCTGTCCGTTGCGCCGCTGTGGACCAACGGTATGCAGTGCGTGGTTCGGCGGGTCAACACGGGCCTGCCCGCATAAACACAGTTGTGAGGTGACGACCGGCAAAAAAGCTGCCGCGTCCTTTGCATGTCCAAGGACATGCGGCTCTTTCACCAACCAAAGTCGGGTGCGGCTCAGGCGATCTTCTGTTGGTCGCGGCCGGCGCCGATCAGCACAAGCATGGCGACGAGGAACAGGTACATCCAGGCATCGCGCCATTCGAGCGGGAAATAGCCGGCCCATAGCGATTCGGCCATGCCGAAAGCGGCGGCGCCCAGTGCCGCCCGCAGCGGCGAAAGATAGCCGCCCACTGCCGTCACGAACAGGATCTTCAACCCGTAGACCAGGCCGGTGCCGAAGCTGATGTTGCCGTAGTAGAAGCCGGCGAGCACGCCGGCCAGCGCAGCGCAAAGGCCGCCGAAAAGCACCGCACGCCGAAACACCGCGCGGACATCGACGCCGCACATCGCGGCAGCCTTGGGATCGTCGGAAACGGCGCGCCAACTGCGGCCGAAGCTCGAATGTGTGAACCCCCACGCAGCCAGCGCAATGGCCGCCAGCACGGCAGCGCAATCGAGCAACTGGATCAGCGTCAACGTCGCCTTGAAGCTGGCACTCTGCGCGAAGACGATGGTCTGGGCCAGCATCGGTGGCAACCACAGATCGTGGGTGTTGGCGGCGATGCGGCTGGCTTCCGACAAGACCAGCAATATACCGAGCGTTGTCACCACGATCGCATTGGGCGAGCGGTCGGCCAAGGGTTCGAAGATGCTTCGGGACAGAACGTGGCTGATCAGCGCCGCGTAGAGAAACGCCGCAACTATGCCGAGCGCGACCGATGCAAGCAGCGTCAGCCACAGTGCCTGATAGCCGAATGCCGCGGTGAGGATCATCGTTTGCCCGCAAAAGGCGAACAGCGCGCCATAGGCAAGATTGGTGCGGTGCAGGATGCCGTTAGTCAGCACATAGCCGAAGGCAAGCAGTGCGTAGAGCGCGCCCGAATGCAGCCCGTTCAGAACCTGCTGGAAGAAATAGAGCATGCAAAATCCTCGGTGCATGGCTCCGAATAATCGGAAATCGACTTTCGCTGGGATCATGCACAAAATCAAAGTGCTACAAGCCGCGGCGCTCGCAGCCGTGAAGAGCGTTGCACTCGGAATCTAACTTGTCAAATGCGATTTATCGGTTAGATTTCATCGCATGACGGTATCCTGGACTCCGCACCGCTTCACCGGCGGCATGCTTGCGCTCGACACGGCGAACACCGTTGTGCTGCGGCACCATCCGGAGAAAACCTTCGACCGTTTCGACGATCCCGCCGAGATTGCCCGCTTTGCCGAAGCCGCCAGCGGCTTTCGCGCCGCCGAGCTCGGCGGCAGGCGGCTGGAGGCCCCGTCGCCGGACAAGATCGCGCCGGTGGTACTGTCGATCCGCGAAACCACCGATCGGCTGTTTCGCCGCGCGGTGTCGAAAGGTGCGATCGCCACCGCCGACATGCCTGAATTCCTGGAAGCCTGCGCCGACGGCCTCGCCCATGGCCGCACCGAAATCGGGACGCTTGGAAAACCGTTCGGCGACCCGGCGACGCCTATCGCCTTTGAGGTGGCGCTGGCCGTCTCGGCGCTGTCGCTGCTGCGCGGCGACACCATCGCCAGGCTGAGGATATGTCCGAACTGCAGCTGGCTGTTTGTCGACCGAAGCCGCAATTCCAGCCGCCTTTGGTGCGACATGGCGGTATGCGGCAACCGCCAGAAGGCAAACCGTCACTATCGCCGCCGGACGGCGGCGAACGGGGTCCAGAATGGCGAGGTCCAGAATGGCTAGGCTGTTTTCGCGTTCGATCGTTGTCGGGGTTGCGCTGATTGTGGCTGCAGCGCTCGGCGCCTGTCGCGAGACGGGCACGGACGACAACGGCGATGGCAAATTGTTCGAGATTTCAGGCAAGATATTCGTGTTCAACTATCGCCTCGCCAGGGCGACCTACCTCGTTACGCTGCGGCCGTTGCGGCCGATGGGGGAGGGGCAGGTCGCGGTCGCCAGCTTCCAAAACCCGGCCGGCGGCGAGCCGCTGGCAGTCGAGCAGAAAATCTGGCCGAAGCTCGACAAGGTGACGCTGGAGAGTCCGGCGCTTCAATGCGTCGTCAAGGACAAGCCTTACGCGATCGCGATCAACATCAAGGACGCTGACGGCACGATCCTCCAGAAGATCGACACCACTCTGATGTCGACGGAGGACCAGTCCGTCCTGCCCGACCGGCCGCTGGTCATCGATCAGCTTTATACGCCCAATCCGGACCTTGCCGGCCACCCGGACGGCAAGTTGCCGAACGAACCTAAGCCCGACTGTTCGAAAGGTCTCTGACGCATTTTTCGACGGCATCGGATGGCGCCGGAATTTTATTGCTGTCGAAAACAGCCGACGCGCGGTTTCTTACGCCGGCGGGCGCGGCGTTGATGATTTGTTGCGGACCGCCTGGCGGCTTCGATTTTGTTTGACCTCCCCGGCAAGGGAAGAAAGACTATAGGTACTTGACTCCGACGTTGGCCGCGCACCCTCCAGGTGCGGCTTCCGCACAGGAAATGCCTGATGACGCTGCACAATGTCGCGCTCGACGACAAGTTCGACCTGGCAAAGGAGCGCATCTTCCTGTCGGGTGCCCAAGCAGTCATCCGCATGCTTCTGATGCAACGCGAGCGCGACCGCCGGGCTGGCCTGAACGCCGCCGGTTTCGTCTCCGGCTATCGCGGCTCGCCGCTCGGCGGGCTCGACATGCAGCTGTGGAAGGCCCGGGACCAGCTCGCGCAGTCGGACATCGTCTTCCAGCCCGGTCTCAACGAGGAGCTCGCCGCCACCGCCTGCTGGGGCTCGCAGCAGGCCGAATTGCTGGGCGAGGGCACTCGTGACGGCGTTTTTTCGGTCTGGTACGGCAAGGGTCCGGGCGTCGACCGCTCCGGCGACGTGTTCCGTCACGCCAATCTCGCCGGCTCGTCGAAACATGGCGGCGTGCTGGCCCTGATGGGTGACGACCACATGGCCGAATCCTCGACCAACGCGCATGCCACCGAGTTCCTGTTTGTCGACACCATGGTGCCGATCCTCAATCCGGCCGGTGTCCAGGAGATCATCGACTACGGCCTCTACGGCTTTGCCATGTCGCGTTTTGCCGGCACCTGGGCGGCGATCAAATGCGTCAAGGACAACATCGAATCGACGGCCTCGGTCGATGCCGCGCTCGACCGGCTAGATATCGTCATCCCGGACTTCGACATGCCGCCCGGCGGCCTCAACATCCGTAACGAGATCGACATGCTCGGCCAGGAGGAGCGGTTGCATGAATACAAGCGCGCCGCTGCTTCGGCCTTCATCCACGCCAACGGGCTGAACCGGATCGTCTATTCAGGCGGCAGCAGCCCGAAGCTTGGCATCGTCACCATCGGCAAGAGTTATCTCGACGTTCGGCAGGCGCTCGAAGACATAGGCATCGACGAAGTGGCCGCCAATCGTATCGGTATCAGGCTGTTCAAGGTCGGCTGCCCGTGGCCGCTCGACCTGCAGCACATCGCCGACTTTGCTCGCGGCCTAGACACCATCGTTGTCGTCGAGGAGAAACGCTCGCTGATCGAGGTGCAACTGCGCGAGAACCTTTACGGCACCGCCACGCAGCCGGTCATCGTCGGCAAGAAAAACGAACGCGGCGACTGGCTGTTCCCGGCCAAGGGCGCGCTCGACCCCAACGACATTGCCATCGCACTCGGCGAGAGGATCTTGCTAACGATCGGCCCGTCGGAAGAAATTGCCGCGCGGGTGGCGAAATTGCGCCAGTTCCAGGCGATGCTGGCCGACACGTCAGACATCGCCTCGCGCACGCCCTTCTTCTGCTCCGGCTGCCCACACAATTCCTCGACCAAGGTGCCGGACGGCTCGCTCGCCGCCGCCGGAATCGGGTGTCATTTCATGGCGCTGTGGATGGACCGCAACACCGTCGGCTTCACTGCCATGGGCGGCGAGGGCGCGCAGTGGGTCGGCCAGGCGCCGTTCTCGAAGCGCGAGCACATCTTCCAGAATCTGGGCGATGGGACCTACAACCACTCGGGTGTGCTGGCGATCCGCTTCGCGCTGTCGACCGACGCCAACCTCACCTACAAAATCCTCTACAATGACGCCGTCGCGATGACCGGCGGGCAGCCGCACGAGGGCGGCCTGACGGTGGACATGATCGCCAGGCAGGTGCGCGCCGAGGGCGTCGAGCGCATCGCCATCGTCACCGACGAGCCGGACAAATATACCGGCAAGGTGGAATTTCCCGCCGGCGCCACCATCCACCACCGCGACGACCTCGATCTCGTCCAGCGCGAGTTGCGTTCGGTCAAGGGCGTCTCGGTGCTGCTCTACGACCAGACCTGCGCCGCCGAGAAGCGCCGCCGCCGCAAACGCGGCACCTTCCCCGATCCCGACAAGCGCATCTTCATCAACGAGCTGGTCTGCGAAGGTTGCGGCGATTGCGGCGTGCAGTCGAATTGCGTCTCGATCCAGCCGGTCGAGACCGAATTCGGCCGCAAGCGCAAGATCGACCAGTCGAGCTGCAACAAGGACTTCTCTTGCGTCAATGGTTTCTGCCCGTCCTTCGTCACCGTCCACGGCGCCAAAATCAGGAAAGCCGAAGGCATAGCCGGCGCGGCCGACCCGCTCGCGGGGGTGCCGGCGCCGGCGCAATTTACGCTCGGTGAACAAGGCTGGGCGGCAATCATAGACGGTGTCGGCGGCACCGGCGTCGTCACCATAGGCGCGGTGCTCGGCATGGCAGCCCACCTCGAAGGCAAGGGCTGCGGCATGATCGACATGGCCGGCCTCGCCCAGAAGGGCGGCTCCGTGTTCACCCATGTCCGTATTGCCCGCACGCCGGACGACATCCACGCCATTCGCGTATCGGCCGGCAAGGCCGATCTCGTGCTTGGCTGCGATCTCGTCGTTTCGGGTGCAAAGAAGGTGCTGGCCGCGGTGCGCGAAGGCTATACCATCTTCCTCGCCAACACCGCCGAGATCATGCCGGGCGAGTTCGCCCGTTCGGCCGATTTCTCGCTGCCTATCGAGCGGCTGAAGAAAGCGATAAGAACTGCCGCGGGCGACGACAAGGCGCATTTCTTCGACGCCACCCGCACCGCCACCGCGCTGTTCGGCAGTTCGCTCGGCGCCAACATGTTTATGCTCGGCTTTGCCTTCCAGCATGGCGGCTTGCCGCTGTCGGACGAGGCGGTCGAGAAGGCAATCGAGCTCAACGGCGAGGCGGTGGCGATGAATATCGCGGCATTTCGCTGGGGTCGCCGCGCCGCCCACCAGCCGGATTTCGTGCGCGGCCTTCTCACCCAGCCGGGCAAGGCCACGCAGCCTGTCGCGATTGCCGAGACGCTGGACGACATCATTGCCCGCCGCGTCGCCTTCCTGACCGCCTATCAGAACGCCGCCTATGGTAAGCGCTATGCCGACAGACTGGCAGCGCTGCGTAAGGCCGAAACCAAGGTCGTGCCCGGTTCGACCGTGGTGACCGAAGCTGCCGCAAAGAACCTGTTCAAGCTGATGGCTATCAAGGACGAATACGAGGTGGCGCGGCTCTATACCGACGGCTCCTTTGCCGCAGATCTCGCAAAGCAGTTCCAGAGTTACGACAGGCTCGAATTCCATCTCGCACCGCCGATCATGGGCAGGCGCGGCAGTGACGGCAAGCCGAAGAAATCGAGCTTTGGTCCGTGGATGATGAACGGGTTCCGCCTGCTGGCGGCGATGAAGGGCCTGCGCGGCACCGCTTTCGACCTGTTCGGCTACAGCGCCGAGAGGCGTATGGAGCGGCAGCTTCTTGCCATCTATGAAGCCGACCTGGAGCTTGTCGCCGGCGCGCTGGCACCGGGCAAGATCGAGGCCGCTGCCGCGCTTGTCTCGGTGCCGGCGCTCATCCGCGGCTATGGCCACGTCAAGCGGGCCAGTGCCGAAAAGGCCGCCGGCGAACGCCAGCGTCTGCTCGACCGCCTTTCGACGGCGCCGCTCCGGCCGCAGCTTCAAGCCGCCGAATGATTCAGCGCTGCGATACCCGTTGTTTACCTGAACTGTAGTTTCCCTGTTTCCGCAGCGTCAACGATGGACGCCGGCAGGGCTCGAACCGCCTCTCTAAACCTTTCTTAAGGCGAATGTGACACTGCTGGGTTCCCCAGGGTTGGGATCCAGGCGTGAATCTGAGACGAAAAAACGAGATTCCGGTCGACGTTTACATTCCGTTCGTGGAAACCCTGTTTCGCGACGGCGTGACGCTTTCGATCGGCATTGTCGCGCAAAGCTTCCTGATTGCCCTAGTCTGGTGGAAGAACGGCGACCCGCTTTATCTGCTTGTCGCGATCGTGATGGTTCTCGTCGGCATCTTCCGCATGAGAAACTTCCGGAAATACAACAGCTTGCCCCCGCCGACGACCTGGGAAGAGGCGCACAAGCGCGAGAACGACTATATCCTCTACGGCTCCTTACACGGGCTCACGCTTGGCGCCTTCTGCCTGCTTGGCATCTATTTTGCGCGCGATAATTTCGCCGAGATCGCCTCCGTCTGCCTGACGCTGGCCACGGCGACCTCCATTGCCGGGCGCAACTACGGCTCTCCGCGCATGGTCACTATTCTCACGCTTGCCTTGACATGGCCGATCTCGTTGGGGTTCCTTTTACGTGGCGATATCTACCACATCCTTCTCGGCCTCCTGTCCGCGCCATTCCTGTTTGCGATTCGCAAATTCGCCGACACGGTCCGCGATGTGCTTTTTGCCGCCGTCTCGGAGGAAAAAAAGGCGAACCGCATCGCTCAGCGTTTCAACCGTGCGCTCAACACCATGTCGCATGGTCTTGTCATGCTCGGTCCCGACGGCCGTGTAGCGGTGGCCAATGCCGAAGCCGCGCACCTGATGTCCCTCAAATCGCCCGACGCGCTGCTTGGCCGCTCGATCCACGGTCTGCTGATGCGCGGCGTTGCCGGCGGCATGCTGGCACCGAAGGATTGCCGCTACATCGAAGCCCAACTGACGCGCGCGTTGCGCGAGGGTCGTGACCGAAAGGTTCTGGTCTCGCTCGCCAACGGCCAGCACTATGAATTTTCGGCGCGCGAGGGCAGCCAGGAACTGGGCGTCGTCACTTTCGAGGACGTGACCGCCCGCGTCGAGGCGGAAGACAAGATCCGCTTCATGGCGCGTTACGACAACCTCACTGGTCTGCCCAACCGCGCCTATTTCCATGAGCTGGTGGTGGAGGCGATGGCCTCGGGCGATCCAGACCGTCTCTGCGGGCTGGTCGTTCTCGACCTCGACGATTTCAAGAGCGTCAACGATACGCTCGGCCATCCGGTCGGCGACGGTTTGATCTACGCCGTTGCCGAGCGGCTGGCGGCAGTCGCCGGGCCAGGCATCACCGTCAGCCGCTTCGGCGGCGACGAGTTCATGATCTTCTTCGAGCGCATCGAGGATGAAAGCCACCTGACCGGCCAGGTCGACGAGATCTTCGTCGACCTGCAGGGCGAGGTCGATGTCGCCGGCCACGGGTTGCGCATCCAGGCCAGCGGCGGCGCGGTGCTGTCGCGGGTCAAGGACACCGATGTCGACGCCATGATCGTCAAAGCCGACCTTGCACTCTACAAGGCCAAGGAGCTTGGCAAGAATGGTTGGCGGCTGTTCGAGGCCTCCATGGACGCTGCCTTCCGCAGCCGTCAGCTGATGAAGGCGGACCTGCGCAGCGCAGTGGAAAACAACGAATTGCGGGTTGTCTATCAGCCGATCGTGGCGATGAGCACGATGCGTATCGCCAGTTGCGAGGCGCTGTGCCGCTGGGATCATCCAGATCTGGGACCGATCTCGCCCAGCATCTTCATTCCGCTGGCGGAGGAAATGGGGATCATTTCCGACATCAGCACCTTCGTCCTGCATGCGGCGTGCACGGAATGCGCCAAATGGCCATCCCAGACCAGCGTCTCGGTCAATCTCTCCGCTAAGGATTTTCGTAACCGTGACGTTATCCAGAAGGTTCGCGAGGCACTTGCCGGTTCCGGTCTGCCGGCCGGCCGCCTCGAGATCGAGGTCACCGAGACGGCGCTGCTCGACGACAAGTCGCTGACACGCCAATATATCGAGGAATTGAAGCGGCTCGGCGTGCGTATTGCACTCGACGATTTCGGTACCGGCTATTCGAGCCTGAGCTATCTCCATAAACTGCCGCTCGACAAGATCAAGATCGATCGCTCGTTCCTGATCGACGTCACCCAGAACAGCCGGTCGCTCGAATTGCTCAAGGGCATCGTCAACCTGTCACGGCCGCTGGGACTTTCTGTCACCGTCGAAGGCGTCGAAACCTTCGAACAGCTCAAGATCCTGGCATTGCAGGTCAAGCCCGACCTGGTCCAGGGCTTTCTGTTCGGGTCGGCGCTCAGCGCGTCCGGCATCGAGACGATGTCGAGCACGGTCTGGCCCTTTGCCAAGGACATCAAAACAGCGAGGAAGGCGACGCGGCGTTGATTTTTATGTCGAAAAACCGCGCAAATTTAGTACAATTTGGTCGATTGTTAACCTTAACGAGCGGTAAACAACCTCCTGCTTATTTTCATCTTTACATCTCAGGACCCTGCCTTAGTGTCGGCTGGTGGCGGTAATTCGCGGGGATAGAGTTCATGTGTGCCCAGTTGACTTCGCTCGGCCATGCGGCGAGCGCGGGCGGGGAAAATTCGTCCGAAACCATGTCCAGTTTCGCCAGGAATGTTTCGGCGATGCTAGAGCGGACGGAATACCGCCGTTGCGACAAGGGCGAGGATCTCGAGGACATCTATCGCCTACGCTACAAGTCGTACCGTTCCAACGATATGGTTCCCGACAACGAGAACCACACCATTCACGACGAACTCGACGAAGTGCCTAACGTCTTCCGGTTCGGTGTCTACATCGACCAGGAACTCGTCAGCACGCTGCGTATTCATCACGTCACGCTGTCGACGCCAAGATCGCCTTCCACCAAGGCTTTCGGTGACATCGTCAGGCCGATGCTGGGGGAGGGCATGAGCTTCATCTGCCCCAGTCGGTTCGCCTCCGACCCGGAATGGTCGCGCGTCTATCCGCAGATACCTTATCTCACGCTGCGGCTCGCCGGCATGGCATGTTTTCACTTCAACGCGCCCTATTGCCTTTCGACCATCCGTGAGGATCACGCCGGCTTCTACAAGCGGATCTACTACGCCGAGAAGATCAGTGAGCCCCGTGCCTATCCTGGCGTCTATAACAAGGTCGTGCTCTACCGCGCCGATGTCGGCGCCATTCGCGAGCGGTCGCTGTCGCGCTTTCCGTTCTTCCGTTCGACGCCGATGGAGCAGCGCATGTTGTTCGATACGCCCGGTGCCGGCGAACTCGCCCCGCTGACCATCCTGCCCACCGCCAAGTATTTTCGCGAAGCCGCCTGAACGAGCCCATGGAGCCTTGCGGTCGCTTCGGCGTTCTGGATAACGGCAAGGGTGCTGGTGGTAGGTCGGCACGGCCGATATCCGCCACGTATCGCTTCGACAGCCATCCGATCAAAGGAACCGATATGACCATTTCCACGCTCGCCCTCACCCCGCTTATCTCACTGATTGCAGGCGTGCTGATCCTGGTGATGCCGCGGCTGCTCAATTATATCGTCGCCCTTTATCTGATCGTTGTCGGCCTGCTCGGGCTGTTCCCGCATCTCGCCAGCTAACGACATCGGCAATAGCGGACCTGCCATCCATTGTGATTGGTATCGCCGCGCTCCGACCTGCCTCGTTTCAGGGGTTGGGTCAGTCATAGCCGCTGCGCACGTTGCGCCACATCATTGACGCAGCGATTTCAAGTTTCGCTTGAGACTGTTGGCTGCGGCGATGCGGCAATAGCGCCATTGCCCTTAACGCGGCTTTTCGCTATGTGCCTGAAAGATGTCTTCGAAGGGGTATTCCTATGGCTGAACACACGCCGACCGGTCCTGTCGAACTGGGCGCGAAGATGGACTATGCCGAGCACGACCGCACCTATGCCGGCTTCCTGATGCTGGCCAAATACGGGTCGCTGTTTTGCGCCGCAGTGCTTCTGGCCATGGCGTTCGGCTTCTTTGTGGGCGGCTTCTTCTCGGGGACCATCCTGTTCGTTCTGATCCTGGCCGTCGGCGCCTTTATTCTCCGATAACTCCTCCAATTTTTGTCGAGGACGCCGCCGGGGGCCGGCCGGCGTCTTGCGGTAACGGGTTGCGGCCGAAAGGATCATGCGGTGGGACAGACGGTTTTCATCCCTCGTGAGCTCGACGCGAACGAGCCGCGCGTCGCGGCCTCGCCCGACACGGTGAAGCGGCTGGCGGCGCTGGGTTTCGACGTGGTCGTCGAAGCTGGCGCCGGCGCGGCGTCGCGCATTCCCGACGAGGAGTTTGCCAAGGCCGGCGCCGCGATCGGCAAGGCTGGCGATGTTTCCAGGGCTGATGTCGTGCTGAAGGTGCGCCGGCCGAGCGATGCCGAGCTGAAAGTCTATCGGCCGGGCACTGCCGTGATCGCCATCATGGATCCCTATGGCAACGATGCCGGCGTCGCCGCGTTGGCCAGGGCCGGTGCTACTGCTTTTTCCATGGAGTTCATGCCGCGCATCACCCGCGCCCAGTCGATGGACGTTCTATCCAGCCAGGCGAACCTCGCCGGCTATCAGGCGGTGATCGACGCGGCTGCCGAATATGACCGGGCGTTGCCGATGATGATGACGGCGGCTGGCACGGTACCGGCGGCGAAGGCCTTCATCATGGGCGTCGGCGTCGCCGGTCTGCAGGCCATCGCCACCGCGCGCCGCCTCGGCGCCGTGGTCACCGCCACCGATGTGCGCCCGGCTGCCAAGGAGCAGGTTGCTTCGCTCGGCGCAAAGTTCCTGGCGGTCGAGGACGAGGAATTCAAGGCGGCCGAGACGGCCGGCGGCTACGCCAAGGAAATGTCCAGGGAGTATCAGGCCAAGCAGGCGGCCCTGACCGCCGAGCACATCGCCAAGCAGGACATCGTCATCACCACCGCGCTGATACCGGGCCGGCCGGCGCCGAAGCTGGTTTCTGCGGCAATGGTCGCCTCGATGAAACCCGGCTCGGTGATCGTCGACCTTGCGGTCGAGCGTGGCGGCAACGTCGAGGGCGCCGTTCCGGGGCAGGTGGTGACCACCGCCAACGGGGTAAAGATCGTCGGCCATCTCAACGTTCCCGGTCGCGTCGCCGCCTCCGCCTCGCTGCTCTATGCGAGAAACCTCTATGCCTTCCTCGAGACGCTGGTTGACAAGGCGACGAAGACGCTTGCCATCAACCGCGACGACGAGCTGGTCAAGGCAACCATGCTGACCGATGCCGGCAAGGTCGTGCATCCCGCCTTCGTCAGGGCTGAGCAGGAGCCGCCAAAGGGCCAACATGTCGAACCGCCGGCCATTCCGGCCAAGACGATGGTTGCCGAGGCTTCGGCGAAGCCGGCTGCGAAGAGGCCGGCCGCTTCGAGGAAGCCCAAGACCACCGGAGGGATCGCGTGATGGATCAGACCCTGCAGAAAGCCCTCGACCAGCTCGACCAGGCCACAGCTGCCGTCCGCCTTGCGGTACAGAACCTGGCCACCGCGCCCGGCACCGAGGCCGCTGGTGACGCCGCGCACGCGCTGTCCGGCGGCGCGATCGATCCCTTCGTCTTCCGCTTCGCCATCTTCGTGCTGGCGATCTTCGTCGGCTACTACGTCGTCTGGTCGGTCACGCCGGCGCTGCACACGCCATTAATGGCGGTCACCAACGCCATTTCCTCCGTCATCGTCGTCGGCGCGTTGCTTGCCGTCGGCATCTCGGCCTCGGGCATCGCCACCGGCTTCGGCTTTGTTGCGCTGATGCTGGTATCGGTCAACATCTTCGGCGGCTTCCTCGTCACCCAGCGCATGCTGGCCATGTACAAGAAGAAGGAAAAGTAGGCCGCTATGAACGCCAACTTCGCCTCCTTCCTCTATCTGGTCTCCGGCATCCTGTTCATCCTGGCATTGCGCGGCCTGTCGCATCCGACCACCAGCCGCCAGGGCAACATGTACGGCATGATCGGCATGGGCATCGCCATTGTCACGACGCTGGCGCTGGCCACCCCTTCCGCCGGCCGCTTTGCGCTGATCGTGCTCGGCCTCGCCATCGGCGGCTCGGTCGGTGCGGTCACGGCACGGCGCATTGCCATGACCTCGATGCCGCAGCTGGTCGCCGCCTTCCACTCGCTGGTCGGTCTTGCCGCGGTCATGGTGGCGGCCGCCGCCATCTATGCGCCGGAAAGTTTCGGCATCGGCACCGTCGCCGATATCCATGCCCAGGCGCTGATCGAGATGAGCCTCGGCGTTGCCATCGGCGCCATCACCTTCACCGGCTCGGTCATCGCCTTCTTGAAGCTCGACGGCCGCATGTCGGGCAAGCCGATCATGATCGGCGGCCGTCACTTCATCAACGCAGCCCTGGGCATAGCGCTCATTGTGCTGATCGTGCTGCTCGTCACCACCGAGTCCAAGCTGGTGTTCTGGCTGATCGTTGCCGCCTCGCTCGTGCTCGGCGTCCTTCTCATCATCCCGATCGGCGGCGCCGACATGCCGGTGGTCGTATCGATGCTCAATTCCTATTCGGGCTGGGCAGCGGCGGCACTCGGTTTCACGCTCGGCAATCTGGCGCTGATCATCACCGGCGCGCTGGTCGGCTCATCGGGCGCCATCCTGTCCTACATCATGTGCAAAGGCATGAACCGAAGCTTCATCTCGGTCATCCTCGGCGGCTTCGGCGGCGAGACATCAGCCGCTGCCGACGACGGCATCGAGCGCACCGTCAAGCAGGGCTCTGCCGAGGATGCCGCCTATCTGATGATGAATGCGCAAAAGGTCATCATCGTGCCGGGTTACGGCATGGCCGTCGCCCAGGCGCAGCACGCGCTGCGCGAAATGGCCGACAAGCTCAAGGCCAACGGCGTCGACGTCAAATACGCCATCCATCCGGTGGCCGGCCGCATGCCCGGCCACATGAATGTGCTCTTGGCGGAAGCCAACGTGCCTTACGACGAAGTGTTCGAGCTGGAGGACATCAACTCTGAGTTCGCGCAGGCCGATGTCGCCTATGTCATCGGCGCCAACGACGTCACCAATCCGTCCGCCCGCGACGACAAATCGTCGCCGATCTATGGCATGCCGATCCTCGACGTCGACAAGGCGCGCACCTGCCTGTTCGTCAAGCGCTCGCTCGGGTCCGGCTATGCCGGCATCGACAACACGCTGTTCTACAAGGACGGCACCATGATGCTGCTCGGCGACGCCAAGAAGATGACCGAGGAGATCGTCAAGGCGATTGATCACTGAAACGGCGTCGTTGCCAACTCACTGCCGGTCGTCGAAATACAGCCCTGGCTCCGCGCCGGGCTTTTTCTTGGCTGTTACCGGTTCTGAAGCTACGATAGCGACCCGTCGTCTTGTCTAACGGCGTCATCGGTGGAGGTGCTGGTGCCCGACCCTGGTTCTGCCGCGTCGCCGGCCGCCGATCTGACCGCAGCAGAGAAGGTGCCGCGCAAGCGCAGCCAGGCGGTGGTGGTCGTGCACGGTATGGGCGAACAGCGGCCCATGGACACGTTGAGGGGATTTGTCCAGGCCGTTTGGAGCCACGATCCGGCCCGTGCTCCGTTCTATGCCCATGTCGCTGATCCGGCCGACCCAATGGGTGCGAAGATCAACCAGAGCTGGATCACGCCCGACAGCCGGACCAATTCGCACGAGCTTCGCCGGATCACCACACCGTATGATGTCGATGGCCGCCGCACCGATTTCTACGAGCTTTACTGGGCCGACATCACCCAGGGCACGACCCGGAGCCGCCTTGCTGCCTGGGTGACGACCCTGCTCTGGCGCAAGCCCGCCGATATTCCGCGCGATGTGCGCAAACTCTATGTCGTCACGCTTTTGGCCACCATCGTCGTCCTTGGCGCGGCGCTGGCGCTCGCAACGTCGGCCTGGCAAGGCTATATCTCCTGGACGACCGGCGTGCTTGTCACCGTCCTGGCGTCGTTCGTTATCTGGTCGGTGGACCAGTTTGGCCTGCCCTATTTCGGCGATGTCGCCGCCTATGTGCGGGCCGAAGCGGCGACGGTCGAGAAGCGCGCGCTGGTCCGCGAGCGTGGCCTCAAGCTGCTGAAGCGCCTTATGGTGGACGACGCCTACGACCGCATCGTGCTGGTCTCGCACAGCCTGGGGTCGATCATAGCCTATGATCTGTTGCAGATATTATGGGCCGATTTCAGGCCTCGAAAGCTGGAAGCCATTCGCGACAGAGCGAGGCTGAAGGCGATCCACGCCGTCGATAAGGCGACGCTGGCCGCCGATGCTTCCGCCTGGCCCGACCGCCTCGATGACCTCCCCGCATTCCGGCGCGGCCAATGGGAACTCTACCGGCAGCTTCGCGACAGTGACGCCGATCATCCGCTGCCGTGGAAGATCAGCGATTTCGTCACGCTGGGCAGTCCGCTGACCCACAGCGAGTTTCTGGTGACCTACAATCTTGCCGAGTTCAGGCGCGGCATCGCCGAGCGGCTGTTCTCGGCATGCCCGCCGATCGCCGACAGGGCGGCGGGCGGGACTATGCTCTATCAGGAAGGCCGCAGCCATTCGGGCAAGCCACAGCGGGCGGTGCATCATGGCGCGATGTTTGCCGCGATGCGCTGGACCAACATTTTCGACAGAGGCAATGGCTGGTTGACCGGCGACCCGATCTCCGGGCCGATGACGGAGAACTTTGGTCCGGGCGTGGAAAACATCCAGGTCGAGCTGCGCGGCTCGCTCGGCCGCGTCTTCACGCACACTCTCTACTGGTCGTTGACGGCGAGCGGCGTCGAGGCCAACGCACCGTCCGGCGTGCCGCGCTCGCACCTTGCCGTGCTGCGCGATGCGGTCGATCTCGGCCGCAAGCTGGGGGACTGAGCTGTCGGTGGCGAGCAACGCACGACAATGCTGCGCCGACAGCCCAAAGCAAGGTCCGCTCGGAGTAATCTTCGAAGCGGACCGAGTTCGCTTAGGCGCCGATCAGCGATTGGTCAGGAAAATCGCTTCCTCGTCGTCGCGCTGCCTGCCGCCAAGTGCCGCAGCCGCACTGGCAATGAAAGCCCCGACGACCAGCGACAGCGCGCCAATCAGCGAGAAGGTGGCGCCGGCCTTTCTGGCGGTGTCGGCCGCCTGCTGGGCCTTGACCTTGGCGTCCTGCGCTCTGGCGATTACCGCATCGAGGCGAGCGGTGGCATCGGCTTCGGACAGGCCTGTCCGGGCGGCCACCAGCCGCGACAGATAGGTCTTGTCGTCGGCCGATATTTCGCCTGCTGCGGCACTCGCGATCAGAATGCGCGATGCCTGCGCCGTTGCCGCGGCGTCGCTCTCCGGATTGGCGGCAGCGAGCCTTGCCGGATCGGCCGGGCGGAACAGCATATCGACGAAATACGATGTGGCGTTGTCAGTCGAGGCGCCACCAGCGTTTGCAGCAGCACCTGTCGAAGCGCCCATTGCCGCGCCGGATGCCACAGTCGAAGCAGCCTGGACACCGGTGCCTATCGCGGCCGACAGCGCCGTGCCGAGTATACCGGCGACGAGCAGCGTCGCCAGCGCCCAGGCCAGGAAGCCATGCGCGGTATCGCGGAAGAAGACTTCATCGGTGTGGATGCCGACCCATTTGGTGCGCAGGCGCCCGGCAAGATAGCCGCCGAGGGCCGACGACAGCCACTGCACGACGATCAGCCAGACGGCGGTGGAAACGGCGAAAGTTGTGACTGACGCACCCGAGCCGGACCATGGCGAGACCATACTCAGCCCAAGCCCGGAGCCGAGCAGCATCAAGATGAAGGTAAGCGTCGACGCAGCAAACGCGCCGGCGACGATTGGCCCCCAGCTGACAGCAGTGGAAGCGGATTCCGTCGGTGCGGAAACGTCGACAGCCGTTACGGTTGACTGCATCGAAGCCTCCCTACCGTGCGAACAGCATGATCAGAATAATGATCGGAATTGGGACTCCGAGAAGCCAGAGCAAAATGCCACGTCCCATGGATGCCTCCTGCGGCGATTGTGATCGATTACAATGCCTTGGAAGCCTTTCCGTTCCGGGTGATCCTCGGAGATATTGTTGCGATGCAGCAGGCGCATTGGTTCGCTAAGTGTGAGCTTTCAGAGGGTTGTCCATTCGGACCGCACCGAGGAGACTGGAGTTACCAAGCTTCAGCATCCATCGGAGGGTCCGAAT
>NZ_JAMYKY010000027.1:0-77940 GCF_040317695.1 Mesorhizobium sp. M1403 | reverse complement strand
AGCCGGCGAGCAGTCCATAGTGACGGATGCGGTGGAACCCACGCGGCAGGACATGGAGCAGGAAGCGGCGGATGAACTCATCGGCGGCAACCCGCTCGCGTGCCGCCTGTAGTGCATCGAGCGCCGCCGCGGCTTCGTTGCGGGCAACGCGCACGCTGGTGGCGATTCCCGATCGCTCCTCGAGCATGGCGCGGACAGCGCCGATTGTGGCAGCAGGCAAAAGTAGCGTGGCAGGGTCCGGCTCGGACGACCTTCCAAGAGCGGCAAGGCAAATCGCCACGGCTTTATCGAGTATTTGCAGCTCGGTCCTGCGACTTGGCAGGTCCAGGCCTGCAGAGACATACCGCACTTTGCGGTCCGCAAGCGCCCGAACCCGCTCGGAGATTGCCAGGATCGCCTCGTCCACATCGACCGACGCGATTCTCATTGTCATGCGCTCGGTGTCGTCGATGTTCCCTGACAGCCAAGCACTTGCGCGGCGAAGAGGATCTGCGGCATGCCTCGCTGCAGGATTTTCGGGAGGAGGACTAGAACGGCGTTTGTGTCTCGAAGGCGCGACAACGCAAAGTTCACCGGCCCGGCCAAGCGCCGACTATTTGACAAGCGCGCAAATGGCGTATGCTGTCAGCGTCCAAGCTGTTGGGGGCGTAGCGGCTACATGCGCTTGTGCTACCCACCCTGGAGCTGGGGAAGTAACCGGCAAGCTCCTAGAAATTAGAGCATTTGAATTTGACGCGCTGGCACCGCCACCTATGACGACTTTTGGCTTGGGACACCAAGCCTGTGCGGATTTGTCTGGGCTTGCATCGCTCGCACTTGCATACTGGGTGATTTCCCAACCGCTGACGCCGTCCTTCCCCGCTGGACCCTCAGCCCCCATTGCACCCTTAGGTCCCTGCTTGCCGGGCAGACCTTGTGGACCGACAGGCCCTTGGGGCCCTGGGGGGCCCGCCGTTGCGCAACCTGCAAGCAAGGCGACACATGCTAGAGTGGCAATAATTCTCATGACCACCTCCCCGGTTTCCCGGTGAGTTTGACGACCAAAACATTCGCCAAATCAAGCGAATGTACCACCACGCGATTGTCGTGGATACTACGCGATCATCGGCGGCTAAGGCACCTGGAATACGGATCAGTTCGTCGCTCATTGGCCAGTTTCTTTGCTCGGATTTGGTTGAAAGATTCCATACCCGGTCTTGACGATCAAGGAAAATGTTCCTTTTCTGTTCTCATGGCGCACGATCCGATCGACATGCTGGGCAAGGCGACCCGGCACAACATGCTCGTCAAGGCCGAGTGCAGTTGCGGCAATGTCCGCTACTGCCGCTCGGCCGACCTGATGATGGTCTATGGCGGCGGCGCCGATCCCCTGAAGCTCAAATTCGACTGCAGCCGCTGCAAGCCGACGGTGAAAATCACTCTGCTCGAGGTGCATCCCGAGCACCTGCCCAAGCGGCTGGTGATCCACAAACTGACGAAGGTCGACGGCAAGATCCGTTGGACCACCGAACGGTTTCGGGGATAACGATGACCACTTGGAGGCCAGAATAAATCGACATGGTAACCGCCTGTTCAGCGCCAATGGCTAAAGAAGCAATATGACGCCGCGCACCAAGCGTATTCTGGGCAAATCATTAGTCGTGACGATGATCGCGGTAGTCGCGACCTTCGGGCTGTCGTTCACGGCCAGACTTGCGTTGCAAATGCCGATTGACTGGCTGAGTTGGGTGGAATGTACCTTCATTCCCATTCTGATCGGAATGCCGGTCAGTGCCTACATCTTCAGCCAGTCGGAAACGATCCAGGATACTTGCGACAAGTTGGAGAAGTCACATGCAGCCCTGAGAGAGGCGCATGACAGGCTCACCTTCGTAACCAGCCACGACCCGATGACAGGGCTCCTCAGTCGCGGTGAATTCATCGCAAGAATGGACAGGAAGCGTGACGAAGGGGAATACGACACGCTTCTTCTGATCGATCCGGATCACTTCTCCGTAATCAACGACAAACACGGGCATTCCAAGGGTGACGAGGCTCTGGTTCGAATTGCAAAGGCGCTCGTCTATGGGACGCGCCCAGGGGACTCGATTGGTCGCCTTGGCGGGGAAGAGTTTGGGGTCTTACTACGCCACGTGCGCAAAGAGCAGGCAAGTACCATTGCGGAGAACATCCGTCGTCTTATCGAGGGGAGTCCGTGGGTGAAAGGGCAACAGGACGGCGTGAAGGTGACTGTCAGCATCGGGGGTACAGAAATACCTCCTGGTGCAGATACCCAAGACGTTCTTCGTGCCGCGGGGCGGTGCGTTTTCGAAGCGAAACAACGGGGGCGTAACCGCGTTTCGTTCGACTATGCAGCCAAGTGGCCAGTCGTGAAGCCGTAGCCAACTTCTGAAGCCCCGCCATTCCATGGCCGGACGGCGTCCCGGTCCAGATCCACGGTATGGATAACGACCCGATCTTCGTCGGCGAGGGCGACATCGACGCCGCTCGCGAGATCGTGGAGAAGGTCGAGGACGCGGAACTGTTCCTCTATCCCGGCGACCAGCACTACTTCGCCGACAGTTCGCTCCCGTCGTACGACGCGGCTGCCAGCGCGCTGCTCACGCGGCGGGTGCTCGAGTTCCTGGACCGTGTCTAGCATGTCGGCGAGGGCCTAATTGCGGAGCAATGGCAGCTCTGCGTCAAATCCCCATAGGGTCGAAACCGCGATCACCACCCGCGGGTTCGTTCCCTGGAGGGCTTTCGGACGCCGGCCCCGACGCACGGCACCTCTCACCTCGGGTCATATCCTTCAATGCGAAAATGCGAGTTCCATTTTTGGGTTTTGGGCGCCACGGAGTGTCCGAAATTTGTAGCATACTTCGGACTCATACCTTGCCTTTGTCCGAAACTTGTAGCATACTTCGGACATGCCCATAGTTGAGCCCGATACTGATCTTCGCTCGCGCCTGCTTGCCCGCATTGAGTCCAAACCCGACGAGGTCTGGACCCCCGGCGACTTCGCCGATCTCGGCGCGCGCGCCGCCGTGGACAAAACCCTGCAGCGCCTGGCAACCGCCGGGGAGCTGCGCCGGATCGACCGAGGTCTCTATGACCGGCCGCACACGAACAACCTGACTGGCCGCGCCACCGTGCCGGATTATCGCGCTGTGATCCGCGCCGTCACGCGCCGCGATCGGGCGCGCGCCGTCATCGATGGTATGACGGCCGCCAACGACCTCGGCCTGACGACCGCCGTCCCCGCCCGGATAGAAGTGCTAGTCGATGCGCGGTTGAAGCCAATCAAGCTCGGCACGCAAGAAATCCACTTCAAATACGCTGCCCCTAGCCGCCTCTATTGGGCGGATCGGCCGGGGATGCGGGTCGTCCAGGCCTTGCATTGGATGCAGGACATGCTGACCCAGAAGGGCGAACGCAAGCGTATCCAGGCGACGTTGCGCCGCCTGTTTGCCGACCCCAAGCACGGCGAGGCCATTCGCGAGGATCTGCGCGCCGGTCTCTCCGCCGTGCCGATCTGGATGCAGGAGTTCCTCCGCGAAATCCTGAGAGCGGACCCGCACGAGGCGAAGCCATGAGTACCGATGCTTACCACCAGATCATCGCGGCATCCCCACGTGACCGGCTCGACCTGTTCCTCGCCACGGCCAATCGGATCGGAGATGCCGGAGTTGCCAAACATGGTACGCCTCCGACAACAAGCGTTAGAACACTGTGGCTAACGGATGCAGTATGCACGAGAACGTCTTTGGTCTTCCCGTCGTTCCAAACGATAACCCGGCGCGCAACCGATGAACCCTGCGCTTGACCTACGATCAACGCCCGCTTCCCGCTGACGAAGCTGACCTTGAACGGTATCGTAGGATTGCCAATCAGACACTCTCGGATTTTGGTGCGAGGATGAAATCGAAAACGGGCTCAGGCTGGCCAGGCGCCGGCTCCTGCAAAACAGCCGGGGAAGTTGTGGCCGCTTCGGCGTGTTCTGCGAGCGCGGCAGCTGGCATCCCGAGTGCGGCTTCAAAAGGCGGGCTCGGCGCGCTCACCACCTGACGAAGAAGCGCTGCAGCTCTTGCCGCATGGCGCGCGGCAGCGACCCTCTTGCCCTCGCGGATCTTGACCCCGGCCGCCGCAAACAGGATCAATCCCTTGAAGAATAGGCGATACTGAGTGCTTTGTTTCGCAGCGTGCCAAAGAGGCTCCCAAGCCTCATGAGCTTCCCAGTAGTAGCCGTGGTTGAAAAGGTCGATTCCCCAACGAAATAAATCTGAGCCTAGAGCTTCCTCAACCGCGACGGTCACCGGGTCGTTTTGGTAACTGTGGCCCAGGGGATCGCGCACCGGATGGGGATGTTTGCCAGGCAGGTACGCATAGGTCGGGAAAGTATTTTCGGGCAGCAAGCGAGGACGTGACATAGTTCCAGCAAACATGAAAGCACGCCGATGGCAATTCATGTACCCTGGCGGGCCGGATCGGCTTCCGTCTCTCACAACTAATAGCATCCCAGCAAACCGGCCGATGCCGTCGCTCATGGGTAATGACGTAAATCAACCTGCTTCCAAGCAGCGAAATCCGGCCGGTCAAGCTGGCATGAGTGGCGTAACCCGCTCCACGATCGCCGCGACAGCTTCTTGTGGCGACTTGCGCCCAAGCACCGCGAGTTGCACCTCCTCAAGGAAAGTCGCCTGCGCACGCACGGCTTCGGGAAAGGCCGGGAATGCCGGACGCGCCTTGGCCAGCGTGGCGGCTTCTACCTTTGCGAGCGGCTGGGATGCCGAGAATTCGGCATCCGCATAGGTGGATACGCGAACCGGTCCATTACCGTTTCGTGCCGCCCCAAGCGTGACCGCCTTGCTGGAGACCGCTTTGATGAAGCTCCAGGAAAGCTCCTTGTCGGTGGAATTGGCGGGGACCGCCATCGCCCATGATTCCACGACCGCCGCCATTTCCGCGCCGCCCGACAGCGCTTTGGAGCCAGGGAAGGCCACGGCTTTGATATTGCCGGGGAAGGTGGACTGCTCGGGATTGTTGAGCTGGGCAAAGCGCGCGAAAGGCAGCACCCCGAAAGCAGCGCGGCCCTGCTGCAGCCAGGTCACCATGTCGTCGTTGCGGGTGGTGGCGTAGCTGCGTGGCAGCGCACCGGCCTTGAACAGGTCAGCAAGCACGCTCAGCCCCTTCTCCATGGCTTCGGGGTTGGGAACGACCTTGAACTGGCTGTCGATGAAGTCGCCACCGAAGGCACGTGCAAACATGACCGGGAACACGGCGAGGTCACTCGCGAGCGTCATGCCGACGACGGGCGTACCCGCCTTCGACGTAAAGGTCAGCTTCTTGGCTTGCTCCACAAGTTCCTCGATCGTTGCCGGCGGCGCGCCGACGCCGGCTTCCTCCAGCAGCGCTTCGTTATAGAAAAGCGCCTGGGTGGCATGGCGGACCGGAATGCCGACCAACTTGCCGCCGACCGTCATAGCCGACCGAAGCCCCGCCGCTATGTCGTTGAAATCCTCGATCGGGTCGGCCGCCTGAAAGCTGTCGAGCGGCTCGAACAGGCTCGCGATTTCGGGTGTCACCCTGTTGTCGATCACGTAGCCGATTTGGAAATCCGTCTGGTTGAGGCTGGCTTCGCGGAATAGCCGGTCCTGAAGCGGATTGCTGTCCAGCGTCGTCCAGGAAATCTCCACCCCTTCAGCTTCGCGCCACGGCGCGATCACGTCGCCGGCAGTCCCCTTGGTGAGCACATTTTGATGCACAAGGTGGGAAAGCACGTTGAGCGTCTTGGTCTGCGCGAAGGCAGGGCGAGCGAGGAGCATTGTCGCACCGGCCGCTGTCGTGCCGGCCAAAAAATGTCGTCTGGTCAGATTCAAGGTCACTGTTTTTCCTCCCTGGTTTCGGTGACTATCTGTCACCCTTTTGTTGCGCCGGCAGTCAGGCCGGCTACAAGAAATCGGTTCATGAAAATTACGAACAGCAGCACCGGCGCCAGTTGGATGGTTGATGCGGCGAACAGTACGCCCCAATCCACGCCGTCGACGGAACTGATCATTTCCGAAAGCACAAATGGCGCGGTCTTGGCCTTGGTCGCGGTGAAGATGAAAGCGAACAGGAATTCGTTCCAGGCAAAGACAACTACGAAGACGGCGACCGCGATCATGCCGGGCGCGGCCAGCGGCAGGATGATCTTGCGCAGGATCGTCAGCCGGCTTGCGCCGTCGAGCACCGCCGCTTCGTCGAGATCGCGTGGCACCTGGTCGATGAAGGTGCGCATCAGCACCGTACCGAGCGACACGAAAAAGGTGGCGTAGAGCACGATGAGTATCAGATGCGTATCATTGAGCCCCATCCAGTTGACCATTGGAAACAGCGGCAGCGTGACGACGATGGGAGGAATGAGCCGAACACAGATCAGGAAGAAGACCGATCCTGCAAGCCACCTGCTTTGGTGACGCGAATAGGCATAACCGGCCAGCGAACTGGCGGCGACTGCAAGGATCGCCGCGCCGGCAGTCACGATGAGGCTGTTGAACAGCCCATCGAAAAAGCTCCCCCAGCGTTCCCACAGGTTGAGATAATGGGCGAATGTCGGCTCGAAGAAGAACTTCGGTGGCACCGTGAAAATGTCGCGTCCCGGCTTGAACGACGACAACACGATGAAGGCAATCGGAAAGATAGACCACACGATGATTGCGGCAACGGCGAACCCCTTGCCTATGCCGGCGAGAAGGCGATCAGTGCGCATTGGCTGCCGTCTCCTTTCGCAGTCGCCAGATATAGCCAGACGCCAGCAACAGCGAGATGATCACCATGATCCATGCGGTCGCAGCAGCCGTCCCGAAGGAATTGTAGCGGAAGGCCTCGAGATAGAGGTACACCGCGACGACCTCGGTCGTGCGGGCGGGTCCGCCCTGCGTCATGAGCCAGACTTCGGAAAACAGCCGGAAGGCGAAGATGTAGCGGAACAGCACGGCGATCAGCATCGCGGGCATCAGCAGCGGCAAGGTGATATTGCGGAAAAGCTGGAACGCGGACGCGCCGTCGGTCTTGCCTGCCTCGTAAAGGTCCTTGGGAATGGCCAGCCGGGCGGCGTAGAGAATGATGAAGGTGAATGGCAGGTGGAGCCAGATGGTGAGCAGGCCGACTAACGCCAGGCCGTGCTCGGGGACAAATGTCCAATCCAGAGGCGGTAGGCCGAGCGATCGGACGGCAACGGTCACAGGCCCGACATCGGGGTCGAACAAAAACCGCCACATGGCGACGGCCGTCACTTCGCTGATCGCATATGGTGCGAGCACGATGACAAGTAGAATGCGCTGAAAGGGCAACCCGCCGGCAAACAGCAGCGCCATGCCGAGACCGATGAGCAGTTCGAGATGCACGGCAGCCGCAATAATGATCACGGTGTTGAGAAGCGAACGCCAGAAATAGGTGTCGCTCAGAACCCGTACATAATTGTCGAATCCGACGAATCTTGCCGTCTGGCCGAAGGTTGACGCGTGAAAGCTCAGCCAAACGACGAACAGCGACGGAATCACAATTATGCCCAGCACCATCACGTGCACGGGCGCAATGAACGGGAGCGTGTCCGTCAAACTTCGTCGCACCCGCTCTACGCGCGCTTGCATCCTTCCTCCCCGATCATGACTGCCAGCAGATTGTGGCACCATCACTCCATGATCGACAGTGACGGCACGTTTTGAGTACTTGGCGTGGCGGCGACCTCCTTGCGCCGCACCGCTCAGTTCAAAGCTGCGAGAGGAACCTCCCCTTCCACGGTCGTCCGGTACATAACGCGCCTGTATCCGGGATAATCGTTGATGGCGGTGTGCAGCACATAGGGGTTGTTCCACATCCCCAGCGTCCGCGGCTCCCAGCGAAGGCGGCAGTTGAACTCCGGTCGGATCGCCCTCGCCATCAGGAAGTCGATGAGCGGTTTGCTTTCCTCTTCGGTCATCCCCTTGAAATTGGTCAACACGGAGCTCACGAAGACATAGCGCCGGCCGGTAACCGGATGGATGCAGATGACGGGATGCCCCACGGCCGCATTCTCGATCGCCTCCATGTCCTTGCTCACCCCGAGCCGCTTCTGCGAAGCGTTAATGGCGAAGACACCGCGTCCGCGATGGATGCCGGTGAGCCCTTCGAGGATAGACACTAGTCGCGGCGACAGGGACTGGTAGGCCCGTTCGAGGCTAGTGAAGCAGGTGTCTCCGCCAACGGGAGGTACTTCCTCTCCATAAAGTATTGTGATGCCTGGCGGCTTGGACAGCCAAGCCAGATCCATGTGCCAGTCTTCCCCGATGACCTTGCCCGTGTCGTCGGGTTCACGCACGAATTTGACGATGTCGTCGAACCCGTCGAGCGGCGTGTGCACCGGATTGCCGCTAAAGGGCCCGAACCTGCGGGCGACCTTGTGCAGCGTGGCCGGCGTCAGATCCTGGTCGCGCACCGCCAGCACATGATATTCATGGAGGGCGCGAAAGACGTCCTTGAACACCTCGTCCCCGACCGTATTCAGATCGACGCCGCGGATTTCCGCACCGAGCGAGCCCGTGAGCGGCAGCACCTCGAATTTGGCGAATTTCTCGTCGCGTAACACTTCCGGTAACCTCCCTCGGTACCGCCTTCCGGTCTCATCAGAAGCGGCGGCGATCACTGACTTACGTGCAAGTAGGTAACTGCCGTCGCGCTTACTGTCAACGGCCTTTGTGGTCTGGACCTCCATGATCATGAATCCGGCTGATGCGGCCCTTTCCAGGCGGCGAGGACGGAATGAGCGAGCGCGTCGAACAGAAGGGCTATTTCCTCGAAGCTTCCGGTATCTTGGGTCATCGGGGGACAGGACAGAAGCGTGACGCGAAAAATCCGGACCACGTCGTCGACCGGCGTTTCGGCCCGCAATTCACCGGATGCGATCGCCTGCATGACGGCATGACGAAGGCAGACATCATATTTCCGGTTGACGCGCTCCAGAGCGCCCACCGCTTCCGCGCCCAAAAGGGGCAGGTCGTGTCGCAGGCGCGAGATTGGGCTCCAGACATGACGGTCCTCATCGGTCTTGTTGAACCTTTGATAGTAGCTTTGCAAATCGTCGAGCTGCATGGCCAACCGCTTTGAAAATGTCAGGTTGCCCGCCATCCAATAGCGCTCGATGCGCGATTGGGCGTTGGACGCGATGTCCTCGATCAGTTCCTCCATCAATTGGCGCTTGTTGCCGAAATGATGATGGATATTGGCGCGCGTGGTGCCGATTGCCCCGGCAATATCACCGAAGCTGAATCCGTCGTGGCCGTGCAGTACGTACAGTTCCGCCGCAACCGCCTTGATGCGGTCTCGTGTCGTTGTTGACGTGTCCTCCACGAAATCTGCGTTGTCGTCTGGTGCCATCTTGATGTTCAATTTCCAGTTTGCAGATTCAGGCAGAGTTGGGAATCTGCCCGAACATGACGTTGGATTTCGATATTTGCCGGATACCAACCGGTTCGGCAACCAACGGTTGCCTCCTACCTACGCGAGACGGGTGGCGGCGCACATCCGCTCTCCAGGTTCGCCTTGCAAATGATCTACCACGCAACATCTTACCGCACGTGCATTCGCGGGATCAGAGCATTTGTCCACCCGCTCGCCACCCAAATTTGCTCAGCGCGGCATCCGGCAAAGGTCTACCCGAAGCGCAAAAAACTTCGGCGGGCAGACTCGGCGCTAGAGTCAGTCCCTTCAGCCTTTCGAATTCCGCACACGACAGACTGACATGCACAGTGTAGAAAGCCACTCCGCTTTGCTCATCGTCGTCGAGATGGCAGAAATCTCTCTGACTAGGCCGGTGCGGTGTCCACCTACGAGCCCTTCCGGTCATTCGCGTCGATCGATCTAAGGACGGAGTAGGGTGGGTCAGAACTTCCCGTTCGGGACACATTCCTCTCTGCAATCTTATGCAACTTTGACCTTATATTGATCCGCGATCCTGCCCCAGGACATCCGTTCCGAAACGGCACAATGCGCCAACACCGGTCTTTATTCCTCCTTCAGGCGAGTGGCTGCAGAAGGTTCAAGACCGGACACTCGCCCGGTCAGGTAATTACACCAGGCCGGCCTTGCGAAGGCCATCCACGATCAACTCGAAATCGTCGGGGTTCTTGTAGGGCAACACTTTGCGGCGATGTTCCAAAGAATAATCAGGGTTGACGCGGAACGCTTCCTGCCACTCCTGGCGGGCTTCTTCGAAGCGGCCCAGATGGCCGTAGCTCGCCGCCAGGAGCACGCGTGAGACGTCGGTGGAAGGGTTACGAACAAGTCGCCGCCTCAGGATGCCGATTGCCTCTTCGTACCTGCGCAACTGAAACATCGCTTGCGCCTGGAAGTGAAGGTACACGTCCGGATAATACGGGTTCAAGGCCATTGCCCTGTCGAAACACCGGAGTGCGTCCTCAGGCTTGCCGGAATAATGCAGTGCGTAACCGAGATTTTCGTGCCCCTCGGCAAGATTTGGCGCAAGAGCGATCAAGCGTTTTAGCTGAGCAGATGGCCGCCTCGTGCCGTCGCGAATACAATTCGACGATGCCCAGCGCCCAATGCGCGTAAGGATATCGATCGTCGAGCCCCACTGCCCGTGCCGCGAACATTTCCGCTTGTGCCATTGCGTTCGACCACGACGAACTCCATTGGTTTGAATAGTCCAGTATGTTTGCGAACGCGAGGAACGCGTAGGCGGGAGCGAATTTCGGGTCGAATTCGACGGCGCGCTGCAACAGCTCCCGGCCCTGGATGTTTTCCGCTTTCGTGAACCGCCATAGCTGCTCTCGGCCATGCAGAAAGCAGTCATACGCTTCCAGGTTGTCGGTTTGCTCGGTCGCGAGCCGCTGCTGGTCGCCCTCCGTCAGGTTGAGCGCGAGCGCGTCGACAATTTGCTGCGTCACATCGTCCTGCACGGCAAAGATGTCGGTCAGGTCGCGATCGAAACGCTCCGCCCACAGATGTCCGCCCGTGGTCGCGTCGATAAGCTGCGCGGTGATCCGTACCCTGTTGCCGGATTTGCGGACGCTGCCCTCCAGCACGTAGCGCACGCCGAGATTCTGGCCCACCTCTTGAACGTTCACGTTCCTGCCCTTGAAAATGAAGGACGAATTGCGAGCGATCACGAACAGCTGCGACAGTTTTGACAAAGACGTGATGATGTCTTCGGAGATTCCGTCGGCGAAATATTCCTGCTCGGCATCACCGCTCATGTTGGCGAAGGGCAGCACGGCGATCGATAACTTTGGGGGTGCCGCTGTCGAAGGCAGAGCTGCCGGAAATTGGGGAGTCACTGCGTTGGCGTGAGCCGCGGTGCCGACTCGGAGCGAATAAACCCGGATCGGCTCGGCGATGTTCTTGAGCTGGGTGTTGCCGAGGTCGCTGACAGAGAGATCGAGCCTCGCCTTGACTTGGCGATAGGCGTCCTCGGACAGGCAGATGGCCCCCGGAGCAGCGACGCCCTCCAGACGCGAGGCGATGTTGACGCCGTCGCCCATCAGATCGCCATCGCTTTCCTCGACTACGTCGCCCAGATGAATCCCGATCCGAAACTCGATGCGGCGGTCCTGCGGCACGCCGGCATTGCGCTCGACCATGCCATTCTGCACTTCCATGGCGCAGCGCACGGCATCTACCACACTGCGGAACTCGACCAGCGCCCCATCCCCTGTGCGCTTGACCACGCGTCCGTTGTGAACGGCGATGGTGGGGTCGATCAGGTCGCTGCGCAGTGCCCGCAACCTGGCCAAAGTACGGTCTTCATCCGCGCTTGCTAGCCGGCTGTACCCGACCACATCGGCGGCCAGGATCGCGGCTAGCTTGCGGTTCTCGCTCACAGGGCCATCTCCTCGTCTCCACAATAACACGAAGACACAGGGAAAGAGGAAAGTTCGGTGGTCCCCTCAGAGGAGATCAAGGATCGCCCATCTGTTCGCCGTCACGCCTGAAAGTTTAAGATGTCGAGCACCGATTCGTGAGGCGCGCTTTGACGAGACCCATCTACAACTTCGACGGTGACAGGGGACGCCGCCGACGTGCATGTCTGAGGGATGACTGCCTTGCCACACTTTCGGATTCGACACCGTGACGTCGAAGTCAGGGGGTCACTCCTAACGGATCTGGCCCTTCGCCAATGCGGTCGTTCGCGCTAAGCCCGAAATTCGACCCGTTCGTGGTCCCTCGCCGAAGCAAGACCGCGGGCAACCCTGCCCATTGCTGCCGTCTGGCTCTACCTATAAGGCGTACGATCCCTGCAGAATGTTGTGCTGCCGCCCACCTGAATATTACGGTCCCTGATCGCGTCCTGGTCGGTCCCGGCCTATTTCGGCGCAGCGGCCGCGGTTTCGCCCGGCGGCATGATCCGAAGCATGAAACTCGACACTTTTTCACCCGGTTTGAACGGCTCGGGGACCTCGTTGTCGACCGGCTTCACACTTTGAAGGAATGCCGCGATCGCCATGGCGTCATCCGCGGTGAGATGCGCAAAGGCATGCCATGGCATGATCGGCGCCAGGATGCGACCGTCCGGCCGCTCGCCTGTCTGAATCGCGGCGACGATCTGCTCCGCGGTCCAGCTACCGATGCCGGTCCCCTTGTCAGGCGTGATGTTGCGTCCGACAAAGACGCCAAAACCCGGAAGCTCGAAGCCGACATCCGAGCCGCCAAGAAAGCGCGACATGTCGGGCTTGCCGAAGAAGTAACCTGGCGTGTGGCAGTCGTTGCACCCGCCGATCGTGACGAGGTATTCGCCGCGCTTGATCTGTGCGTCGTCGGCCATGGCCGTGACCGATGCGAGCGCAACAACCGACGCGGTCAAAAATGCAAGAAGAACTGGTGTCCGAAACATCGACTCCTCCCTTTTATTATCGGAACGCGGGCGCGATTATTATCGGAACGCGGGCGTGATTTGTGGCGGGGTCACTGCACCAGCCCCGCTTTGCGAAGGCCAACGGTGAACTTCTCGGCATCCGAGGGGTCCCTGAATGGCAAGCGGCCGATATGCTCGACGGGGGAGTACCTCGGATTGATTTCCTTGAGCTCGCGCCAAACCTCGCCGGCCTCGTCCAATTTGCCAAGATGGCCCAGGGCCGATGCAAGGAAGGCGCGCGATAGATCGGTGCCCGGATTGAGCGCGATGCGATCTTTGAACAATGTCGCCGCGGTCTCGCAATCGCCTGCCACGAAATAGGCTGTGGCCAAAAAATGCACGTGCTGCTGGCGGGAAATAGGATCGAGGCGTATGGCGCGTTCGATCAAGGAAATGGCCTTGGCCGGTTCTCCCGTATAGATGTGAAAGCTGCCCCGGAGATTCAGAACGTGCGCGTAGTTGGGGTTGATCGACAAGGCTCTGTCGGCCTCGTGGGCCCATCGCTCATAGTCCCTCATGAACATGGCGGCCATCGCGGCGACCAGATGGCCGTATGGCTCCTGATGGTCCCTGGCGATCGCTTCGCCGGCGAAGCGATCGGCCAGGCTAAGCGATCTCTCGGGCGCGTCGCTCCAATGGTTCTGCCAATCCAGGATATAGGCCATGCTCAGGCCGGCATAGGGTGCGGCGTAGTTCGGATCGAGCTCTGTCGCCCGCCGGAACAGGGCCGTCGCCTGATCGAAAATGTCACGGTCTTTCCTGATCCCGTAGATCAGCTCGCGACCCCTCAAGTAGAGGTCATGGGCGTTCACGTCCTTCGTGCCGCCATCGACGATCAGGGATTTTTCCGCCTCGCTCAGCGTGACCTTCAGGGCGGTGACAATCTGCTGCGTGATATCGTCCTGCACCGCGAAAATGTCGGTGAGCTCGCGGTCGTAGCGCTCTGCCCAGAGATGTCCGCCGCTCAACCCGTCGATCAACTGGGCAGTGACGCGAACCCGGTCGCCGGCCTTGCGAATACTGCCTTCGAGAGCGAACTTGACGCCGAGTTCTCGACATACATGGAGGACACTGAATGTCTTGTCCTTGTAGACGAACGCCGAGTTGCGCGCGATAACGAACAGGGCGGAGGCCTTGCCGAGGTCGGTGATGATATCCTCAGTGATGCCATCACTGAAGTACTCTTGCTCGGGATCGCGGCTCATGTTGTTGAAGGGAAGGACCACGATGGATGGTCTTTCCGGGAGCGGGATCTTCGTCGGATCAACCTTGGACAACGAGGCCGCGGTGTCACGCACCCAACGCCAGACGCGCACCGGCCGATCTATATTCTTGACCCGCTGTTCCCCCAGATCCTCGAACGGCAACTCAATGCGATCGCGCACCTGGTCGTAGACTGCCGCCGATACGCAAACTCCGCCCGCTTCGGCCAATCCCTCAAGCCGGGCCGCCACGTTGACACCGTCTCCGTGGATATCGTCGCCATCGATGACCACGTCGCCCAGATTTACACCGACGCGGAACTCGATACGTTGCCCTTCCGGTAAGACTTCATTGCGTTCAGCTAGCGCCTGCTGCATCTCGGCGGCGGCCCGCACCGCCTCCACGACGCTCGCGAACTCTGCCAAGACTCCATCACCCATGAACTTGACGACGCGCCCATTGTGTTCCGCGATTTTCGGCCCAATGAGGTCAGCAAGCAAAGATTTGAGGGCCGCGAGCGTGCCATCCTCATCGGACCGGATCAGACGCGAATAGCCGACCACGTCAGCGTCCATAATGGCGGCGAGGCGGCGTTCCATGCCCCGATTTCCTCCCGTCAAAGAGAGTAGAGCATTCCTGCCCAACAATCCATGACGGTGTTGGACCTGGAATTTCCTGATCTCGCACATTGCGCTCGTCGGCGCATTGCAGGATCCCACCCCCGGTCCTTTGACGCTATCCTGGGTATGTGGCGTACTCTGCTAGTGGCCCCTTGCGAACCCCCGACACCCCAGCCCATTTTCGGTTGTTCTCTTCCTAGCCGGGAAAGCCGCTGATCAGTCGGTTGCATTCGGAGACAAATTTTTCGCTTGGCATGCGGCCATCCGCATCGCGCGAATACTCCGGCTTCAGCCGGTTAAGGAAGAACATGTCGAGCCTGCGCCCATGCTTGGTCTCTATGACGCCTCGTGCCTCCAGTTCGAATAAAGTCTTGACATTTCCGGCCACGGTTTCCGAAACATTGATCCGTCCGGGAGCGCCATTCGCTTCCATGAGCGCCGCCGTGTTCACCGCATCGCCCCAGATATCGAAGGTGAACTTCCGCCGGCCGACGACGCCCGATATGACCGGCCCAGTATGGATTCCGACACGCAACTCCAGCGCCGGCAACCGCATCTTCTCGCGCTGCGCCTTCATCCGGGCCGTGACGGCGTGGATTTCCAGCGCCGCGAGGCAGGCATCGATCGGATGCCGGCGATTGGCCGTAGGCACGCCGGCAACGGCCATATAAGCATCGCCGATCGTCTTGAGCTTTTCCAGCCCATGGCGCATTACGATCTCGTCAAAAGCTGTGAAATATTGGTCCAGGAGCCCGATGAGCGCGGCGGGCTCCATGCGTTCGGCCAGTAGTGTAAAGCCCTTGAAATCGGCAAATAGGATCGTCGCCGATGGCTGATATTTCGGCTGCACCTTGCCGCTCTTCTTGAGCTCGTCGGCAATCGATACTGGAAGGATGTTGATGAGCAGCTCTTCGGTACGCGCCTTCTCAGCGACCAAGTCCACATGCGCGTGGTCCAGCTCGTTCAATGCCTGGTCGAACTCGATGAGTTTGCGGCGCAGCTCCAATTGGGTCAGCACCTGGCGCGAAAGGCGGCGCAGTGACTCAGTTTGTTCAAAGGCCAGCTGACGCGGCACGAAATCCATCACACAAAGTGTCCCCAACGCATAACCTGCTTCGGTCACAAGCGGAATGCCACAATAGAACTTGAAGTGCGGTTCGCCCGTAACAAAGGGGATATGATTGAATCGGGCATCCATGAGCAGATCGGGCGCTACGACCATCTCGGTGCCGCAAACAGTCGTTGCGCAGAATGCGATTTCGCGCGGACACTGGTTAAAGTTCGGCGGAAGACCGTACTTGGCCTTTAGCCAGAGGCGGTCGTCGTCCATCAAGCTGACATAGGCTACGGGGCACTGGCAAATCTGCGCAGCCAGTTCGCCAATGTCGTCATAGGCGATCTCCGGCGCGGTATCGAGGACATTGAGCGCTCGAACTGCAACAAGCCGCTCCGCCTCGTTGGCGGGCGTTGAGTATGGCATCGCAGCGCCTCGGTCAGAGTTCTGGGCGGCCTAGCCCGTGCGTGCTCATATGCGCACGCCCGGAGCATATCAAATTTCGGGATCGAGGCTAGCGAGCCATGCTGACTCTTTGCGAATGACCGCTTACCACACTCATTGCCGACCTCCGTCTTGGCCATCGCAGATGTCCGGTCCGGTCAAGGGCGTGAATTTGACGACATCCCGGGCTCCAATCAGCGCGGTAATCCGTCCGATCTATGAGAAGGGCTCACGCGCCATGGCGGATCACATCCGCAGCTACATTCGCTCAGCTTACAGCAGGGGCATCAACTCATGCGACGCGACAGCAGGCAACTATCCGAGCTCATGGATCGTCACGCCCGGCACAACAGCCTTGGCGATCTCGCATAGGTGCTGGTGATGCGTGAGGTAAATCACCTGCCCCGCACTTGCCATCTTACCAAACAGCTTAAAAACCTCCTCGGACCGGAAATGGTCGAAGGTTTCCATTATGTCGTCGGCAATGAATGGCACTGAGGGTCGAAACTGGGCAAATTCGTAGTAGCCGGCAAGTCTCAAGGCCAGGTAGAGTTGAAAACGTGCGCCCTTTGACAGCGCGTCGGCGACCTTGGACTGCCCGTCGCGCTGTAACGCGATGAGGACTTCACCACCTTTCACCGGTTGGGTTGCCAGCCCCGAGTACTGACCACGCGTGATGAGCGCGAAAGCGTCAGATGCCCGCGCCATCATCCCGGAGCGATGGCGCTCGCGGTATACGCGCAGAGCATTCCCAGCGGACATAACTCCCAGTTTCAGCTCGATGTAGCGGACGGCCTTTTCCTCGATTTCGAGAAGGACGGTGCGACGTTCGGCATCTATTCGGGCAACAGCGCTATCGCCGCCAATGGTGTCCAGCTTGTCGGCCGCTCGCGTCTGCCGGATAAGCTGTTGTTGCATCGTTTCATCAAGATCCCGAAGCCGTTGCTCGCTTTCAGCCTTCTCGATCGCGAGGCTATCGAAATCGAGAGCATCCAATATCGAACGCGCCTGCACGACCCCCTCCACCGCGAGCTCGGCCGACAACTGCTCCTCAAGTTCGGCTACGGCAGCGCGCAGACGATCTCTGTCCCGCAGCAGCTCGTCGCGTTCCACGACTTCGGATAGGGTGGCTACGCCAAAGACGCCCAAGACTTCGTTCTTGCGGCGCTCGTGTGCCGCAATTTCCGCATCGAGGGTGTCACGAGCATCTCGCAGGCGCTGCAGGTCATCAACGAGGTTTGCCTTCGCCTCGCGAATGCGATCGGCGCGCTCGAGGCGCTCAGCAAGTCGGATCGCCAACTGCTCCGGATCGTCGTCGTCCGCCGGTTCACCCGCTTCGGCTGTAGCAGCGGTAACCTCGACAATGAAATCATCTCTGTCTGCCTCCATCTTCCCGATGCGGAGCCCCATCGCATCCCGATCTTGAAGGGTTTTGGACAGTTCAGCCAATTGATCGAGTACGTTCCCGACTCCGGGCGCCGAAAGCCCGCTCTCGAGCCAGGTGCCCTTGAGTGCTTCGGCAACGCCGGCGAGCCATTCTTCCTCACGCCTTTCTGCCACGTCCACAGCCTGTCGTCTGGCTGCCAGATCTTCCCCCTTGGCGCTAACTGTTCGGATCGCCTCGGCACGTTCAGCGTCCACTTTGAGCTGCCTGTCGAGGAACAGCTCTGTGACGGCCATGACGGTCTCCAGACTATCGCCGGGATCCAAGCCTATTCCGACACTCTCCAGCGCCCCGCTCAACTCCAGGCGGATCTGGTCCCCCCTCGTCGGCCGCCCGCCCAGCCTTTTTGCGTGCAACCTCGATCTCCTCCCAAGCCGCAAGCGCTTCGGTCCGGGCAGAAGTACGATCCTCGATCAGTTCGATCAGTCGCTCAGGCGACGATTCCAGACTGTCTCCGAGCAGACCTCTTGCCGCTACGCGGATCTCCGACAGTGCTGTTTCCACGTCCAAGTCGATCTGGGAAAGTTGGGCGCTCGCACGCGAGATGACGGCCGCGGTTTCGGCAAGGCTGCGGGTCATTGTTCGGATCTCGGCGAGCTCCCGCGCGTTGGCCAGACGAACTGCTCTAACACTGTCGTCACGAGCCAACGCTACTGCGAAATCGTCCGCTGTTTCGCCAAGGAGGTCATCTCGATGCCTTGTCCAAGCCTCGTCCCGGGCACGTCGGATGGCGGCGGCGGCTTCATCGTCGGTTACGTCAACCGAGGCACGAAGGGCGTCCAGCCGCGCCGAGAGCAACTCGTGATTGCCCTGGTATTCGGCAAGACGCTCGGAAAGGACCGCCCTGTTCGTCCCAAGCTCCGCTGAGCGACTTTTCCATGCACCAATCTGCCGGGCGCTCGGTACTGAGATCTTGGCCAACGCCTGAGCATCTCCGGACCAGGGATGCAGCCGCCGGACCGCCGCCTCCCATCGAATTGCGCTCTCGTCCTCTGCCTCCCCTGCCGTCTTGATCTCCTTTAGGTGCCCACTCCCCCGCGCTTTCGACAAAGCCGAGGTCAGCCTTGCCCTGACAGGCTCGGGCACGGCCCTTTCTTCGCCGACCCGCTCGCGCGCCGTCTGAAGCGCATCAAGGGCTGCCGCGGCTTCGTCGCGGGCGACGCGCACGCTGGTAGCGATTCCGGATCGCTGCTCGACCATATTGCGAACAGCACCAACAATGGCAGCAGGCAAAAGCAGCGCGGCAGGCTCTGACTCGGAGGACCTTCCCAGAGCGGCAAGGCAGGTCGCCACGGCGTAATCGAGTATTTGCAGATCCGTCTTACGATTGGGCAAGTCCAAGCCTGCCGAGATATAGCGCACTTTGCGATCCGCCAGTCCGCGAACCCGCTCCGAGATCGCAAGGATCATCTGGTCCACATCGACCGACACGATTTTCGTCGTCACTCGCTCGACTTCATCAATGTTCGCTAACAGCCGGGTTCTCAGGCTGGCGTCCTCATCGATCATTTCGGCGACACTACCTGTCCAGGTCCGTGGCGGTGAAGCGATGTCCGGCAACTCAGCCAGCCGGGCTGCCTTACGTCGAATATCCGCGAGGATCGGGACTGCGCGCAGATACTTGGCAATGGCATCGAGCCGAGCCAACAGCACCGACCGTTCCGTGATGCTGGAATCGTATTTTTCCGTCGCGTTAAGACGTTCAGCCTCGAGGGTCTCGAACGTCGAAGCCAATGTGTCGATCGCATCCTTCCCGGACTTCAGTTCCGCAAGTCGCTTCTTGAGCAGCGCAAGTTCGGTTCCGTGTGCCTGTTTCCGATAGAGCCCGTCCGCTTCTGCCTCGAGCGCGCTTAGTGTGTCACTCGCGTGCCCAAGTCCCGCGCTGGCTGTGAACAGGAGCTTGCCCAGGTCACCGCGCGACTCCAATATCGATTTTCCGCCTGCTTCCAGTGTCTCGTCGTCCAACGAGAACATCGTGCCGTATGCATCCCGGGACAGACCTGCGAGATGTGCCGTAATCGCCAACTCGCTCACCGGTTGGCCCATTGCGTTCAACAATGAGTTGTTGCGTTGTTTCGTCCGCGAAAACGTATGCTCCTCTCCGGCGAATTCGAGCACGCCACCGATGCGCATCGCGCTATATTCATGCAGGAAATTGTAGCGGCTGCGTTCTTCAATCCCGAACAGCAAGTCCAGATAGCCGGAAAGCGCGGTCGACTTGCCGGCCTCGTTCAGCCCGAACACGATATGCAAGTCGGGCCCGGAATCCGGTTTTGGTCCGAACTCGATCGTCCTGTCGGTGAACTTTCCATAACGAATGAGATCAAGGCGCCGGAGCCTCATTGCGATCCACCTGCCTTGAGGCGGGCCGTGACCAGGTCAGCGCCACTGGCAAGAACCCTGTCGAGGAATAATTCCAGCGCGGCCTCGTCTTTTCCGGCGAAGTCGCGCCCGTCGGGCGGAAGATCCGCAATGGTCTTCAGGACCAATTCCCTCGCTTCAGCACGGAAGGCTTCCGAGTTGGCATCGGCGCGCATGGATTCAGCGAGTTCGAAAATCGGATCCGCGACGCCTTCAAGTGTTTCCGTCCTAGGCGGAGAGAAGCCCAGCTCGAGCTTTTCCACCCATGTGTCACCCAGCTGTTCCGCGGCCTGCTCGGCTTCGGCCAGGAGCAGGTCCCTGTCGCGGATCAGGGCCCACGACAAAGGCGACGCCCCGGTCAGATCGAGACGGACCACAACATGACGGGATCTCACGGAAGCCCGGATATCTTCGAGCGCGGATCGGATACGCCCGACGACCTCGGACCATTCCATCGTCCCGGTTAGGTCGACGCTCACCCGCTCGAACTGCGCGACGCTCGTCAGCCTTTCCTCGATCTCGACAGAACGGTCGTCTCGGATCGTGACCAGGGTGACGGATTTCTCTCCGGCCTCGTTGATGTCCCTGCCTTGCGGCATTCCCGGCATCACAACCCTGCTCGCTCCAGGATGGACGTTGCGGACGTGGATGTGCCCGAGCGCCCAATAGTCAAAACTGTGGCCGTGCAAATCAGCGACGCTGCAGGGGGCATAAACGTCGTGACCGGGCGATCCAGCCAGGCTTGTGTGCATGATGCCCACATTGACCGCCCCTTCACGAGCCCCTGAATACTTGGGGAGCAGGCTTTCCGGTGCCTTTGGGTTCGCGAAGCTCAATCCATGAAACACAACATCAAGCCCGCCGGCTGTTTGCAGCACGGACTGGGGACGGCCACCGAAGATCGTTACCGTGTCTGGAAACACAAGCTGTTTCGATATCCGCGACATGGCGTCGTGATTTCCGCGGATCTTGAAAATTTTGATGCCGGCCTGGTGAAGGCGTGTCATCTGCGACGCCAGGAACCGCGCCGTTTTCATCGAAGTCTGATCGCCATCATAAAGATCGCCGGCAATGACGAGAGCATCGATACGCTCCGCAAGGCAGAAATCTACAATGGAGACAAACGCCTGGCGACTGGCGTCTCCGACGAGTTCGGCAAGATCGGGGTTTCGCATCGCAAGAGAACGCAGCGGCGAGTCGAGATGAATATCGGCCGTATGTATAAATCGAAATGCCATTCGGCGGTCTCCAGCCACGGAGCATAAGGGGGTTGGACCGCGGCTCGATAAAAAAATTACAGGATACGCGGTGTTGGCTGTCCAGAAAGTGCGCAATCACTTACGCTTCTTTTTCGCCTCTATCTGCGTCGCGTCTATAAGTGCGGTGCACGATCAGTCGTCGTCTGATCGTTTGTCCTCGGCATTGTTCGGTTTCTTGGAGATAGTGCGCCGCAAAGTATCGTTGATCCGATCCTGCCAGCCCGGCCCATCTTCCTGGAAATGGTCCAGCACGGCCCTATCGATCCTGATCGAAACAAGCTCTCTGACATTTGGAGCAGCCGACGGTTCGCGAACCGGCGCCGCCGGCTTCTTGATTGGCTTGAAGGCGGCCTCAGCGGCTGCCATCGGATTTGTGGGTCGGCGTGGAGGATTTGCCATTTGATGATCCTGACTGGTCATAATGCTCGTCGAGCGGGACTGTGCGAATGCGCACCATAACCCATGTCCCGCAGGCACCGAACGATGGGACAAAAGAAAAAGGCCGGACTGTTGAGCCCGGCCTAGTATGAAGGCTTAAAACCTCCAGAGGGGAACGCGCCGGACGAATGGGAGGAGACATCCGACGCGATGTCCATGTGGGTCCTATCTTTCAATGACATTGCTGTGGACCACTTGTGGCCGCTCCATAGGGCCAAGGATGCAACAAGCTCAAAATCGTCACCTCATGCAATGCTGATTTCAACCCCGCTCGGCTCGAGCGCTATCTGGCGCTAGCGAACGAGGCTGGAACAACTCCGGTGATCCTGCTGACCAAGGCCGATACGGTGGCTGACGCCCGGGAGTACGAAAAGCAATCTGCCGCACTGCAGCGGGGGCTGATCGTAGTGACGTTGAACCCTCGCACGGCTGATGCGGCAATCGCCTTAGCCGCCTGTCAGGACAAACAGTTGCACTGGTCGGTTCCTCCGGCGTGGGCAAATCGACGCTGGTGAACACGCTGGCCGGATCAGCGCAGCAATTGCCTCAACAGACCGGAGACATTCGCGAACATGATGCCAAAGGACGCCACACCACCACCTCGCGATCTCTGCACCCCATTGCAGGTGGCGGGTGGGTGATCGACACGCCAGGAATGCGAACGCTGCAGGTCAGCGAGGTGGCTTACGGCATCGACACACTGTTCGCCGAAATACCGAGCTGTGCGGTACAAGCAGCTTTGGCCGCTGGTACGCTGGATCCTGAGCGTCTTGCTCGCTGGCGCAAACTCTCCGACGAAAATCGCAACAACACGCCAGTTCAAACCGGGCCTCATGGCAGCAATTTCACCAGCAATCGCGGAAAAAGGCGTTGAACGACAAGGTTTGAGCTCAGGCACTATCCTCAAAGACACCTTATCGAGCCGTGCAATGCCGGATGTCGACATGTAACCGGTGCCCTGAGGACATGTTAAAATTATTGATTTGATTGGCTTTTTCGTGGGCCAAAATCACAAGCCTTCCCGTATCGTTCCGTATGCTTCCCGCGACCGCCGTGCAGTCGAATTTCGCTACCCTGTGCCTCCTTCGGTGTGGTGCCATGCTCATCGAGTTGCGCAAGCACGAGCGAAGTAGCCGGTCGACAAGTTAATGTCTATAATAATAGTAGACATTGTTGACTTCCTGCTCTCCGGAGTCATACTGGTCAGGTAAATGCCTGAACGCCTACCACCCATTCGTGCTTGCATAGCAGGAGGTGACGATGACGCAGACATTTCTCGGACTGGCTGCAGTGGATGTCTGGAGCCGACTCCGGATGTTCTTTTCGCAAGGCCGTGAAGCGGCGGCTGATACGTCCGCGCCGAAAGAAGTCGTCCAACAAGGGGAAGAGCGTTCACGTCTGCCAGAGCGTGACGAAAGCTTCTATCTCTGCATGTACGGCCATTGGTAGGCCTGCCCACTTTCGTTGATTTCAAGATCAGGACCGGGCTGTTGGGCGGCCAGTTCCGGCGTGTGAATCTCATGAGTTCGCTTGCGTTCGTTAGCAGATCACAGGAGGAATCGATGACGCGTTTGCTTCCCGCACTGCACGAAGGCCACGCACCGATCTATCTGCATCAGGCTTTCTCCGATGCCCTCGACGCCTATGAAGGCTGGGAGCATGATACGGGCGAACCGCTGGTCGAATTCGAAGGTCAGTTGGTCCCAATCAGCTCGGTTTTCGGGCGTATGCGCAGCTGTTCGGATCTCCTTCCGATTCGCATTCTGGGGGATGTCGCCGCGGCGGTCCCCGAGAGGCTTCTTGCCTTTGGCGAAGGGCAGTTGACCTATGCGGATGCCGCGCGCGTGTTGCGGGCGCTCTGTGTCGAGCGTCTACGCAATCTCGACGCCGCCTAGTAATCACACCTAACCGGAGCGTGTCGGATTTCTCCTTATTCCCCTCCCGGGTCGCGCCCCACGCTCGCGAGCCGCACGGAGATCGCTCGCTGATGACGGTCGCCCATCGCCGAAAATGGAATTTGGCCGGCCCCACGGTATCGGCGAGCTCGATTGCAATCATCGGCGGCGGTGCAAGCGGCGTGCTGATGGCGACGCATCTCCTGCGCAGTCGCGATCCCAACCTCGACATCGTCATTATCGAAAAGCGCACCTCGCTTGGGCGAGGCTTAGCCTATTCGACGGACCTCCCGGATCACCTTCTCAATGTCCGGGCCTCGAACATGAGCGCCTTCGCCGACGATCCCGACCATTTCGTGCATTGGCTGCGGGCTCGCAATATCCAGATCGATGATCCGGCTACCTATTTCGCTCCCCGTCGCCTGTATGGCGAATATCTCGGACAACTGCTGCATGAGACTTCGAAAGAGGGCTCATACGGAAGATTGCGAATAATCGACGAGGAATGCGTCGGAATCCTTGAGCGCGATGAGTATTTGGAACTGCGGCTGGCGGATGGTTCGAGCGTTGTGACGCAGCGATGCGTTCTGGCGACGGGACACGATCAGAAGGCGAGCCGCAGTCAGTCCTTACTTGCGCCGTCAGGGGCGGACGACGCCGCCCTGCCCGATCCAGCCGATCAAGCCCTCATCATCGGCAGCGGCCTCAGCATGGTCGATACCTGCCTGTCTCTGATGCTTGCCGGGCACCACGGCCAAATCGTCGCTGTTTCCCGCCGCGGACTGCTTCCGGCCGTGCACAGCAAGACCAGTCCGATCGTTCTTCCGCAAGCCGATGTTCCGCTCGGCAGCGGGCCGCCCGAATTCGCGCGCTGGTTCCGGGATCTCGTTCGCGCGACTGAGGCGCGCGGAGGTAACTGGCGCGATGTCGTGGATGCGTTGCGCCCGCACAATCAGTCGATCTGGCAGAGCTGGCCGGACGCCTCGAAGCTACAATTCTTCAGACATCTGAAGGCGTGGTGGGACATCCACAGGCACCGCATGGCGCCGCAAGTCAGCGAGCGGCTCTCCGAGGCGATCGCGGATGGTCGGCTGCGCGTGATCGCGGGCCGGGTGCTTGACGTGAGATCTGTCGAGAAGGGCTTCGCGGCGAGGCTGCAACGTCGAAACAGCCAAATCGTCGATGAAATTCGGGTCGCGCGCATCTATGACTGCGCAGGCGTCATCGCCGACCCTGAAAAGAGCTCAAATCCGCTAATCGGATCGCTTTTGGCTGCAGGCATGGCACGACCGGATCGGCTTCGTATCGGCCTCGACGTCTCCACGGACGGCGCCCTGATCAGCCGAGAGGGAATCCGCAACGATCGCATTTCAGCAGTGGGTCCGCTTACCCGCGGCACCTTTTTCGAGATCGAAGCGATCCCGGACATCCGCGTTCAATGCCAGCGCCTCGCGACCGCATTGCTCAGCCAGCCTTCGTCGACGTGACGCCAGGTGGCGCTTGCTTGTTCGGGCACGGGCCGGTGCTTTGCCGGTCCTCTCCTCCAAAGGAAAACTGTTCCCAATAAATTCTATCAGATTAGTAGAATATCCTTTGTGAGGGCTCCTCCCGCCCGTTACGCTCAACGAAATCGGGCATCCCCGACTGGGCTGCTGAATTGCGGGCGCAGAGCACTGCGGCATGCTTCATGCCAGCTGATTTCAAAGTCCTGTACTGACGTTGGGAAGAGGAGTCCGATTGATGAATGCCTTCATAAGCTACCTTGCGAAGCTCGCTCTCGCCGGCACCATTGCGCTGGCCGCCGCCACCGCAACTCATGCGGACGACAAAATCGTCCGAATAGGGTTCCAGAAGTACGGCACACTCATTCTACTGAAGACAAAGGGGCTCCTTGAGGAAAAGCTGAAACCGCAGGGCTACACGGTCGAGTGGACCGAGTTCCCGGCGGGGCCGCAACTGCTTGAGGCGCTCAACATCGGGTCCATTGATTTCGGCACGACTGGCGAAGCGCCGCCTATCTTCGCGCAGGCTGCAGGTGCTCCACTCGTCTATGTGGGTTATGAGCCACCGGCGCCTGAAGCCGAGGCAATCCTGGTCCCCAAGGATAGCCCGCTCAAGACCGTCGCCGACCTGAAGGGAAAGAAGGTCGCGCTGAACAAAGGCTCGAATGTCCATTACCTTCTCGTCAAGGCGCTGGAGAAAGCCGGGTTGGCCTATTCTGACGTGGAAGTCTCATTTCTGCCGCCTGCCGACGCACGCGCCGCATTCGAGAAGCAGGCTGTCGATGCCTGGGTGATCTGGGAGCCATTTCTGGCGGCCGCGGAAGCAGCCACCGGTGCGCGCCAATTGGCGAACGGCAGCGGCGTGGTGGACAACCACGAATTCTATCTCGCCTCGCGCGACTTCGTCGACACTCACCCCGAGGTCGTCGACACCATCGTGGCATCCCTCGGCGAGATCGACACATGGATCAACGCCAATCGCGGCGATGTGGCCGAACAGTTTTCGCCGGCACTCGGCATTCCTGCCGACATTCTCGAAGTCGCAGTCCAGCGGCGCTCCTATGGCGTGAAACCGATCACACCGGACGTGGTGGCCGCGCAGCAGAAGATCGCCGATGTGTTCCATGAACTCGGCCTGATCCCGACCGCGATCTCGATCGCCGATGCCGTGAGGAAGCCACAGTCGTGAACGTCGCCGACGAGCTTTCTCCCGACCGCGTTAACGTGCTGTGGTTCTTGCCGACTCATGGAGACGGCAGGTACCTCGGCACAGCGACTGGCGGGCGTGCCACAGACCTGCCGTATCTGCGCCAAATCGCCCAGGCAGCCGACCAGCTCGGTTACTACGGCGTGCTGTTGCCCACGGGAAAAAGCTGCGAGGACTCCTGGATCGTCGCCTCGGCGATGCTGACCTCCACCGAGAAGCTGAAATTCCTGGTCGCGGTGAGGCCAGGGCTGCAGCCGCCGACGGTGGCGGCGCGCATGACCGCAACGCTCGACCGGCTGTCGAACGGCCGCCTACTGATTAACGTCGTCACCGGCGGTGACCCCGTCGAGAACAAGGGCGACGGCATTTTCGCGAGCCATGCCGACCGGTACGAGATCACCCGCGAGTTTCTGCACGCCTACAAGGCGCTGCTCGCCGGCGAGACGGTCAATACTTCGGGCAAGCACATCCGCCTGGAAGGCGGGCAGTTGCTGTTTCCGCCTGTTCAGGCGCCGCATCCACCGCTTTACTTCGGCGGCTCCTCGGAGGAAGGGATTGAAGTCGCCGCAGAGACGGTAGACAAATATCTGACCTGGGGCGAGCCGCCGGCGCTCGTGGCGAAGAAGATCGCGACGGTCAAAGCGGTAGCCCGGAAGCACGGGCGCAAGCTCAGCTTCGGCATTCGCCTGCACGTCATCCTCCGCGAGACGTCCGAGGAAGCCTGGGTGGCTGCCGACCGCCTCATAGCGCATCTCGACGACGAAACGATCGTCAAGGCGCAAAGCGTTTTCGCGCGCATGGACTCTGTCGGCCAGAACCGGATGAGCGCACTGCACGGCGGCCGACGCGACAAGCTCGTCGTCAGCCCGAACCTCTGGGCAGGCGTCGGCCTCGTCCGCGGCGGCGCCGGGACCGCGCTCGTCGGCTCGCCCGAGGAAGTTGCGGCCCGGATGGAAGACTATCGGGAGATCGGCATCGATACTTTCATTCTCTCCGGCTACCCGCATCTCGAAGAGGCCTACCGCTTCGCCGAGCTCGTCTTTCCCCTGCTTCCGCTCGCCCACGCACCGGAGAAGGCGAACCTTTCCGTCAACACGGGTCCGTTCGGCGAGACCATCGCCAACGAGATCCGGCCGGCGGCGCGAAGGGCATCCTGACCGTGGCTCACACGACGCAGCTTCGAAACGCAGGCGCAGCGGCACTGCAGATCCTCGCGTCCTGGGCGTTGCCGATCGGCATTGTGGTCGTATGGGAAATTGCTTCGCGCAGCGGAATAATGTCGACCCGCCTGCTGCCAGCTCCGAGCGCGGTGGCCGCCGCTTTTTGGGAAAGCCTGCGCAATGGGACGCTTCTCACCCATGCCGCCATCTCGACGGAACGGGCGCTGAAGGGGCTTGCTATCGGCGGCAGTATCGGCTTCGTCCTCGGCGTACTGGCCGGAATTTCGCGGCCGGCCGAGACCGTGTTCGACTCGTCGATGCAGATGCTGCGCAACGTGCCGCACCTGGCCATGATTCCCCTCGTCATCCTCTGGTTCGGGATCGGTGAGGAGGCGAAGATCTTTCTGGTGGCGGTCGGAACCGCCTTTCCGATCTACCTGAATACGTTTCATGGCATCCGCACCGTCGACGTCAGGCTGATCGAGATGGCGCGCGTCTACGGGCTCGGCCGCTTGGCCCTGTTCTGGCGGGTGATCCTGCCGGGTGCACTGCCGTCGATCCTTGTCGGCCTGCGCTTCTCGCTCGGCATCATGTGGCTGACGCTGATCGTCGCCGAGACGATCTCGGCCTCCTCGGGCATCGGCTACATGACAATGAATGCGCGGGAATTCCTGCAGACCGACATCGTTGTCCTCGGCATCATCGTCTACGCGCTGCTCGGCAAGCTCGCCGACGCGATCACCCGGCTGATCGAGGCGCGCGCTCTCGCCTGGCATCCGGCGTACCAACCCGCCGCCACCAGGGCAGCACCATGAGAGAAGTTGCAACCGCGCTCCGGCTGCGCGAAGGCGCAGTATTCCAGGAAACCGATACAGCTCCAGACGGAGCAAACACGCTCCGCGAGGCTGTGCGACGGAAGCATGAAGAGCGCCCGGCGAATGGACAGGCTGTGTTGCTTGACGGCTTGTCCAAGTCGTTTGGCGACAGGCGGGTGTTGTCCAAGCTCGACCTTGCTATCCCTGCCGGCCAGTTGCTGGCGATTGTCGGTCGCTCCGGCTGCGGCAAGTCCACGCTCCTTCGCCTGATCGCCGGCCTCGACCGCCCGACGAGCGGGACCGTCTCGGTCGGCGGCGCGGAGGTCCAATCGCTGCAGTCGAACGTCCGGCTGCTCTTCCAGGACGCGCGGCTTCTCCCTTGGCATCGCGTTCTCAGCAATGTCGGCATCGCACGGGCGTACGGCTGGCGCGAGACCGCCACGGCAGCGCTCGCCGATGTCGGACTTGCGGATCGGGCGAATGATTGGCCCGCGGTCTTGTCGGGCGGCCAGAGCCAGCGCGTCGCCCTTGCTCGTGCCCTGGTGAGCCGGCCCGGTGTTCTTCTCCTCGATGAGCCATTCGGTGCTCTTGACGCGCTGACGCGTATGGAGATGCACCGCCTACTCGAGCGTATCTGGCGCGAGCACGGTTTCACGACGGTTCTCATCACTCACGATGTCGCCGAGGCGGTGGCCCTAGCCGACCGGGTGATTGTCATCCGCGATGGCGCCATAGCGCTCGACATTCCTGTCGATCTTCCTCGCCCTCGACGCGAGGCTGCGGACACGTCGGCAGTCGCCCTGCAAGCGCGAATTCTCGAAGAGGTATAGGCGCGGCATGCCTTCGATCAGTGCAGCGCTTCGGCGAAACAAGGAGATCGCAATGACGCACTGGGATCACGGATCAGAAGGCGAAGGCCAGACCGGCCGTGAGGCATCAGCACCGGATAGGGTAGATGTCCACAACGGCGGCCGCCGCCGCTTTCTTGGAGCAGCCGGAGGCGTCGCGGCGATAGCGGTCACAGGCTTGCCTTCCCTCGCGGTCGTCGGCTCGGCCAGGGCGCATGCCGGCGAGGAGACGACGGACGCCCACGTTGTTTTCCGCAAACACGCCTTTGTCGTGCGGAGCGCCGCGGCGGACACGGATTTCGCGGTGGCGGTCGCGCCGCATCCGGTCAGTGGCGACGAAGAGAAATACCCAAATCTCATCGGTTCCGATACGCGCGGCCTGCCGCACGACAAACGCGGTGAAGTCGACAGACCAGCCTTCGACGCGACGCTGAAGGCCTACGCCTCGGGTGATCCGGCCGACTTCGAGGCGATACCGCTCGGCGGCAAGCGCAAGCAGCTCAATCCGATCGGCTCCCTTGCCGTGAACCTGACGGGCTGCGTCGGTCCGCAGTTCGCGATCCCGCCGGCACCTGCGCTCGACAGCGTGGCGCGGGCCAGCGAGGCTGTCGAGCTCTACTGGCAGTCGATCCTGCGCGACGTTCCGCTGTCGGAGCTGACGGACGACACCAGCAACAAGGACGTGCTCGCCGCGGTCGATGAGTTGAGCAAGCTCGCCGCCTTCAACGGGCCGCGCACGAACGGAAGCATTACTCCACAGTCGCTGTTTCGTGGGACGGCGCTTTACATCGACGCGGCTGATCCGTCGCGGCGAACCGGTCGCTATGTGACGCCGCCCGGCACACTTCAGGGTCCCTACATCTCGCAATTCCTGCTCAAGGACGCTCCTTACGGCAGCCAACTCATCTCCGCCCGCATTCGCACCGCCGCGGCCGGGAACGATTTCCTCACCGGTTACGACGAGTGGCTCGCCATCCAGAACGGCAATCCGCCCGCCAAGCCGACCAGCTTCGACCCGACGCCGCGCTACATCGCAACCGGCCGCGATCTCGCGGAATACGTCCACAACAATCCGGCCGCCTTCTGGTCGGCAGCCCTGCTCCTTGGTGTAGCACCCGACAAGGCCAATCCGGACTATGGCGGTTTTGGAATCCCCTTCAGCAAATCCAATCCGTATGTGAAGTCGAAGACGCAGACCGGCGGTTACGGCACGTTCGGGCTGCCCTACGCGCAGAGCCTGCTGCCGATCACCGCCTCGCTGGCCATCCGCGTTGCGTACTGGCAGAAGTTCTATGTCCACCGCACCTTACGGCCGGAAGCGTATGGCGGTCTGATCCATCACCGGATCGCCAACAAGGTGGACGTCTATCCGGTCCACAGCGACGTCCTGAACTCGGCTGCGTTGGCGCGAAGCGTCGGCAAGTTCGGCAGCCATCTCCTGTCGCACGTCTACCCCGAGGGCGCGCCGATCCACTCGAGCTATCCCGGCGGAGCCGCCCAGATCGCCGCGTCAAACGTGACGATCCTCAAGGCGCTCTTCGATGAGGACGCCGTGATTTCGAACCCGGTTCAGACTGATCCCAAGGATCCGACGAAACTCATCCCCTACCAGGGTGAGCCGCTCACAGTCGGAGGCGAGCTCAACAAGCTTGCATGGAACTACGGCGTCGGCCGTGACTGGGCCGGCATCCATTGGCGCTCGGATTTCTCGGCGTCGCTGGCGCTCGGCGAAGAGCTCGCGATCAGCATTCTCCGCAACGAGCGGCAAACATATCGCGAGCCGTTCGAGGGGTTCAGCTTCACCCGTTTCGACGGCACCAAGGTCGAGGTCTAGCGCATCAATGCCAGTACTCGCCCAAAATGCAGTTGCGGCACAATTCGGCGCCCCGCCTCCTGTCAAAGAGAATCTGATGCCACACGATCCCATCATCGAGCCCGACGCGCTGCCATCAATTGGCGAGTTTCGTCTGCTCGACGTGCGTGAGCCTGCGTCCTTCGAGGCCGATCACCCGGCGATGGCCGTTCGCGTGCCAATCGAAGAATGGGAGGCCGCCGCGAAGTCGGGCGAGACCTCCTTTGAGAACGTCACCTACTGGGAGCAGGCGATCACCGATCTCGGCGTCGGCGGCCCACGGCCCGCTGTGATCTATGACGACGGGCGCATGACGGAGGCCGCCCGCGTCTGGTTCATCCTGCAATATTTCGGCGCGGAGGCGCTGATCGTGAACGGCGGATGGCCTGCCATCCGCGGACAGAGGGAACCGCTTGCGCAGGCAAGTGGACTTTCAGGTCCGACGACATTCAAGGCTCGACCGGGAGTGGGATCGGTCGGGTTGGTTGACCGGCTGACGCTGAAGGCCGACCTGGACAGCGTCCAACTTCTCGACGCTCGAACAGCGGATGAGTTCGCCGGCACGGACCTGCGGCGCAACGCTCGGGGTGGCCATCTGCCCGGCGCGCGCCTGCTTCCGCATGCGAGCCTGCTCGACGATGGCCGCCTGAAGCCAGCGGGCGCTCTACGCAATCTTCTGTCCGCAGCCGGGTTCCGGGCCGGCGATCACGTGGTCACCCATTGCGACGGTGGTGGCCGCGCCGCACTTGCGGCCGCCGCCGCGGTCCGAGCAGGATATGATGACGTCCGCGCCTACTATCTGAGCTTCGCCGACTGGGCGAAAGACGAGAGCTGCCTGGTCGTACTGGACCCGCAAACCCGGTGAACATCATGACAAACCCCACCGTCGTCGGCTTCTCAGGCAATCTCACGCGGCCATCCAAGACGCGCAGCTTCGTCGAGCATTTCGTCACTGAGATCGCGCCGCGTCACGGCCTTGCGGCAGTGACCTTCGATCTGGACGATGTCGGCCCCTCGCTTGGGACGGCACGTTGGTCGCGCGATCTCGACGAGGCGGGCCAAAAGGTGCTTGATGCGGTCGTCTCGGCCGAGGTGCTGGTCGTCGGCTCGCCGACCTACAAGGGCAGCTACACCGGCCTGTTCAAGCATTTCTTCGACCTCGTCGATCCGGCTGTCTTGCGCGGCAAGCCGGTACTTCTGACCGCGACCGGCGGCGGCGAGCGGCACGCGCTGATGATCGAACATCAGCTCAGGCCTCTCTTTGCCTTCTTCGAGGCGCTCGTCTTGCCGACCGCGGTCTATGCGACGGACAAGGACTTCCTGAATGGTGCGCTTGCCTCTGAGGCCATTCGCAAGCGAGGCGAACAGGCAATCGACGATGCGAGCTCTCTCCTGATCTCCCGCCGACGCGGCGTCGAACGCGCCTCTTCGATCTGACGGTTAGTCGAAAAACCGGTTCTTGGGACGTGCCAAACCAAGATTTTCGCGGAGCGTTGACCCCTCATATTCGCGTCGGAACAGCCCGCGCCGTTGAAGTTCCGGCACCACTCTGTCGACGACTTCGTCGAGCCCGGCTGGCAGAAAAGGGAACATCACGTTGAACCCGTCCGACCCGTCCTCGACAAGCCACTCTTCCATCTCATCGGCTATCGTTTTTGCTGTGCCGACAAACGCCAGGCCGGAATAGCCTCCCAGACGTTGGGCAAGCTGCCTGACGGTCAGGTTCTCCAAGCGTGCAAGCTCGACTACGCGTTCGCGCCCGCTTTTGCTGGCATTGGTCTCCGGGATGTCTGGCAGCGGCCTTTCGGGATCGAAATTGGACGCATCGTGGCCTATCGCGATAGAAAGCGAGGCGATCCCGCTTTCGTAATAGACCAGGCTGTCGAGCGTGGCGCGCTTGGCACGGGCTTCCTCGACCGTGTCCCCGACGATCACGAAGGCGCCGGGCAATATCTTGATCTGATCACGAGCGCGTCCTGCTTGTTCCGCCCGGCTTTTCACGTCTGCATAAAAACGTTGACCGGCCGCCAGATTCGCATGTGCGGCGAAAACTACCTCGGCCGTCTCGGCGGCAAGCTGCCGCCCCGCCTCCGATGCACCCGCCTGGACGATCACCGGCCAGCCTTGAGGCGGCCGGGCGATGTTGAGCGGCCCGCGCACCGCGAGTTGCGGTCCCTTGTGATCAAGGACATGAAATTTGGCCGGATCGAAATAGAGGCCGCTTTGCTGATCGCGAACAAATGCATCGTCCGCGAAACTGTCCCAGAGACCGGTCACCACGTCGTAGAATTCACGGGCGCGGCGATAGCGTTCGCCATGCTCGACGTGATCCTCCAGCCCGAAATTGAGCGCGGCGTCCGGGTTCGATGTCGTCACGATATTCCAGCCGGCCCGTCCGCCGCTGATGTGGTCCAGCGACGCAAAGCGTCGGGCGACGTGGTAGGGCGCATCGAAGGTCGTCGAAGCCGTGGCTACCAGTCCAAGGTGGTCTGTCACTGCCGCTAACGCCGACAGCAACGTGAATGGCTCGAACGAGGTGACGGTGTGGCTCCGTTTCAGGGCTTCGATGGGCATATTGAGGACGGCCAGATGGTCCGCCATGAAGAACGCATCGAACTTGGCGGCTTCAAGCGTCTGCGCGAAACGCTTTAGGTGAGCGAAGTTGAAGTTCGCATCTGGGAAAGCGCCGGGGTAACGCCAGGCACCCGTATGAAGACTGACGGGGCGCATGAACGCGCCGAGCCGCAACTGCCGTTTCTGTATCATGGAAATGAGGTCCCGGATAAACGCTCAGGTCATAGGAATGTCGGCTGAGGCAAAATTTCCATTCACGCGTTTCCGGCCGCCTCGGCGATGGCCATATCCCTCGCGCGCAGGAAGACGCTCTCCATCCGCCAGTGCTCGTTGGTGTAGCGGGGATCGGACCCCCATTCATCCCAACCGTGATTGCGGCGGAATTCGCCCAGCAGGCTGGAGGCGAGAATGTCGTCTTTATCGACCACGGTGGGGCTTTCGCAGTCCGGAGCGACATAAATCGCATCCCCACGGCAATAGAGCTCGCACATGAAGCAGGTTTGGCAGTCCTCCTGCCGGGCGATGCGCGGCGTGTCGCCGGAAACCGCTTCGAGCACGTTGGTCGGGCAGACTTCGACGCAGGCGTTGCAGCCCGTGCAACGCTCGGCGATGACGAGTTCGATCATGATGCAAGTTCCAATGCGTGGCCGTAGTCCGACCTCGTCCAGACCCTGTCCAGGCCGCCGACAATAATGCGCCGGTTATAGCGGGGGTCGGTCTCCGGCCGGTCCTCGCGCTGGTGCATGCCGCGGCTTTCGTCGCGCGCCAGCGCCGACGCGGCACACCAGCGCGCCGTGGCCAGCATCGCGGCGGTTTCTCGAGTTCTCAACAGACCGCCGCCAACACCCCCTGCGTGCGCATCAAACTCCGCCCAGGCACCTTCAAGTACCTCGGCGGAGTGCCGGAGCTTTTCCCCGCTGCGGAAGATGTTCTTGTCGTAAGCCAGCATCTCGCTCTGAATGGCGGACAGCGTCGCACCAAGGTCGACATCGCGCTGCACACTGGCAGGGCGCAGGCCCGCCTGCCCGATAGGCCTGCCCCCCACTCCGGCACGATTTTCGGCGGCATGGCGCGCCGCACCCTTCCCGGCCCATTGGCCGGACGAGACCGCCCAGGCAGAATTGATGTTGCCGCCGCCTGAAATCGCACCGGCAACTAGTTCACGCGTCGCCGCATCGCCCGCCGCGTAGAGGCCCGGAACCGAAGTCACGCAATCCTCGCCGACAATGCGCAGCCCGCCGATGCCGCGGATCGTCCCTTCCCCGTGCAAGGTCACTTCGAACCGGTCCTTGTATGGGTCGATGCCCCAGCGCCGGAACGGGAGCATGAAATTGGGCGAGATCGTCGGCACCTGCGCGCGGATATCCTCCGGCGTGCGGGCGAGATCGCAGAAGACGCGGCCCTTCAGCATTGCCCGCGCCAGTGGCCGTGTCGTCTCCGGCCCAGGCGGCATCGGAATGACTGCACCGTCCTCGTCGTAATAGGTGGCGAATGCGTAGGACATCGAGCGTGTCATCGTCGAGCGCACCGGCGCGACGGTATAGTAGGTGGTGAACTCCATCCCAGAGAGTTCGACGCCTGCTTCTGCCGCCATCAAATAGCCGTCGCCCGTATTGGTGTGCGAGCCAAGCAGGCGCGACAGAAACGAAGTGCCGCCGGTGGCGATGACGACCGCGCCGGCATTGACCTGCCACGCGCCGCCTTTCTGTCGCCGGATACCGCGCGCGCCCGACACCGAGCCATCGAAACGCTGCAGCAGCTCTAGCGCCGGGCTGTGGTCGAGGATGGTCACGCCGAGACTGTCGACCAGCTTGCGCAGGGCGCGCATGTACTCCGGGCCGCGCAGGGCGCGATATTGCTTCGCGCCGTTTTCATCTTTGGAGAAGTCGTAAAAACCTTCGAGCGTCGGTAGGCTCTCCCAGGTTAGCGCCAGGATGCGCGCCATCCACCCCGGCTCGTTCAGGCCTGCCCCTGTCTTTCTCCTGTTGCGAATAGCCGTCTCACGCAATTTGGGAGGATCTGGCGGTATCCACCAATGGCCCGGTCCGGCAGTTGCGGTGACACCGCTGGTGCCGCAATAGCCCTTGTCGGCGAGGATAACCGAAGCGCCCGCGCGCCGCGCCGCCGAAGCAGCCCAGGTTCCGGCAAGTCCGCCGCCGATGATCAGCACGTCGGCGGTCAGTTCGAGTGTCTCTCCGCTCGACCTGTTCATCGTCCAAGACCCTCAGTTATTGCCGTGAGTGCCGTGACGCACACCCAGCCAGTCGAGAAGCCTGCCGCGTATCCTGGCGAAGACCGGATCGGCGACGTCACGCGGACGGGCCAAGTCGATCCGTTCCTCATGCGCGATGACGCCGTCCTTCATGACAAAGACCCGGTCGGCGAGAAGCACTGCCTCCTCCACGTCGTGGGTGACCAGGAGAATGGCGCAGCCATGCCGCTGCCAGAGCTCGCCGACTAGGTCCTGCGCCTTGATGCGGGTCAGCGCATCGAGCGCGGCAAAGGGTTCGTCGAGAAGCAGCAAGTCGGGTTCGCGCACCAGCGCCCGCGCCAGCGACGTTCGCTGCGCTTCGCCGCCGGACAGAACCTTCGGCCACACGTCGGCCCGGTGGCCGATCCCGACCTCTTCCAGTGCGGCGAGAGCACGCGTCTTGTTGGGACGTCCCGGCAGGCCGAGGACGACATTGCGCCACACCTTCTTCCACGGCATTAGCCGCGGCGCCTGGAAGGCGACGGCACGGCGCACCGGCACGTCGACCTCGCCGACGATCTCGCGGTCGAGATCAGCGAGAATGCGCAGCAGCGTGCTCTTGCCGCAGCCGCTGGCGCCGAGTAGCGCCACGAACTCGCCCGCCGCGATGTCGACATTGAGATTCTTCAACACCTCGCGCTCGCCGAAGCGGCGTTTGAGCCCGCGAACCCTGACTGCAGGCAGCGGGGCTTTCGAGTGTTTCGCGACAGGCGGAGGCGCGACCGCCTCGACCACGTTCAAGTTCCGCTGAAGGCTGGCCGCCATGCGAGGAATACCTTTTCGAGAGTGCGGACAGTGAAATCGACGCCAAGGCCGAGCAAGGCATAGACGACGAGACACACCACGATGACATCGGTCTGGAACATCTCCCGCGCGTTGGCCATCAGATAGCCGATGCCGGCGGTGGCGTTGATCTGCTCGCCGAAGACCAGCGCCAGCCAGGCGATACCGAGCGAATAGCGCAGACCGACCAGCGCGCTCGGCAGCGCACCGGGCAGCACGACGTGCCTGATCATTGCGCTGCGCGACAGGCCGAGCGTGCGGCCGGCCTCGATCAGCGTCGAATCGACGTTGCGGATGCCGGCATAGACGTTGAGGTACAGCGGAAAGGCGGTACCGAGTGCGATCAGCGCGATCTTCGGCGCTTCGCCGATGCCGAACCAGATGATCAGCAGCGGGATCAACGCGACGTTGGGCACGGTGCGCAACATCTGCATCGTTGCGTCAACCAGATCCTCACCGAGCCGAAACAGGCCCGCGATGACGGCAAGCGTCACGCCGATGGAACCGCCGATCGCCAGGCCCGCCATGGCGCGGCCGAGCGAGATCACCATCGCATCCTGCAACTCCCCGGTCTCGACGAGCTTGACGGCGCTGCCGATCACAGTCGACGGACCGGCGAGGACCTCGCTTGGCAGCACGCCGGTTTGCGACGCGACATGCCATAGCAGGACCAGCAGGATGGGACCGGACAGCCGCCGCAGCCAGCGCGGCACCCCCTGCCCAGCGGTCGATACCGGCTCGATGCGCTGCCGTGCCAGCGGACCGTCGTGTTTGGCCGGAGCATTCGCCGGCCACCTCTCGACGGCGCCCGGCGTGATGGTGATCGTGGCGATCGAACTCATCGGCTTGTTCCCTTTCGAAACCGGCGTCAGTTCGTGGGCAGCCCGCGATAGACGTAGTCGGCAAGCTTGAGGTCGCCGCTCAGCACGCCGGCTTCCTTCCAGGTATCGAAGACGTTCTGGAGCGAAGCGGCGAAGGCATCGTCGATGGGCTGCCTCACGTAGGCGGCTTCATCCGGGTAGAGACCCTCGATGGTCGCCTTGTCCTGCTTGGTGAAGGCGGCATAGAAATCGAGATAGGCATCCTTGTTCTTTTTCGACCAGTCGAATGCGTGTTCGATGCGGTCGGAGAAGTCGGCGATCGCGGCGACCTTGCCAGGATCGGCCAACGCATTGTCGGTGGCGCTCAGCACGAAGTTGCCGGTGTTGATGCCGGGGCCATCGATCAGCACCGTTGCCTTCAGCGTGCCGATCGAGCGCGCCTTGTAGATGCCCCAGGTCCCCCAGGCGTCGATGCTTCCGGCCTGGAAGGCGGCGCTGGCATCGGAAGGGTTGAGGAAGGCGAGCTCCACGTCGTCCTGGGTAAGCCCAGCTTTCTTCAGGACCCCGAGGACGAGATAGTGGGCGACACTACCGCGCGTCGTCGGCGAAATAGTCTTGCCCTTGAGATCCTCGATCGTCTTGATCGGGCTGCCCGCCGGAACGATCAACGAACTGCCAAGGCCGCCATTCGAATAGTTGGCTACGACCTTGATCTTCGACCCTCCGGCGATAGCGCTGACGGTCGGCGAATCGGCAGCTTGGCCGATGTCGATGGCATCCGCCTTCAACGCCTCATGCAGATTGACGGCGGCCGGATAGACCGACCACTCGATCTGGTAGGGAATGTCGGCGAGCAGGCCGGCCGCTTCGAATTTCGCCTTGGTGGCGCCGGTCTGGTCGCCGACGCGCAGTACGACCTTGCTGAGGTCTTCGGCTGCGAGAGCCGACGGCTCGGAACCGAATACGGCGACGGCAGCGAGTCCGCCGAGAAGGAGACCGAGTGTGCGGCGATTGAGCGTTTTCATGGGGAGGTTCACTTCCAGCTTGTGAGAGTGGCTTCGGTTGCGAAAGCGCGGGAAAGATTACTCGGCAGCGACGGCTTCGTGGCGCCCAGCATGGCGATTGGGCGGCACCGGAATTCCGAGATTGCCGCGGAACGTCTCGCTTTCGTATTCAGTTCGGTAAATGCCGCGCTTCTGCAGAATCGGGACAACGGCCTCGACGAAGACTTCGAGTTCCCTCGGCAACGACACATTGAAGACGAAGCCGTCGGAGCCGCGCTCCTCCAACCAACGCTGGAATGCGTCAGCGACCTGCTCCGGGGTGCCGACAAATTCCGTGCGCGGCGTCGCGAAACGCAGAGCGACCTGGCGAAGCGTCAGGTTTTCCCGCTCAGCAGTTTCCAAAATCTTGCGCGAGGTGCTCTGGTTGCTGTTCGCCCCAAATGCCGACACGTCCGGGAATGGCGTGTCGAGATCGTGCTGCAGGAAGTCATAGTCGTTGAACGGACGGCCAAGCATAGACAGCGCGTTCTCGATCGATGTGAGGTCGGCAAAATCCTGGTACTTGCGCTCGACTTCCGCTTCGGTCGAGCCGATCACCGGGCGAATTCCGGGGAGGATGAAGAGCTTGTCCGGATCGCGGCCAAACCCGGCGGCGCGTTCCTTGATATCGCGGTAATACGCTTTGCCTTCATCGAGATTTTCGTGGTGGACGAAGATCGCGTCGGCGCGGCTCGATGCAAAATTCTTGCCGTCCTCGGAGGCGCCGGCCTGGAAGATCACCGGCTGGCCCTGCGCCGAACGGGCTATGTTGAGCGGACCCTTGACCTGAAAGAACTCGCCCTTGTGATTGAGTGTGTGAAGTTTGGCCGGATCGAAGAATACGCCACTCTTCTTGTCATGGACGAGAGCGTCGTCCTCCCAGGAATCCCACAGGCCCTGCACGACGTCGAGATGTTCGGCGGCGAGCCGGTAGCGCGTATCATGCGCGAGATGCGAAGCTTTGCTGAAATTGGCAGCACTGCCTTCGAGCCACGACGTCACCACGTTCCAGCCGGCGCGGCCGCCACTGATATGGTCGAGCGAGGCGAACTGGCGCGCGACATTGAAGGGTTCGCTGTAGCTGGCAGTCAGCGTGGCGACGAGACCGATATGGGAGGTGGCGCCAGCAAGCGCCGACAGAATCGTCAACGGCTCGAACCGGTTGAGATAATGCGGGCTCGATTTTTCGGTGATGAAGACGCTGTCGGCGACGAACACGAAATCGAACTTCGCAGCCTCTGCGAGTTGCGCCTGCTTCTTGTAGTATTCAAAGCTCGTGCTCGCAGTCGGGTCGGCATCCGGATGGCGCCAGTCGCCCCACCCCATGCCGACGCCATGGAGCATGAAGCCGAGTTTCAGCTGACGTTTTTGGGGCATGACGGACTCCCTGGCTCTCATCTGGGCCGTGGCCGGAAGGTCGTTTCGCTTCCGCCGATTTCCATCAGGCTAATTTCTACTAGTTTAGTAGACTAGGCATGGCGTGCTGAACTTTCCCCCGATCGGAGAGTCGAATTCTCCTTTCCGGCGTTATGCTGGGCAGGTTGTCCGCAGGTTCGAAAATCGGCGATCCGGCTCACGGCGATGCCTTTCGGACATCGAAGACATCCATGAGGGTGACTGAACGAAAATCCGACACGAGGACGGTGACGCGGACGATCCAGAAGCCATCCAGGGGCAGCACGAATCCGTCGGCGAGATAGACGCCATCCCCGGCCCGGCGCGCTTCCCGCGTGAACGGACCGAGGCCGTAGGACGGCTTGTCGAGGTCTATGCTCAATCTGACCGGGTCGAATGGTTTTCCATCGAGGAGCAGGTCGCGCACCTCCACTCTGACTGGCCCGACGATCGGCGGATGGATCGACAGGGCAGCACTGACCCCGTCCTTCTGCACACGGACTTCCTGGGCTTCGAACAAAGCGGGATTTGCCGCAATTGCGCGCGGCGGCGGCGTAAATCGCCATAGGCCGAGCACAGCGATGACAGCGGTTGCAAGAACGATCTCAGCGCCCACGCTGCGCCTCAGGCGCCGCGTCGCGCCCGCGTCGCCAGCGATCGCGGGTGCGGTCAGGTAGAAACGATTGAGCGCAGCAAGCAGCAGCAGCGCAAGGACCAGGGAAAGCTTTGCCAGCAGTATCAGCCCATAATCCGTGTTCCACAGCGCGGAAACCGTCTCGACCTGCACGGCGGCGAGCACCAAGCCAGATACGATCAAAACGCCAACGACCACCGGGGTAGCTGAGGAGAAGCGCCTGAGCACGACCGGCACCGATGGGCCACCTCGCAGGAGCGCGGCCACCAGCGGAACCAGCGCGCCGATCCAGAGCAGTACCGTCACCGCGTGCAGGAAAACCGCTGGGACAGTCAGATAGCGTGGCGGCGCAGTCGAGGCATGACCGGCGCTGGCGAGCGAAACGCCGACCATTACCAGCGCGGCGACGGAGAGCGAGATGCCAAAGCGCGGCCGACCGCGGGTCTGGGCGGAAGCATAAGCGAGGAAGATGGCCGTCACAGCCAGCAACACCGAACGGCCATAGCTTGTCGCCCATAGCCCGGCCCGCCAGATGTCGAGCATCGCCAGGCCGGAGAGCGGCGCGCCCAGCGCATCGAGCCCCTGGAAGCCGATCAGCAGCGGCGCGGCCACCAAGCCGGCGAACAGCGCCCCCTTCACGATGCGGGCTTCCGGCGCCGGGTCGGAGCGGCCGATCAAGGCGTTGAATGCCACGCCGCCGACACCGACGATCAGCCCGGCGAGCAGCAGGAAGCGCGCCGACCAGAGCCCGATCCGGACGGAGATATCTGATTGCTCGATCGTCGCCGGCGCGACCGCGCTCGGTGCGCCGATCGAGAATACCAGGCCTCCCCCGATCGGATGACCATCGGACGAGGCCACGCGCCAGGACAGGATATGCGTGCCGTTTTCTAGGCCGGGCGGCAACGTCAGCACGATCACCGAACCCTTCTCGCCGATCTCCTTCAGGATTTCGGTGCTCCCGCTTGGATGGATCAACCGCGCTACGAGCGGCCGGGCCGGTTCGGAGAAATGCAAGGTGACGGTTTGCGGCGCGGCCGCCACAATCGCCCCATCGACCGGCTCGGCGGCAATCAGCGTCGCATGCGCGAAAGCCGATCCGGCACAAAGGCTCGACACGAAAACGGCGGCGAAGATCGCCGCCGCCTGCCGCAAAAGTAAGGCACGAAGTCCGGTCACGATCCGGCGAGTATCCTTATCGACGGCGCCGGGAATTTGAGATCTTCGGAAGAGGCGCCTGCCGACGGGATCTCGATCCAGCGCTCGACGCCGGCCTCGCATTCCTGGACGATCGGAACAAAGATCGCCGCCACCGCGATGTCTTCCGCCACCTTCGCCCGGAACACGAACTCGTCATAGTAAGCGTCTTCGAGCCTGCCGCCCGACCATGCGATCTCCTTGATGACGGCATCGTCATGTCCGCCATGGGCAGCGTGGCCGTTTTCGCCGGAGCCGTCGCCCTGGGCTTCGATCCGGGTGACGTCCAGCGTCCAGCCGGGCTTGGGCTGCGGCTTGGTCTCCGTCAATTCCTCCGGCAGCGCAATCCTCACCGCCGTGGTCGGTGACCCGGCACAACCATGCGGAACCCTGAACACGAACTTGACCGTGCTGCCCGCCTTTACCTCCTTGTTCTCGAAGGTGATGTGGGCGTGGGCGGGAAGCGATATCGCAAACGCCGCCATAGCGAGGGTAGCGCGCAAGCCGTAGTTGAGCATTTTCATTTGAAGGATTCCGATCGGTTGACTACCAGGTTGCGGCGAGGCCCAGATGGCCGAGAGCTTCCCGCCTAAGTTCCGCCAGGCGCGGATCGCCACGATGGCGTGGGTAAGGAAGATCGACCTCGATGTCGGCGACGATGCGCGCCGGCCGCGGGCCGAAAATCAGCACCCGCTGCGTCAAGAACAGCGCTTCCTCGACATCATGGGTGACAAGAACGGCGGTCAGTCCCGCGCGCTGCCACAGGCTTACAAGCTCCGTCTGCATGGTGAGACGCGTCAGTGAGTCGAGCTTGCCGAGCGGCTCGTCGAGCAGAAGCAGGCGTGGCTCGTTCACCAGCGCGCGGGCAAGGGCCACACGCTGCGCCATGCCGCCCGAGAGCTGATGTGGGTAGGCCTTGTCGAATCCGCCCAGCCCGACGAGCTGGATCGCGTCATCGACCCTCTGCCTGGACTTCTTCAGTATGCCCCTGGCTTCGAGGCCGAGTGCCACATTGTCCCACACCGTCCGCCACGGAAACAGGGTCGGATCCTGGAAGACCATGATGCGCGAGGGATCAGGATCGCCGACGTTTTCACCATCAACCTTCAAGTCGCCTTTGGTCGGATGATCGAGGCCGGCGAGCAGGCGAAGCAGCGTCGACTTACCGCATCCGGAGGGCCCGAGCAGCGCGACGAACGATCCCGGCTCGACCGAAAAGTCGATGCCGTCGAGCACGGGGAGCGGTTCGCCCTCGAGCTCGAACTGATGGAAGACGCTCTCAATGTCGATCTTCTGGCCGGCAGCAGTGGATGCCGCTATCGTGTTCGTTGCGAGAGCTACCATCTGACGAGACCTTTCTGCCAGGACAGCGTCCAATCGCGCACGCGGAACAGGATGGTGATCAGGCTCGAGCACATCAGGGCCATCACCAGAAGTGCGGCATACATGTTGGCATAGGCTGCCCAGCCTTGAGCCCATTGCAGATACCAGCCGAGGCCGGCCTTGACCCCCAGCATCTCGGCGATGACGAGCACTGCAAAAGAGGTGCCGAGCCCCATGAACAGGCCGACGAAGACGTGCGGCAGTGCTGCCGGGATCGCCACTTTCAGGATCAGGAACCGGGGTTTGGCGCCGAGTGTGCGGGCGATGTCGTAATAGTCGCGGTTGACGCCGACGATGCCCGACCAGGTGAGGATGGTTACCGGGAAAGCGGTGGCAAGCGCGATCAGGAACACGCTCGCCGATCCGCTGGTCGGGAAGATGAAGAAGGCGAGCGGCAGCCAGGCCGTGGCCGGCAGCGGGCCGATGAGCCGCAGCACCGGATGCACCCAATAGCTCGCCGCCTGCGACCAGCCGATCGTCACGCCGGTGATGAAGCCGGTGAGTGCGCCGAAAAAGTAACCCTTGGCGAGCAATGCAACGGAATACCAGACGCTGAGACCAAGCCGGCTCCAATCGTCGAAGAACACTTCCAGGATGCTCTGCGGCGAGGAGAAGAACGGCACGGGCAACCAGCCGGTCTTCGCCGTCACCACCTCCCAGATCGCGACGACGAGCGCGGCGGCAATCGCCCAGGGTCCATAATAGCGGATGGTGGAGGCGATAGCTCCGAATAGCCGCCCCGTCGCTGCGACGACGACCAGACCGAGCGCGAGCGCCATGGCGATGATTGCCAGTTCCCGGCCATATGGCTGCGGTATGATCTCCGGCCACAGCTCGACTAGCGCGGCGACGCCGATCCAACCGGCTGCGGCGACGAGCCCAAGTATCCAGATTCCTGCCCCGGTCGGCGCCGAAGCGCCTTCCAGGGCAGAGGTTTCAGCGTGCCGGGAAATCGCCGGATCGATCGATGCCATCGTTCCGCCTCCCTACGCCGTCAACACGTCGGCATAGACGCGCTCGGCGAATTCCTGCGGATCGGTCGAGTTCTTAAAGACCTGCACGTCGCGCAGTTCCTGCGCATAGAGCGCGATCTCCTGCTTGAGGTCGGCCCCTGTCGGGTTGTGGCCGTGCGTCTGGTCGAGCAGCACGCCCACCAATTGCTCGATGGTCTTGTCCTTGGGTGCGTTGGGAAGGAATGCCTTGGCGGCGATCTCCGGCTTAGCGACCGTCAGATCCTGCGCTTCGAGCAGGGCTCGCGTAAGAGCTGACGCCGTCGGCAGATCGTCGCGCACGAGGCTCCCCGTCAGGCCGACGATGCAGCAGACGCGGTTCTCGAAGCCGTGATCGAGATTGGACGCGATCTGAAGGTATTTCGGATCCTGCAGCCAGAAATACGCCTTGGGATCACCGTCGGCGATGGCGTGGATTTCGCCCTTCTCGGCCGCAAGCTGCAGGAGCTCGCCCGGATACTGACGCCATTCGACATCGGCGACCGGATCGAGGCCTTCCTTGTGGAGCAGGATCGAGAAGAAGTTCTTGCCGGGGCTGGCGAGATCGGAAATGCCGATCGTCTTACCCTTGAGTTGCTTGAGGTCCGTGATGCCGGCCGACTTGAGCGCCACGAGCCGCGAGCAGCCGCCATGGGTGCCTGCCGTGATCTTGACGTCAAAGCCCTGTTCCAGCGCTTTCAGCCAGCGCAGCGCCATGCCGACGCCGCCATCCGCCTTGCCGGTCGCTATGGCTTCCAGCAGCGCCTCGGTCGAGGCGCCGAAATTGACCAGCTCGACCTCAAGCCCGTATTTCTTGAAGATGCCCTGCTCCTGTGCGACGAAGACGGGTGCGAGGCAGATCGCCGAGGCGTTGGTGGCGAATTTGATCTTCTTCAGTTCTCCGGCCGGCGCCGTGGCCTGCGCCCAGAGGCTGCTCGCGGACACAGCGCCGAGTGGAGCTGCGAGGCCGAGTGCTCCCGCCGTCTTCAGGAACGAGCGGCGGTCGAGCCCGCCGATGAGTGAGTCACTGCGTGCCGATGCGAAAGTCTTCCAGGTCATGTTCGTTTCTCCTAAGGGTGCCGTGCCGGATTTATGGGAGCGCTTAGCCCGGTGGTCTTGCGCCCGAGGCTATTCCGCAGCTTGGGCATGCGTGCCGTCCCGCGCTGCGATGAGGGCCCGCACGCGCGGGATGAGATCGCGACCGTAATGGAAGGCATCTTCAAGCGGATCGAAGCCGCGGATCAGGAAGGTGGTGACGCCAAGATCGTAATAGTCGAGCATCGCGTCGGCGACTTGGTCGGTCGTGCCGACCAGTGAGGTCGAATTGCCTGCCGCTCCGGTCAGGGCAGCGATTTCAGTCCACAGCCGCTTGTCGAGACGCGTCCCTTGCGCGGCCGCGGCCAGCAGCCGGCGCGACCCTTCGTTCGGTGGTTCGGCGGAACCGCTCTTCGCATTGATGTTAATCAGGCGCTCGCCGGAAGCACGCAAGGCCTTGGCGCGCTGCAGGATGCTGTCGGCCTTGGCCCACGCCGCCTCTTCGGTATCGGCGAGGATCGGGCGCAGCGACAGGCTGAAGCGCGGCGAGCGGCCATGGGGCGCGGATGCGGCGCGGATGCGCTGGATCGTCTCGGCCACCTGCGCGTAGGTCTCACCCCAAAGCGCGTAGATGTCTGCGTGCTTGCCGGCGACCGCGATCGCGGCCTCCGACGAGCCGCCGAAATAGATCGGAATGCCGTCCGGACCTTGCGGCTTGACCTCCGAGAAGCCGCCGGCGACGCGATAATATTTTCCGTCATAGTCGAACGGCTTCTGGCTCGTCCATTCCTGCCGCACGATATCGAGATACTCGCTCGTGCGGGCGTAGCGCTCGTCCTTGGTCAGATGGTCACCGTCCTGCGCGAGTTCCTGATCGTTGCCACCGGTTATGATGTGGACCGACACGCGGCCGTCGCTTAGATGATCGAGCGTCGCAAGCTGGCGCGCGGCAAGCGTCGGCGCAGTAAAACCCGGCCGATGGGCGATCATCAGCTTCAGGTTTCGCGTGATACCGGTCACATACTGACCGACGAGGATGCTTTCCGGCGAGGTGGAGTGGAAGGCGAGCAATACACGGTCGAAGCCGCCATTCTCATGGATCGCGGCCGCAGCTGCGATGTGGGCGCGGTCGATCACAGGACCGGACCGGGCGATCGTCTCCGAGGCGTTGAAATTTCCGATGTAACCGATGAATTCGACTGGCATGAGTGAATCTCCGTCGTTTTAATCAGATGCCAAGAGCAAGCCGGCCGGCGCCGAGCCGGACCGTGTCTTCCTGCGGGCTGTGGATGCGCCCGCACAGCACGTCGCGGTGATGGCGCTCTAGCGGATTGTGGCGTGAGATGCCGTGATTGCCGGTGAGCTTCAGCGCCCTTTCGACCGCGGCAATCGCGTTCTCCGTGGTGACAACCTTGATCAGGCCGACTTCCGACAGGGTGAAAGGGCGTCCTTCGTCGACATCGCGCGCCGCCGACGAAATCAGGCGGCGGTTGACCGCGATCAGTTCCTCGATCTCGCCGACCGCCTGCTGGATGCGGGGAACCGTCGCAAGCGGCTGGCCGAGGTTGGTCGGCACGCGCTCCTTAAGGAAGCGCACTAACCAGTCGCGCGCTGCTTCCGCGACGCCCGTATAGAGCGCGCCAGGCAACGTACCGAACCATGCGGCCTGGCCCTCGCCGCGCGTGTCCCATTCGGCCGGAAGACGAATATCGGCAGCGTGATCGAGCGGAATGCGCACATCTTCCAGCACGGCGTCGTGGCTCCCGGTGGCGCGCATGCCGAGCGGATTCCAGGTCTTCTCGATCCGCAGGCCGGGAGTATTGGCGGGAACCAAAAAGCCGCCGACACGTGGCTCGGCTTCGTCCGTCCGCGCCCAGACGATGGCCCAGCTGAGACCCTCCGCGCCCGTCGAATAGATTTTTCGACCGCTGATCGACCAGCCGTCGGCCGTGCGCCGCGCGGTGGTGGCGGGCAGTCCTCCACGTACCGGAGTACCGAGCTCGGGCTCGACGCGGAACGCGTTGATCAGGGCGCCGTTTTCGACGGCGTCGACGATGACCTTTCGCACGAGGTGCTCTGGCCAGCGACTCTTGGGCAGCGTGGCAAGGTTGATGTACTGCATGATCAGGATGAGCGCGGTCGACGGCTCGCCGCGCGCGATTTCGCGGATCACGTCGGATGCTTCGGCGAGGCCGGCGCCGGCGCCGCCGAATTCGACCGGCGCCGTCAGGGCGATAAGACCGGCATCATGCAACCGAAAAATGTTCTCGTGCGGAAACGCAGCGCTTTCATCGTAGTCGCCGGCGGTCTTGGCGAATGTTCGCGCCAATTCGGCCGCCACCTCCACGGACGTGAGTGCGTTGATTCTTGGGCGAAGCGGAGTGACCGTCATCCACGCATCCCTTCAGCCTCCGACGACGGCATCACTCGGCAGCCACGGCGTGTTGCAATGCTCGCGGGAAGAATGCGCCGAGTTCGGCGACTGCCTGTTCGGCACGGCGGCGGATGGGCTCGGAAGCGAGGTGGTAGTCGGAAAAATCCCGGTCGGCCGCATAGACTGCGCTCGGCAGCGTATGCGCCATGAAGAAGCCGAACAGCGGGCGCAGCTGATGCTCGACGATCAGCGCATGGCGATCACCGCCGCCGGTCGCGGTCAGGATCACCGGCTTGCCTTGCAGGGCGAGCGGGTCGACCAGATCGAAGAAATGCTTGAACAGCCCGGTATAGCTGCCTTTATAAGTCGGCGATCCGACCACGAGCACATCGGCCGAAACGATGTTCTGCACTGCCTGCCGTGCAACTGCGTCGAGGTCATTGTAATGACGAGCATTACCCAGGGAAGGACCGATATCGGTCAGGTCGTGGAGCTGCGTGCGAAAGCCGTATTGCTCGGCTGCAAGTTCGGCAACCGTCTCAGCCAGCGCATAAGACTTGGAGGGGCGACTGAAATTGCCAACTAGACCGACCAGTTTTGCACCAGACATGCAAGTTCCCTTCACCATTGAAATTCCAGCACTTTTCGAGATCGTGGCGCGTTACGCCAAATTCAATCAGGTGTTCGGTTTCTTAATGTCTACAATATTTATAGAACTTGAAGACAAGGAGTCCGGGACGTTCCGAATGTTCGCGGTCCGTTAGAAAATCATGCTTGGTACGGAGCCTTTCATGGAACCGCTACGCCCGCGTTTTTCCGGCCGGCCGCGTGCCGGACCGAGGTGGTTTTCGCCTGGCCTTGGCTTGCCGATTTCGGTTGCCTGCCGATCAGGGTTCGGCAAAACTCCGCGGTCTGTCCGCTCGAATTAGACAATTCGTTGCGCGGCGAAATCTTCCGCGCAATTTTTTATCTCGCGCCGAGACATTGCAACTTTATCCTGAGTGGAACGCGATGGGCTCGCCATCGCCTGTACCGCTTCGGCGGCCAATCCTCACCGACGGAGAAGACCGATGGCACAAGCGCAATCGCTCAACCAGACGCTCGCTGAATTCCAGGCCGAACGGGCGCTGACGATGCCCGCCGACAGACTGAAGATCAATGTCGACCAGCGGCGCCTGCTCGTCGAAACCGCCGACCACTCGGCCTTCGTGAAGGCAGGCGACACCGTTGGGTCTTTCGGATTGACGGAAGTGGATGCCGGTCCGCTGTCGCTCTCAGAGCTTCTGAAGAACGGGCCGCTCGTCCTGATCTTCTTCCGCTTTGCCGGCTGCCCCGTCTGCAACATCGCCCTGCCCTATTACAGCCAGCATCTCGCCCCCGAACTGCGCAGGCTGGGTACGACGCTGGTTGGCGTCAGCCCGCAGGTTCCCGAAAAGCTGCGCGACATCAAGGATCGCCACCAACTGGATTTCCTGATCGCGACCGACGCGGGCAATTCACTGGGACGCCGCCTCGGCATCCTCTATTCATTCGACGAAGCCTCGCGCCGCCTTTCGGTCGAAAGCGGGAGCCCGATCGGCGAGGTCACCGGAACGGGAACATGGGAGCTTCCGATGCCGGCTGCGATCATCATTGATCAGACGGGCACGGTGCGATTTGCCGATGTCAGCCCCGACTGGCTTGTGCGCACCGAACCGGTCGATATCATCGCGGCCGTCCAGGCCATCATAACCCGCGCCGCCGCTGCTTGACTAGATACGACCGGCACAAAGAAAGACGAGGCGACTTTGACCAAAGACCACGGCCACGACGGCCGCCATTATGAGCATGATCATGACCACACGCCGGTCGACTGGCGCGAGAATGGGGTAAAAGTCATCCCCGGGAATTCGCTCGACCCCAACACCGCCCAGACGCCCGGAATGAGCCGGGCGACGGCGATCAGCAAGGCGCGGGCGGGTGCCGAAAAGATCTGGGCCGGCACGGTGACCATCCACGCCAACGCCAAGACCGGCGCGCATCACCACGGCGATCTGGAAAGCATCATCTATGTGGTCAAGGGCAAGGCGCGCATGCGCTGGGGCGACAACCTGGAATATGTCGCGGAAGCCGGTCCCGGCGACTTCATCTATGTCCCGCCCTACGTGCCGCATCAGGAGATCAATGCCAGCCGCGACGAGACGCTGGAATGCGTTCTTGTCAGATCAGGCCAGGAGCCGGTGGTCGTCAATCTGGACATTGAACCCGTGGAAGCACCCGAGGAGGTGCTTTGGATAGATCCTATTCACAGGTGACAGACACCTTGGATGTCCCGTTTTTGCCGTTCCGCCTTTCTCGCTCACGCTAGCCTTCGTCGGTAGAGGTGGCGTGATGCTGATAGTGTTTAGTGGCCTGCCTGAAAGCGGAAAGACAACGGTCGCGAGCAGACTCGTAGCCAGACGATCTGCAACATACCTTCGGATCGATACGATCGAGCAGGCGATCCGCGACGCGCAGGTCCTGACCGCTGAAGTCGGACCTACAGGCTACATCGTAGCGCCGCCTTGGCAGAATCGAACCTCGCTGCTGGAATACAGTCATTGCCGATTGTGTGAACCCGGTCGCCGAAAGCCGTGCGGCTTGGCGCGCGACAGCACATCGCGACAGGTCTGCCCTGTTTGATATCGAAGTCGCCTGCTCCGATCCGACTGAGCATCGGCGGAGGGTGGAAAACGCGGACCGTCGACGTAGATGGATTGATCCCCCCGACGTGGCAATCCGTCCAACAGCATGAATATGAGCCGTGGCAGACGGAACGCCCGGTGTTGGACACTGCCCACCTATCGCCCGACGATGCGCTGGAGATGATTGAACGATATCTTGCCACTAGCGCGCCGTGAAAGCCCGGCCGTTGGTTGGTACGAGAGAAGGATATCCTGTCCGTCCGTATTGCGGCCGGCGAACTGGAACTGAAGTCGCAAGGCAGGATCGTCCAGAGGCGCGATGGCCAAGGCGCATAGGTCCCGGAACCCGTCAAAAATTCTCGACCCACGGCCGGAGCTCGAGTTCCGAGGTCGACGCACTGCGATGCTGTCGATGGATCGCCGGATAGACCTCGGCAATGGCATCGGGGGATAACCAACGATCCGGTGAGTCGACACCGGAAGTCCGGCCGGCATTGACAGACGCGATCCCGCCATCAATGACGAAATGCGCCACATGAATGTTCTTCGGAGCAAGCTCGCGCGCCATGGATTGCGCCAGTCCGCGCAGCCCGAACTTCGGCATGGCAAAGCCGGCGGAATTTGCAAAGCCTTTGACGCTCGCCGTCGCGCCGGTGAACAGGATCGATCCCGAACCGCGAGCCAACATCCGGCGCGCCGCTTGCTGGCCAACGAGAAATCCGCCAAAGGCCCCGACCAGAAGCGCCTTCCTTACGCCGTCGGGATCGAGATCGGCAATCGATCTAGGGACCCGGCAACTTGCGTTGAAAACCGCGAGCGAAAGCGGGCCGATCTTGTCGACAGCCGCGAAGAGATTGTCCACAGAGGCAGTATCCGAGACGTCCGCTACGATCGCTTCAGCCCCGGTTTCGGCGATCAACGGCTCAGCTTCGCAATATCGCGGGCCGCCATCACCACGCGAAAAACCCTCGCGGGTCAGAAGCTTGGCCAGCGATGCGCTCAGGCCCGATCCCGCGCCTGCAATGATGGCAACTTCCGATGTCATGGAATTTCCTTCGGCTCGCTGTCAGTCGGGCACAGGCAACGCGCGTTGGACGGTAATCGCTGAAGTTACTCGCCGATTCACGTCTTCCTGATCATCCGCCGGCGCTCTCGCAACGTCAGCTGAGCCACACACGCCTAATCATGAATACGACGGCGAACATCCTCGCGGGATAGGTTGGTGTCGCCAGCAAAAAACCACTTCAAGTGACCGGTCGGCCGCTCCTTCGCAGGAACGAAAATGGAAGAGAAGGAGAACTTTCGTGTGCAGTTTTTGCACACGATCTCCCATAACTATTTGATTTTATTTATCAGTCCGTCCCATTCCCATCCATCATTGGCACTACAGTTTTGTTGACTGTTCTCGCTGGAGGCGGTTCGAGTCCATGCCGTGGGCCACTTACGAAAAATCAATAAAATCAGACTGTTATAGGTATGTTTTGGTGGGCCCGGAGGGACAAAGTTCCCCATAGGAAATCAATATGTTAGAGGATGGTTTGCCAACCCGTTTCCCCCGTAATCTCTCGTATGGTCGGGCGAACCTAAAGACGATGAACGAGATTAATTCCTGGCTTAGGGATATAGCAGCATCTCGGATTTCGGGAGTCTCGAGCAGAAATCGGACTTGGCGCAGCTGCATCCGGTTACGAACTCACGTCACGCATTAGTTCACGCATTGGTAGAGCCGCTTGCGCATCGGTTCGGATGCCTTACATGGGTCGGGGTGATGCCGGTGTGCTGGCGAAACACCCGGCTGAAATGCCCGGCATTGCCGCAGCCGCAGCGATAGGCGATCTATTACATGTGGTCACGCGGGATGCGGGAATTGCGCTCGCGCTCAAACACCTTGCGGCCCTCATCCAGTGCTTCGATCCGTTGCGACACCACCCATTCGGTCGACGTGCAGGAGAGATGCGTGGTGCAATGGCTCTGCGTTCGCCAGCCTTCCCGCTCGGCACGGCACGTCCAGCGGATCTCTGCCGTCAGCGATAGCGGGTTATCGGGCGCTATCGACCATACCTCCTGCCGGATGTCGCGCGTGCACAAGCCGTTGCCCGGATGGCGGCTAAGACCTGTATCCTCATGCACCCGGTAGCGCGTCACGCCGTTTTGCAGATCGCGTTCAACAGAGCGGCCCGACGATCCGTCCGTCAGGACCTCGTAGCGGGGCAGAGGATCGGGATTGGATGGCTGCGGGATTTCGACCCTGCGATGCTCGCCAAGCAGCGGCAGTTCCAATCGCAGCGTGGCAAGATCGATCGTCAGCGTTGCGTCGCAGGGCGGCGGCAGGATCGTCGGCCAATAGGCGCTCGACAAGGACAGACGCAGACGGTGGCCGGGCGCAAAACGGTAGCCGCACGCATCGAGCACCAATGCGATCTCGACCGTCTCGCCGGGCTTCAGGGGCTGTGGTTCGGCATTGCCGTTGCGATGCGAGAGGTTAAGCGCACCGTAGCTGACGCGCGTCGCTGCGCCGTCGGGATGGACGTCGACGAGCCTGACGGCAAGGTTGGCAAAGTCGGCATCGCTGGAAAGCGACAGCTTTGCGAGCGGCTGGCCAAACACGACGCATTCCTCAGCAAGGACGGCGCTGTCAAAGGTGAGCGATCCAGCATCGTCGACACGCTGGTCGCCGGCCATTTCCGAATCCGGCCTCCGCGGGAAGAACTCTCCCGCAGCGATGCCCGTATCTTGAGGGGAGTGCAGAAGGGTTTTTCCTTCAGCATGCGATGAATTGCACCGAGCAAGCCTGCCCGAAGCGTCCAGGCTAAGGACGAGTGTGTCGGGAACGTCCCATGTGTCCATGGCAACCCAATAGCCCGGGTCGGTCTCGCGCCGGCGGCCGGGTCGCGGCCCGTCCAGGATATAAGCACGCAGCCTCGGCGTATTCTCCACCTTGTTGTCTTCTGCGCACAGCCAATGCCGCCACCATGAAATTGCCTCGGCATGAAAATCGGCGCGGGGCTTCGGATAGGCGAAATGCGGATACTTGTGAATCCATGGACCGATCAGGCCCCAGGCCATTTCCGGCATCCCGGCAACCGCCTTCAAGGGCGTGTTGCGGTAGCCGTCGGCCCACCCGGCAATCACCAGTGCTGGAACAGAAAACCCGGGAAAATCCTCGCAGACCGAACCGTGACGCCAGAAGTCGTCGCGGCGTTGGTGGGACAGCCACTCCTCCATGAAGAACGGCTCGCCTTCCAGGCGCTCGAGCCACATGTCGCGCCAGCGTTCTCCGACAAGATCGGGGTCGGGGGATCGCGACTGGTAGGCATTCATCGTCGCCGCCCATGACAGTTGCGCCGACAGATGGGCACCATTCTTGTAATGGATGTCGTCATTGTAGCGATCGACGGTGGACGACAGCGAAATCACGGCCTTGAGAGCAGGTGGCTTCAAGGCCGCCACCTGGAGTGCGTTGAACCCGCCCCAGGAAATTCCCATCATGCCGACATTGCCGTTCGACCAGTCCTGCGCTGCGATCCATTCGATAACCTCGACGGCATCGGCAAGCTCGCGCGCGGTATATTCGCCGTCGATCACGCCGTCGGATTCTCCGCAACCGCGAATGTCGACACGCACGCCCGCGATGCCCGCCGTCGCGAAGACCGGATAGGTGGACTCGTCACGCGCGGCGGTGCCGTTGCGTTTGCGATAAGGCAGGAATTCGAGCACCGCCGGCACCCCGCCAGGAGCCTTTTCGGGCATCCAGATGCGCGCGGCGAGCCGGGTGTCGTCTTTCAGGACGATCCACTCATTTTCAATGACACGGAAATTCCTGTTCGTCATGCGATCAACCACCAAAGCTCCACTCGGTGGCAAGCGCACTATCCCGCCGCCGGAAAGGTACGATCATTTCCCGGTTCAAGCCTCCAGCCAGACCCGGCTGGCGATGCGGCCATTGGAAAAGTCATTGCCAATATCGGGAACAAAACCCTTGAGATGGCTCGTGCAGGCGTTGATGAAGTCGTTGAATACCGGCAGTATCAAGCCGCCCCCATCTCGCACCATCAGCGCCATGTCACGGTAGAGTACGCGCCGCTTGGTCTCATCCAGTTCACCGCGCGCCTGCACCACCATCTTGTCGAAGTCGGGCCGCTTGAAGCGGGTGTCGTTCCACTCCGCGTTGGAAACGTAGGAAGTGGAATAGCGTGCATCCTGCGTCGGACGTCCACCCCAAAAGGAGGTGCAGAACGGCTTGACGTTCCAGACTTCCGACCAGTAGCCGTCACTCGGCTCGCGCTGCACATTAATCTTGATGCCGGCCTTTTCCGCGCTCAATTGGAAAAGCTGGGCCGCATCGACCGCGCCGGGGAACGCCGCCTCGGAAGTGCGCAGCAGGATCGGATCCTGAAGACCCGACTTCTTGAAATGGAATGCGGCCTTGTCGGGATCGTATTTGCGCTGCTCTATGTCGGTAGGCGCGAGCGCATAGTTGGCGTTAATCGGGTAATCATTGCCAATGGTGCCGAACCCGCCCAGAACCCGCTTGAGGATAGCCTCGCGGTCTATCGCATATTTGAGCGCCAGACGCAGATCATTGTTGTCGAACGGCGCGGTGTCGCAATGCATCAGAAAGGAATAGAACCCCTTGCCGGAGGTACGGAGGATTTCGACGCCCGGAACCCGCTTCAGCAACGGCACGATCTTGGGTTCGACGGTGCTGATGAAATCGACCTGACCGGACCGCAAGGCGCTGGTCCGGGCAGTCAGGTCGTTCATCACGGTAATAAGGACGCCGTCGACGTAGCCCCGGTCCTGGCGCCAGTCGTCGGTGTTTTTTTCGAAAGCGGCGCGAATGCCCGGCTCGAACGCAACCAGCTTGTAGGGGCCAGTGCCGATCGCAGCTGTCGGCTTTTCCACGCCGCCGCCCGGCTGGATCTGAAGATGATAATCGGTAAATATCAGCGGCAAGTCAGCGTTGGCCTCCTTCAGCGTCACCACCATGTCGCCCGCCCGTTCCTCGATGCGGTCTATGCCGGACAGCAGGCCGAATGCGCCCGATTGCGATTTCTTTCCGGCGTGGCGGCGCAAGGTCTCGACTGCATCGGTAACAGTAAATGCCTTGCCATCGTGGAAACGAACGTCTTTGCGTATCTTGAAGGTCCACTCCTTGGCGTCGGCCGACGGGGACCAGGATTCGGCCAGCGAGGGAACCGCCCCGCCCGTCTTGGGATCGGATTCGACCAGCGTATCGCCCCAGCAATGCGCGATCACAAAATTGACGCTGGCGGACGCCAGGGCCGGGTCGAGCGTATCGGCGGAGGCGCCGCCATCGAGCCCCAGCCGCAACTGTCCGCCGCGCACTGGTGTTTGCGCCGCGGCCGGTGACGCAAGCGAGCCTGCGGCTGCGACAAGGCCCAGAGCCACCCCCGCTTGAAGAAGATCACGGCGTGAGAGACTCGATAACCTGCTGGAAGCGCTCATTGGGTTCCCCTTTGGACTGAAGCCTTGTGGCCGATACTAGGCAGAGCCCGCGGCAACGCAATTTCGTCGCTTGAAGCGTTTTTAAGCGAGTTTATACTGTCTCCATGAGCAAGCCATGCGCCAATTTCAGCAGCAACCTGAAACTTGCCTGCAGCACCCACAGATCGGTATCCGATTTGTGCCGCACCATCGGTATCAACCGGCAGCAGTTCAACCGCTACCTCAATGCAGGAACCCTTCCTTCCGCTCATAACCTCCTGACGATCGCGGCAGCTTTTGGCCTCGAACCAGCCGATTTCGACCTGTCCCCTGGCGTCTTCCGCAGCAAATTGAGCGAGTGGCGCCGACAAACGGCCCTCCAAAGGCCGCTGGCGGACGCCTTTCCGGGTGACTTGCATGCACTTGGACCATATCTCGGATTCTACCAGGCATGGCACACGTCGCTGTCCTGGCCTGACCGGATCGTCTGCGCCTGCGCTCACTTGCGCGAGAATGGCGGACAAGTTCTGGTTTCCTCGCTTGAGCGCATCGAAGATGCCGAAAACGGCATCGTGCAGCGTTCACGCTATAGGGGGCTTGCGGCGTATCGGCACCAGCGCATCTTTTTGACGGAATTGACGCGCGGCGATGCCCCAACCTTTGGACAGACGATCCTCATGCCGTTCGAAACGTACCAGCGGCGTTACCTGCGGGGCGTCACTATGGGCATATCGTGGCGAAACAACAATCTGCCCTACGCCACCCGCACCGTCTGGCAATATCTGGGGAAACGCGTCAACAAGAGAAGTCTTATATCGCGTTGCGGCATCTATGCGCCCAATTCCGCAGCGCTACCCACGGCCGTGCTGTCTTTTCTGACCGAGGCCCAGCCGGTTGCCGCCGCGTCTGTGCAGACACCAAGACCGGATCGCCGAGCGCCTCCCTGAGCCGTGACAGGGTGCGGCTCATCGCGGAGGTGCTGAGCCGGAGCCTGAGCGCAGCCCTTGTCACGCTGCATTCCTGGAGCAGGACGTCGAGGGCGGTGAGCAGGTTCAGGTCGATGTCACGCATGGCGTTTCGCGCAAAGGTCAATCGAGTTCGTTGCGTCTGGCGCGATTTCAGGCGGCGCCACATCAGGACGGAGCAACAAACCATATCTCGGACGATACCTGAATCCATGTCGACGGTCTGTCGGGGCCGCCCCGCTACTTCGCCATAGCCGTCCTCCTCCTGACCTTGGTATCCTCGACGCGCAAGCCGATGCTTGGCGAACCTGTTGGCGAACCTCGAGGCGAACCGGGTCATAAATCTCTGATAAATAACGATAATGGTGGGCCCGGAGGATGTTTGGAAAATAAGCGTAATCAACAAGTTAGAATCCGGTGGGACCACGCTGCATTCAAATCCGTTCCAATATTTTTCAATGTTTTTGTCCCACCAAACGCGCCTTGCTCAAAGGCGTCTAGGATGGCGGAACGAGAAGCGCCTGCAGTGTGCTACGTGACGCTATTGATAGCGCTAGGAACGGACATTTTACGTCGAGCGTGCAGAGGTCCTGAGTGGGGCCGGAAACAGACGGTCCGGTTCTGGAGCGAGGTCGCCCGCCGGAGACGGAGCTGCGCTGAAGGCTGCGCGAGCTTGCCAATGAGGGAAGCCGCTTCGGCTACCGGCGGCTGTTCATCCTGCTGCGCCGGAGGGCGAACCATCGGGGATCAACCGCATCTATCGACTCTACCGAGAAGAACGGCTGACGGTTCGCAAGCCGTGACGGTCGGGAGGACGGCGAAGTCGAGATCGACTAGCGCGCGCATCCTCATCCGAGCACCCCCTCGCAAATAAGCACTCGACTCTAGATCGCCTGCGGGCTGAAATCGCTTGCGGCTACAGGGACCACGCCTCTCAGCAGAGCGATCGATTTCTCGAGCCCTTCCAGGCTGTTGAGCAGCACATCCTCGTGCTCGACAGAGAGCCAACCGTCGTAGCCGGCCATCTTCAGTCGGTAGCAGAACTTGTGCCACCACTCCTCGCCATGGCCGAAGCCGAGCGTGATGTACGACCAGCTGCGGCCGGGAATGTCCATCAGCGGACCGTTTTCAAGCAGCGAAGTGGTCGCTTGAACCGACGCATTAAGCATGGTGTCCTTGGCGTGGACGTGGAAGATCGCCTCGCCCAGCGCTTCGGCTGCAATCAGTGGATCCGCCCCCATCCAGAACAGATGCGAGGGATCGAGGTTGGCGCCGATCGCCGGACCGATGGCCGCACGGAGCTTGAGGAGCGAAGGAACGTTGTAGACACACTGGCTGCCATGTAGTTCCAGTGCGATGCGTTCGACGCCGCTCTTCTTCGCCAGATCCGCGACCTCAGCCCAGAACGGCAGCAGCTTCTCCCCCCACTGATAGCGCAACATCACCTGCGTTTCGGGCGGCCAGGAGGAGACCACCCAGTTCGGCATGAGGTCGCCTTCGCGACCGGCCGGCAAGCCCGACATGGTGCAGACCGTCTTGATGCCCATTTCTCCGGCAATGCGGATCGTGTCCTTCAGGCACCCGGCCTGTTCCGGCTGGGTGGGATGAAGGGGATTGCCGTTGGCGTTGAGGGCGATGATCTCAAGTCCCCTGTCGCCGAACGCCTTCAGGAAAGCCCGTCGCGCTTCCGGCTTCGCCTTCATCGACGCCAAGTCGAAGTGCGGCGCGGTCGACCAGCCGCCGGTGTTCACCTCGACACCCGAGACGCCGAGGCGCGCCGCGTTGTCGAGAACCGCTTCGAACGACATGCCTCCAAGACTGTCGGAAACAAAACCCAGCTTCATGATAGATCCTTTTTTTGACGCGATATGACTTCTCTTTGGAAGAAGCGGCGAAGCTGCGCATGGCTTTCGAAGCCCAAGGCCAACGCAAAGCGGCTAATCGAGATGCGGGAGACGCCAACAACGGTGGCCAGCTCGGCGCCGTTATCGATTGCCACCTCAGTCGGATTTTCCAGCGCGAACCGGGCTATGCGGAGCGTCACCCTGGAAAAGTTGGAAGAATTGCGGGCTATCCACTGCTTCAGCGCAGCCATGTCCTCAGGCGCCTGACACATTGCTGAAACCTCTGCAGGCCTTGCAGCTGAGGCTGGCCGCATCTGAGCGACAGGGGTCTTCATGGCAGCTTCGGGCGTCGATAGAGATCCGGCCTGGCGTCCATCGTGATGCCCACGCGCGCGCCGGTAGCGAGCGCCTCGATTCCCGCTTCAGCCACCCGCGCGGCGCAGTAGCCGTCCCATGCGTCGGCCGCGACTGTCGTAAACACGCCCGAACGGACGAATTCCAGGAACGCCTTGTCCTGAAGCCTGTAGGCTTCCGCGAAGCGTGGCCGCCAGTCGGGAGCATAGCGCTCGTAGGCCATCAATTGGTCGTTGCGGCGCGTGTAGACGGGCGCATTCAGAAGGACCGATCCCTTCTCGCCGACGAGCTCGCCACGAACGTCGTAACCATAGGCGGCATTGTTGTTGATCTCGATGTTGACGAGCTGGCCCTTGTCCGTCTCGAGCACCATGAAGACCGGCGCGCCGGTCTTGGTCGTGTCGACGACCGAAGGCTGGAAGACGGAGATCGCCTTGTAGTCGGTGCTGAGCACAAAGCGGGCAACGTCGAACTCGTGCGGGGCCGAATTGGTGACGGCCATCTGACCGGTGAAGTTCGCCGGCACCTCCACGTTGCGGTGGAAGTTGTGCATCATGATCGCGCGACCAAGTGAGCCATCGTCCAGTATCGCCTTCAGATCGCGGTAGGAGGGATCGAAGCGGCGCATGAAGCCGAGTTGGACGAAGCGTCGGCCGCGCGCGACCTCGGCCTCGATCACATGAAGGCATTCGTTCGCGTCCTGCGACAGTGGCTTTTCGCAAAGCACAGGCTTGCCGGCCTCGATGGCGGCCAGCGACAAGGGCGCGTGGGTGTCGTCGGGGCTGGCGATGACCACGGCATCGACGTCGCCGCGCTTGATGGTCGCGACCGGATCCGTGGTGACGTCGCCCGCGCCGTGTTCCTGCGCCACTGTCCTCGCCCGCTCGGGTGAGGCGTCGCACACGACCTGCAGGGTTGCTCCGGGCAACTCCTCCGCCACGATCCGGGCATGGTCGGCCCCCATGATGCCGGCCCCAACGATCGCAATTCTAACGGTCATGCTGCTGCTTTCATCTTCTGAGGGCCCATTGGCGAAGAGACTTGTCGCCATAGGCCGCGAGTACCACGATCACCCCGAGGATCAGCACGAACCATTGCGGCTGCACGCCCATCACGACGAGATACGATTGGATGGACGACAGCACGAAGGCTCCCATCAGCGCTCCAAGAAGCGATATGCGGCCGCCGGCCAGCACGCACCCGCCAAGCACGCAGGAGGCGATCGCCTGCAATTCCATGAGACGACCCATCGACCCGTCCGCGAAACCGAGCTTGCCGGCCTCCAGCGTGCCGGCGAACGCCGCCAGCATTCCGCACAGCACGAACGCGGACAGCTTGATGCGACCGACGCGGACGCCACGGGAGTGAGCGCTTTCTGCCGATCCGCCGACGGCGAGCAGCCGGTTGCCGAAAGGCGTCGCCTTCAATATCACCAGTAGGACGGCGACTACGGCGATCAGCCAGTAAAGTGCGGTGTTGAAGTCGAGGAAATCGTCACCGCCGAGCAGGAAATAGCTCCATCCCTTGCGCGCGGCATAAGGAATGGAGAATGAGAACCCCTCGGTCAGCGCGATTGCAGTGCCTCGAAAGATCATTAGCGTCCCTAGCGTGACGATGAGGGACGGCGTGCCGGTCCGGGTCACGAGCAGCCCATTCAGTAGGCCTATAGCCGCACCCAGGATGACCGCGGCGGCGGCCGCTGCCAGCGGATCGACATGTGCTGCGAGCCACAGATAGGCCAGCGCGCCCATGCCAAACGTCGAGCCCACGGAAATGTCGATCTCGCCCGTTCCGATGACCAGCGCCACCCCCAGGCTCATCAGGCCAAGTGTGGCCGTCACCTGGACGATCGTCCCGATGTTGTAGAGATTGGCCCATCGGCCATCCGAGGTCGACGCGAACAGGATGACCAGGACCGCGCCGATAAGAAGGATGCCGACCTCGGCGTGACGTCGTATCAGGGGTTTGGCGGCCGACAAAGCCATCAGGCCGTCTCCCGCTTCTCGACCACACGACCGCCCTGACGGATGACTTCCTCCAGCTCCTCGGCCGTCATCGCATCAGTCGACGCGTCGGCGACCTTCGCGCCGTTCTCCATGATGACGATGCGGTCCGCGAGCTTGTGGACCTGGAAGATGTCGTGGGTAATGTAGATCACTAGCAGGCCCTGTTCCTTGAGCTGCACGGCAAGCTCATTGACGTGTTCGCGTTCGCGTACCGACAGGTGATTGGTCGGTTCGTCCATGATGACGACGCGGTTCTTGAATTCGACCGCCCGGCCGATCTTGACCGACTGGCGCTCACCGCCCGACAGGCGTTCCACCTCATCGTCAGTGGATACGTTGTCGCGAAGTCCGAACTGCCGGATGACGCGGGCCGACTTCTCGCGCATCAGCGCGAAATCCAGAAATGGAATGCCGAGGATGCGCTTCACTGGCTCCCGCCCGAGATAGAAATTGCGGGCGATCGACAGATTGTCGCAAAGACCCACCGACTGTTGGATGGTTTCGATGCCTTGATCTATGGCGAGCTTGGGATGGAACTTCTCAACCTTCCTGCCATCGAAGAAGACCTCCCCGGAAGTCGGCGCATGAATGCCGCATAGGACACGGATCAGCGTCGTCTTGCCGGCGCCGTTGTCCCCGACGAGGCCTACCAGCTCACCTGCGTGGAAGTCGACGGAGACGTTCCTGAGCGCATGGAAGGCGCCGAAGTAAAGGTCGAGGTTCTTGACCTGGATGAGGGGATGATCGTTCGTCATTCGGGCGCGCTCCCGTGTCAAACGCTGTGCCCGAGGCGCCGGGCCAGGCTCTGATTGAAGATTACCGCCGCGATAAGCACGACGCCGACGAAGGTGATGTACCAGGACGATGGCGCTCCGAGCGCAATCAGCTCGTAGCGGAAGCTCACCACGATGAGTGCGCCCAGGATGGCGCCCAGGATCGAACCGCGGCCACCGGTGAGCAGACAGCCGCCGATGACCGCGGCGGAGATTGCCTCCAGCTCCATGTTCTCGCCAAGCGTCACGTGGGTCTGCGGTTGGTTGCACAAGGTCAGGATCCCGGCAAAGCCAGCCAGCAGCGAGCAGAGTACGAAGGTCACGATCTTGACCCTCTCGGTCCGAACGCCTCGCGATTCGGCGCTTTCCCGCCCGCCCCCGGTCGCAAGCAGTCGGTTTCCGAACGGCGTTGCCCACAACATCAGGCCGAGAAGCGCAGCAATCGCCACAATCCAGAAAATCGCGGCTTCGACGCCGAACAACTCACCGCCCAGAACTCGTGTCAGCGGATGGGCGCGCGCGTCGGGAGAGAAATTATGCACTGATCCGCCCGTCCAGACGTAGATGATGCCGCGCGCGGTGAAGAGGCCGCCCAGGGTTACGATCATTGACGGCAACTGCCCCTTGACCACGGCAATGCCCTGGACCAGGCCGGCAAGCGCCGCAATGAGAAGCGCCAAGAGCAGCGAACCGGGAACGCCAAGTGGCGGCTCCAGGGTGATGAAGGAAACGCCCGCCAGCCCGTAGACCGAACCCACCGATAGGTCGATTTCCTTGGTCATAATGACCAGTGCCTCGCCCATCGTGACGAAGGCGAGGATGGATGCAAACTGGGTCACGTTCGACACGGTCTGAACCGTCCACCAGCCGGAAAAGTCGACAAGCGTAAAGACGGCAAGCATGACCGCGACGCCGATGACCGCGCCAAAACCCTGGCTGCGAACAAGGTGTTTCATTCAGTTTTGTTCCGCTGTTCCGGGAACCGCTGTAAGCGGATAAAAGAAGGGGCGGCCATTCCCCGAGGAAATAAGCCACCCCTCTCGGGAGGAACCCTTACCAGGTATTCTGTTCGTCGTAGGCCTTGTCACCGAACACGGCCCGGACCTGCTTGGCCCATTGATCGGCATTGTCCTTGTTGATGATGACCGGCCCGGTCAGGATGTCGCTCTGCGGCGCGTAGCCGAATTTCTTGTTCCAGTAGAGCCACTCCATCGGCTCGTAACCCTGGAGCCAGAAGCCCTGGCTGTTGGTCGCCAGAAGGTGGCCGGCGCGGACGCCTTCAATCGAGACTGGGCCCTCGTCGACTGTCAGGATGGTCATACCCTTATCGTCGACATCGGGATCGAGCTTCATCTCGTTGGCAACGCTCCAAGCCCAGGGTGCGGACCAGCCGGCTACAGTGAAGATATAATTCGTGTCGGGATTGGCCTGCAGGAACGACTGCAGCGCGTTGCGTGCGCCGGCCGGCTCGGCACCGATGAACAACTCGTCGAACTTGGCGCCAACGGCCGTCATTGCATCCTTCATACCCTTGCAGCGGGCTTTGAGACCCTGATGGGCGGAATCGTGGCTGGCGCAGACGACATGCTTGGGTTGCGGAATTTTGCCTTCCTTGGCCTGTTCGATCGCGTATTCGCCGAGCTTCTTGCCCGTCAAATACTCATCACCGCCGACGTAGGTCAGGTAGGGGATGCGCTCACCAGCTGGCCGGCTATCCGGGATGTTGAAGGCAACGACTGGAATGCCTTCGTCGATTGCCTTGCGCAGTGGGCCTTCGAACGCGTCCGAGCTGACGATTGGCACCGCGATGCCATCAGGATGCGTTGCAATCGCTTGCTCGAGAAGGCGGACATGCTCCTGGACTGAATAGTTGTTGGTCGAGATGTATTCCGTCTTCACGTTTGCATATTTCTTCTCGAACTCCTTCAGCGACAGCGTCAGCCAGTTCATATTGGGATCGTTCGATCCAATATGCGAGACCATGACGAAGCGGTACTGCTTGCCACTGTCCTGTGCATCCGCTGTGCCTGCGATCACGGTGGCGGCCAGCACGGCCGAAAGCATCGCCAATCTCTTGATGTTCATGGGGGCTCCTCCCTCCGTTAGACGATGCAAAGTATTCCGATTGAAACAACATCATTCAACGGGCGCGATGGGTCATTTTCGATGTAGATCGCATCAAAATTTGCTGCGCAGCACAAAGCGTATATAAGCTCTTCAAAACATTGCGGTTGCGGGCAGCTCACTTTTCCTGAATGATGTGTTTTACATCAAACATAGGAGACTCCGGTGACCCACAGCGCCCCTGGAAGGCTTTGGAAAGGTCCTACGGTCCAGGAAATTGCCGCACTTGCCAAGGTGGGCCCGGCGACGGTGGACAGGGTCCTGAACAACCGCAGCGGCGTTCGGGAGAAGACAAGAGCGCGCGTGCTGGTGGCACTGGAAAAGCTTAGCAGCGAAAGCAAGGAGCGCGACGTTCCGCTCCGCATCCTGCTGGTCAGCGATTCCGGCGAGACGTTCAACGCCGCGATGGCTTCGGCCGCAGCTGAGGCCAATCGCACGCTCGCGGGCATCGAGATCGACGGCGTTTTTGTGAGCACCAGTGAGGTTGAGCCCGCCTCATTCGCACGGCAGATCGAGCAGCGCGGCGAGGGAATGGACGGCGTGGTGATCATCGCCCGCGAGCATCCGGCAATCAACCGCGCGATCCGCAAGCTGCGTACCATCGGGATTCCCGTAATATGCCTGACGACGGATCTGCCGAGTTCGCGCCGCTCGGTTTATGTCGGCAATGATCAGTACGCTGCTGGCAGCGTCGCCGCGCTGCTGATCGGCAATGCCCTGCCGAGGGAGCGCAACAATATCCTGATCGTCATGAGCGTACCGTTTCGCTGCCAGCAGGAGCGTGAGATGGGCTTTCGCAGGGTGCTACGGTCGGATTTTCCGTATCTGAAGATTGAAGAGCGCGTGATCTCGGATGACCGACCCGAAACCACATGCGAGCAGCTGACGCGCTATTTCGAGGCAAATGGTCACCCTGCCGCGATCTACAATGTGGCCGGAGCGAACCGGGGCGTGGCAAAGGCTCTGGAGATGGCCGGCAAAGCGCACGAGACTGTATTCGTTGGCCACGAACTGACGAACCATTCCCGTAACCTGCTCGAGGCAGGCATCATGGATTATGTGATTTCGCACGATTTCGTTAGCGAACTGGGCGCAGCCGCTCGCTGGATCAAGGACAATCTCAACGGCCTCAAAGCCGAACCCGCGCACTCTCAGATACTGGTCCATACGCGATATAATTGCGGGCTTTGAGGGGTCATCCATGGCCCTGCCTACGAATGTCGCCGTCGGGTCATGATTTCCGGTTCGGCAGAAGTCCGATTCCAGACAGGATATCGCAGCTGCAATTGCCATGGGATCATGCTGGCATTTCACACCAGCTTACTTCCTGCCGCGACATTCTCGATTGGCCCCCAACGATCCCATTCATACGTCGTGGCCGCCTTTTGCCGCACGCGTTGCCCAAGGGTCTTTCCAGCCTTGAAATAGCTGGACTATACATGGCTGCACAAACCTGACTGAGGAAAAGGAGGACAATAGCACCTATGAGCAGGCACAACTCGCCTTCCAGCTCATAGATTGAGCGAGAACTCCCAATGAGACTCCGCCGAAACCTGACATGGACTGCGAAACCATTCCATCTAGAAAACGCAGGTCATTTTGCTGGGATGGGTCGATTTCGGACCAATCGCACAAACTTTGACCCGCTGGCAGATTCGGAGGGCCTCAGGTCAGAAGTTGGCCGCCGTCCAGAACGGGCGTCTGGCCCGTGATATATGCTGCCTCGTGTGAGGCCAAGTATGCAATGAGTTTCGCAACCTCATCTGCGCGACCGAGCCTGCCTAGCGGAATGTGCTTTTCAACGAGCTCCTGGAGGATCGCCTCAGGAGGCGCGTTGGTCAGGGCCGCAACCTGTCGCCGTCCCTCCTGGTTGAGCATTGTCTCAATCTCGCCTGGCGCGACGCAGTTAACAGTGATGGAGCGGAGCGCGTACTTAAGCGCCAGTGCCTGGACCAATCCGGAAATAGCGGCTTTCGTCGCGCTATAGGTCGGAATATGCGGCTCTCCCCTTACTCCAGCCGCTGACGAAACGGCGATGAGCCGACCGCCATTTACACTTCCCATAAAGGGTAACGCGGCTTGCCAGGTCCGCATTACGCCCAGTAAATTGACATCCACTTGCGCATGCCAATCATCCTCCAGGGACGTCGCGAAATCTTCTACGAGCACGTCACCGGCGTTGGCGACACAGATGTCGATCCGCCCACTCTTTGCCGCAGCCACAGCTGCGGCCCAGCTCGGCGAGATTGTATCGGCCGCCGTTGGCAGACAAAGCAGTAGTTAATTCATCGCTAGCGGCTGAAGCAATCCCTGTCAGTTGGCCTCCCGAAATCCCGAGACCGACAACCGGCGTCATGAACATGTTGCGCATTCTGGCCCCAATGTCCTATCCCGTACCCTTGGCCCAGTGCCAAATATTGCCGCCTTGTCGACGATGCCGACGAATGTTTTGCAAGGCACCTCCGTTGGAGGCCTACTTCCTCGCTCCTTGATCGGCATGGATGGCCATGTGGGCGATATGATCGAACATCCTTTTCAGATGCTGTTTCATGAGCCCCTGCGTCTCCTTTGAGGCTTGGCCTGAATCGTACACGGAACCTTCTATCGCCGCCCGGAACTGTTTGACTGCCGCGCTTGGTGTGCTTTCGGCAAGATAGGCGTAGTTGCTGGCCGAGATCAGAGCGAGGGCGCAGAACGCATGTTCTAAGGCGAGCAGCCTCGCCATATCATCATGATCCCAATCGGCGTCCATGCCTACTTCTTGCCGCCACTTGATCCGCCGCTTGGTGGACTGGCAGGGGCGCCCTCGCTGGTTGGCCCCTGGTAGCCGCCTTGAACTCCTTCACGCCCGCCCGATGGCGTTCGGCTTGGTTGGAAGCCCTTGTTTTCGGCGGAGCCAGCAGGCGGGCGCCCCGACGCTACATTGGTCTTTTCAGTCATCCTTTGTTCCTTTCGATGGGTGTGAATTCCACCGTTCGAATCTCGCCGGAGGCGATGAGAACACTCTTGTTTGTGGGAGTCCATGGACCGTCATCGGGTACTTCGAAGACCTGCTCTATGAGCAAGTCGCGTTCTTCTGGACGCGACGACGCGAATGACCTGCTTCCCCAGTATCCCGCGAATGTCGTCCCGTCTTTTAGGACCACATAAACCCATGTTTCCCGAAGGGTGGAGAACTGATATTCCCAAGATGTCGGAATGATGTGAAGAGGCGACAGCCTGAACCACCCGTAGATACTTCGCAGCCATTCGGCCTTCGAGCCTATCCCGCTGATGAACCCAATCACCGCCGGCGAGACGAGCAACACGAACAGCCAGACGGCCAATCGCATCTCGACTCCGACGTCCCAAGCGATAGCGAGATAAATCGCCCATCCCGAGAGCGTGAAATTAAGCGCGCTCAATGTGAGCAGCCTGACGAAGTAGTCCGGCCCGTCGAGCCGATTGCCCGTGATGAAGTGAGCACGAAAAGACGCGATGATATAGCCCGGCATGACGAATACCAACGCGACGTAGATGGCGTCGAGTGAAAGAAAGTTGCCCAAGTTCCGCCCCGCCTATTCCCACTCCTTGACTATGCGCTGAGTCGCAGCGGCGAGGAAACGCGGACGAAAACCATCGGCAATTTCTGTCGACGCGTGAGCTTCAGATCCCTCAGTGCAGCGTTCGATTAATGTAGCACAACGTCAGCGGCCACCAGCTCCCCGACCAGTGGGTGTCCCTTGATGAAAAAGCATTTGCCAGCGCCCATCAATGTACTTCCAGATGAAGCCTCGCAGGGCATGACGCTCTTCCCTATCGTAGCCGATCTGCCACGCAATGGTCCCAGCCACATAAGCACGGCTCCTGGCGGAGCATGCCTGGCTATCTCGGCCCCCATAGAGTGCCCAGCCAGTACCGCCCCGCACCGGACAGCGGGCGAAGTTTGGCTCTGTGCTTCCACGAGGCGCAGATCGCTCGGTAGCTCTTGGCCGTTAGCTGCCATGCAGCATCCACCGCAGATCTCCCATCGCCGACATCCAGGTCAGCTTGGCGAGCAGCGGATATCTACGTCGGCCGGACAATGGTTGGGTGAAAACCCGGGTTAAATGTCACGGTCGCGTAGTTCGGGCGCCCGCGAGGGAGGTCCAACCTCACCATCTCACATCTGAGAAATCGGGCTTGCCCGGATGACAAGTTGCCGAACTATCGAATGACGAGCGGAGGTACGGAACCCGCCCACCGGATTCTCCGACAATGCCCCTCGGCAATCTCGCATTGACAACGGTCCTACTAGAAGGTAGGTATCATGCTAAATCAGATATGCAGCGAAAGGGCACGTGGCAGCATGAGCAATCTTGGAATGACCTCCGACCAGATTCTAGCGTCCGCGCGGAACTTCATTGTGTCGGGCGGCTACAACGGATTCAGCTATGCCGATATCGCTGGGGTAGTGGGAATTCGCAAGGCGAGCATCCACCATCATTTCCCCAGCAAAGTCGACCTTGTTCGCACTCTTGTGGCGCGCCATCGAGAGCGTGCGGAGGTCGGCATGGCAGATCTGGAAAGTAAACTTCCTAACCCGCTCGCATTGCTTCAAACATACGCTGAGCACTGGGCAAAATGCATTGAAGACGCGAGCATCCCGTTTTGCGTCTGCGCGCTGCTTGCCAGCGAACTTCCGGCGCTCCCGCCTGAGGTTGCCGCCGAGGTCCGGGCTTACTTCCGGTTTCTATCGTCCTGGCTGACCAAGGTCATGGAGCGCGGCGCCCAGCAAGGGCTTCTCAAATTTGCGGGCTCGGCGGAACTGCAGGCGGAGATTTTCATGGCGATTGTCCATGGCGCGATGCTGTCGGCGCGTGCCAATGGCAACCCTGCCCTCTTTGACGCCATCCTGACGCCGACCGTCCAGCGTTTGGCAGCGAAGGTCCACTAACAAGTTATTTGCGCGACAGCGGCGGCGACCCCAGCCACCGAAGTCTCATTCTACGTCGAGTAACTACCAACCAGTAGGTAAGGAAACTATCATGATCCGTAAAGTTTTGCCCGCGCTTGTCGCAATGGGCTTTGCTGCATTTCCGCTGCTAACCCGCACTGCGCAGGCGGAAGACCAGAAGGCCCCGCAACTCCATATCAGGGGCACAATTGAGACCTTCAGTGCATCGGTGCTGAAAGTGAAGACCCGGGAGGGCGCAACAGTTGACGTCGCTTTGGTCGACGGCTGGAAAATCTCGGCCGTAGCACGGGCACAGGTCACCGACATCAAGCCTGGCGACTTTGTCGGGATCGCCTCTCAGCCAAAGGCCGAGGGCGGTGACGGCGCGCTCGAGGTTCTCATCTTCCCGCCGGAGTTGCGGGGTGCCGGCGAGGGAAGTTACGGCTGGGATCTCAAGCCCAATAGCAGCATGACGAACGCCACGGTGGCCGATGCTGTCAAGGATATCCAGGGACGGACCGTAACCGTCTCCTACCAAGGCAAGGAGAAGAAGATCGCCATCCCCAACGGCACGCCGGTGGTTACCCTCGCCGCAGCTACAAAGGACGATCTCGCATCGGGGGCTGTGGTCTTCATCGTTGCTGAGAAGGCGGCGAGCGGTGTGCTCGGTCACCAGGTGGTTGTCGGCAAAGATGGCGTCGTCCCGCCAATGTGAAGTCATCGGAGCCCTTTGAGCAGTAAGCACAGCCCGCACGTTTGTCGGCGGCACCGGGGCTCCTCGGGGGAGCAAGCACCCGACTAATGCGCCGGATGATCTGACCTTGATGCTGATAAGGACGTCCGAACATGGCCTCTCGCTCGACTACAGGTACGGTACAGAAGGTTTCCGCCATCAGGCCGATATCGGCGTCGTCCGGCGTCGCAATTTGCCGCACCAACTCGATAACGTCGGATGCCTTTAATGCCTGGATCGCGCGGCGGGTGAAAGCCAATCGCCTCGGTCCGCTGCCCCGTGATGAGAAACTCCGCACCACCGGCCGGAGCGTGGCCAAGGAGTTTCGTCTGGTTGCACCGGTGCTTCCCTCAGCTACTGCCGGTACCTTCGCCATTCAGATGGCGATAGTTTTGGTTCCAAGCCGAGTTGAGGCTTTCGCTCGGTCGGCAGCGAGTTTTCAACGCTGCTAAGCCGTTAGGAAGAGGAGCCGCGTCCTTCTCATCACTGAACCGGATTCGGGGCTCGTTTCTCGGAAACCTATCTTGTCAATTCGAGACCCACGAGAAAAGCGGTTGACGCCCCGCAATCTACCTTCTAGTAGGTAGTCACAACAAACACGAAGGAGAAATCGAAATGCTTGCCAACATTGAAAACAACCTGATCCAATCCTCAACCACCTGGCTTAAGAGCTATTATTTCATACGCTTTGCCGTTTCGGCTGCCTGGGTGATCTTGGCCTTCACGGTGGCCAAGGTGGTGCCTCCGCTGGCAGCCGTCATGCTGGTCGCCTACCCGGCTTGGGATGCGCTGGCCAACTTTATTGACGGCCAGCGCACCGGGGGCTTGAACCGCAACAAGACCCAACTGCTGAACTTCGTCATCAGCATCATCACAACAGTGGCAGTCGCCATTGCTCTCGGCAAAAGCATGAATGCGGTGCTCGCGGTCTTCGGTGTCTGGGCGGTGCTGTCGGGCGTCTTTCAGCTCGCAACCGCGGTCCGGCGCTGGAAGTCTGGGGCGCAGTGGGCGATGGTGCTGAGCGGCGCTCAGTCGGCACTGGCAGGCATTTTCTTTGTGAAGATGGCGGGCAGTTTGACGATGATCGACATCACCAATGTCGCGCCCTATGCGGCCTTTGGCGCCTTCTACTTCCTCGTCTCCGCTGTCTGGCTTACGGTGAGCGGCGCGCGGCGCAAGTCCGCCCAGGCGGCCAGCTGAAATGGTCCGCCAGTTTGACGCTATCATTATTGGCGCCGGCCAGGCCGGCTCACCGCTTGCGGGTCGGCTGAGCGCCGAGGGGATGAAGGTCGCCATCATCGAGCGGCATCAGATTGGCGGAACTTGTGTCAACACCGGCTGCAGGCCGACCAAAACCCTGATCGGCCAGTGCCTATGCCATCCACAGCGCGCCGCGGTGGCGAGTATGGCTTCAGGCTAGGCGAATCAGTGGCGGTCGAGATGGCCACCGTTGCCGCGCGCGCAGAAGGTCATTGCGGATGGTAGGGCAGGCAACGAGAATTGGCTGGCCGGCATGGCCAATGTCGAGCTTATTCGCGGCCATGCCAGGTTCAGCGACGCCAACACTGTTGTTGTCAATGACGAGACGCTTAGCGCCGCCAGCATCTTCATCAATGTCGGCGGCCGTGCTCTCGTTCCTGATTTGCCAGGCATCCACGACGTCCCGATCTTGACCAACACCGACATGGTCGCTCTTGACACGCTGCCGCGCCACCTGGTCGTGGTGGGCGGCAGCTACATCGGTCTCGAATTCGCGCAGATGTACCGTCGGTTCGGCGCCGAGGTAACCGTCGTCGAGCGGATGGATCGGCTGATTGCGCGAGAAGACGCCGATGTCTCGAACGCCGTCCGCGAAATCCTCGAAGCCGAAGGCATCACTGTACGCACAGGCGCAGACTGCATTGCCTTTCCGCCCCCATGATGACGGCATCGCCGTTTCGGTCGATTGCAGCCAAGGTGCGCCCGCGGTGGTCGGCAGCCATGTCCTGATGGCCGTTGGGCGACGACCCAACACCGATGATCTCGGCCTGGACCGGGCAGGCGTGGTCACGGATCAGCGCGGCTATGTAGTCGTCGACAACCGCTTGCAGACCAGTGCCCCCAACATTTGGGCCTTGGGCGACTGCAATGGCCGCGGTGCGTTTACCCACACCGCCTACAACGACTTCGAAATCGTCGCTGCCAACTTGCTTGACGGCGAAGATCGGCGCGTTACCCAGCGCTTGCCCGGTTATGCCCTTTACATCGATCCGCCGCCCGCACGGGTGGGGAGGTCGGACGCGGACGCGGCCAGCACCGGACGTCCGCTGCTTCACGCCAAGCGTTTGATGACCCGTGTTGGCAGGGCAGTGGAGAAAGGCGAAACGCAAGGCTTCATGAAGGTGGTGGCAGATGCCGAGACACGCCGCATCCTGGGCGCGACAATCCTCGGAACCGGCGGCGATGAAGCGATCCACGGCATCCTCGACATGATGAATGCCGACCAACCCATTGAGACGCTACGCTGGGCTGTCCCCTTACATCCCACCGTCTCGGAGCTGATCCCGACCGTCCTGCTCGACCTTTCGACCGACAGTTAAGTGCACTCGAGTGCGGATTCGATAGGATCACGGGCGTCTTCAATTCGAGCCTATATGGCGCGGCGCGCCCCCATCACGGTCTGACATTGCGGAATCGGTTCCCCGACGCTCACTCACTCAGGCAGGCTGGAGGCTAGGCAGCACGGATTTCGGGGCCTGCGTGCACATTTTGCGGAACCCTTGTCGCGTTCTGCGCGATCTGTGTTTTTCAGACCGCTTCAATGACACCGCAGCGATTCAGGGTTTCTCCGCCGCGCGCCGCACGAAGCGCACAAAGTTTGCCGTGATGACGCTTCGGTCTTCCGAGCGGGTGGCGAGCGCCAGGCGCGCCACGGGCGCGTCCCCCTTGATCGGAAGGAAGCGGACACCAGGGATAGCGGCGTTCGCCATCCGTGCCGGAACGATCGAAACGCCGAGTTCCACCGCCACGAGATTGGCGATGGACGTTATTTGCGGCGCCACCTGGCCGATGATGGGCTCGAAGCCGGCGCGGCGACACGCCGCGATTATTTCGTCATAGAGCGCCGGGCCCAAAAGCCGTGAGAAGAGGATCAGCGGCTCGCCGGCGAGGTCCTTCATCTCTACGGCGTAGAGATGGGCGAGACGATGCTCGGCCGGAACGACGATCATCATGCTTTCAGGCGGCAAGGACAGCACGGCAGCGCCTGAGACTGGCTCCCTTCCCGGGCGAATGAACACCGCGTCCAGCCGTTGATGCGTCAACCGATCGAGGAGTTGAAGGCTGTTCAACTCCTCGAGGGTTAGCTCTACCTCCGGGTAGGTCCGGCGGAACTGACGGAGCGCTTCGGGCACAAGATTGTTAAAGGAGGTCGAGCCGGTATACCCCACCCGGAGATGTCCAACCTCACCGCGCCCGCCCCGCTGCGCCATGCGAACAGCCTGGTCGACGCGCTCGAAAATCGAGGGGACTTCGGCGAGGAACGCCGCGCCCGCCTCGGTAAGTTCCGCTCCCTTCGGCACCCGGCGGAACAGCCGTACCCCAAGCTCGGCTTCCAGATCGTGGATCTGGCTGCTCAGGGGCGGCTGCGCGATACCAACCCGCTCTGCCGCGCGCCGAAAATTCAGCTCCTCGGCAACGGCGAGGAAGTAGCGAAGGTGCCGTAACTCCATAAGAAACATGATACATTAAATGTATCAAAAATAATAGTTGATATATTGGAGGTGGCGCTCGCGCCAAGCTATTTCATTGTCCAGACGGCGACCAATGGCGAGCCGCTTTCCGAACAATGGAGACGAGCATGGCAAGCGAACCATCTTCGCCCTTCGTGGGCATGTGGGTGACCAAGGACGGCTACATCCGCCAGGAACTGCTTCCCGACGGTCGCTACGACGAGGCGCGCGGCGACCGAAAGCACGCCTACCAAGGCCGCTACGAGGTGACGGGCAACCAGATCCGTTACTGGGACAACACCGGGTTCGAGGCGGACGGCGAGTTCATCGACGATGTGCTCCACCATGTCGGCCTGACGTTCCACCGCGAGCAAGCCTGAACCGACGACCTGATGCAATCAACACCCGGCTCGCGGGCGGTAATGGCCGCACTCGATCCAAACAAAGGAATCTCCCATGATTACAGTTTACAATCCCGCCAACGGCACTGTTGTCGGCCAAGCGCCCGAGTTGTCCCTGGACGAGGTGAAGGCCGCAATCGACCGCGCGTGCGCGGCCTTTCCCACCTGGTCCCGCCGGCTTGCCAAAGAGCGCGGCGACTTGCTGCGGGCTTGGTTCGACCTCGTCAAGACCGATAAGCGCATCTTTGCCGAGATCATGGTGCAGGAGAACGGCAAATGCCTCTCGGAGGCGCTGGGCGAAATCGATTACGGCCTCGGCTTCATCGGATGGTATGCGGAGGAAGCCAAGCGCGTGTACGGCGACACGATCCCGACCCAGGCTACGGGCGCTGCGGTGATGGTCGTGAAGGAGCCGGTCGGGCCTACCGCCGCGATCACGCCCTGGAACTTCCCGTTCATGATGATCTGCCGCAAGATCGCGACGGCGCTCGCCGCCGGTTGCACGATGATCATCAAGCCGTCCGAAGAGACGCCGCTCACTGCCTACAAGCTGCTAGAGTATGCACGCCGCGCCGGCATTCCGGAGGGCGTGTTCGAGATGGTGACGGGCAACCCCAAGGAAATTGGTGAGCTGTTCACCGGTGATACGCGCATCCGCAAAATCTCCTTCACCGGCTCGACTGCGGTCGGAAAGCTGTTGGCGTCCGCGAGCGGTGCAACGCTGACCAAGATGACGCTTGAGCTGGGCGGCAACGCTCCATTCATCGTCTTCGACGACGCCGAGTTCGACGAGGCGCTTGCTGGGATCGTCGCGGCCAAGCTGCGCAACTCCGGTCAGGTCTGCATCTCCCCCAACCGCATCTACGTGCAGGACGGCGTCTACGACCGGTTCGTCGCGGCGCTCGCGGAGCGGGTGGCGAAGCTGGAGGTCGGCGACGGCATGCGCGAGGACTTCGTTGTGGGGCCACTGGTCAATCAGACCGGCTTCGACAAGGTGGCCGCGCTGGTTGACGACGCGCGGGAGCATGGAGCCCGCTTGGTGCTCGGAGGCAAGCAGCACGCGCTGGGCGGCCTGTTCTACGAGCCCACCATCCTCGCGGACATCGGCGACGACGCGCGGATGGCGCAAAACGAAATCTTCGGGCCTGTCTTCGCAGTCTATCGCTTCCAGACCGAGGAAGAGGTGGTCGCGCGCGCCAACAACACCGAATATGGGCTGGTCGCCTATGCTTACACCCGGGCACTCGGCCGCGCCTTCCGGCTGTCGCGAGATATCGAGGCTGGCATGGTCATCCTCAACTCGGGTTCGGTCGGCACGGCTTCGGTCCCCTTTGGCGGCGTGAAGCAATCCGGCTACGGCCGCGAGGGCAGCTATTACGGCATCGAGGAATATGTCGAGGTCAAGTACGTCCTGATGGCCGGACTCAACCGCTGAAGCGCTTTCGCCGGAGGGATCTTCAACACTGCGCCCGCCGCGGCTGATGCCGCAGCCGTGCCTTTCAACGGCCCTTCCACCTCATGACGACTCCCCCACTCTCTGGCAGCCAACTGCTCGCCATGGCCGCGCAGCGGGTTCGTGCATGGCGGCAAAGCCGTCAAAACCCACGATGAACTGAACGGGTTGAGTGCTGCCTTCGCGAGCAACGCTCAACCGTTCCGCTGGATCATCGGAACGCATCGCTTCCGCAGAAAATGGGTAATCCCACGCAAATTGCACCGATTGGCGTCAGCCAGTTGGTGGCAAAGCGTGCTCCACTGCTTACGGGTTCCTTGCCTCGCGTAAACGTATTTCACTTAGCGTCGTCTAAGCTATTGTAATACATGGGTAAAATGGCGTACCCGACAGGATTCGAACCTGTGACCTCTGCCTTCGGAGGGCATCGGCTAACCGAGGACAATTCAGGGGAGCACGTCACCTCCGATAGCAGAAGAACGCCTCTTTGATAGTGGGTGATGCGATGTAGCGCTCTAGCGACTCGAACCCCCGAAGTTTGTAGCGAAACACTCCGCCGCCCGTCACCCCTCCGATGCGCACGTCGCTACTCGCCTTTGCCGAACGAGCTAGCCAGCCGACTTCCACATGACACGACATCTCATATAGAGCAGCACGATCTCGTCATTATCGGATGGTGCAGAGATGTGGATTTGCGGACGGCAACTATGGCTCGCCGATCTGGGTAGAGGCTTGTTGAAGCGGTCAGACGCTTTGTCTTTCATGGCGCTGTTTCGGCACCAAAAAGTTCAAGGCGGCGTCCATGAACAATGACGCGCTTTCATACCCGCCTCGAGGGCTCTCTCGTGAGGAGGCAGCGAGATATATCGGCATCGGACCGACGCTATTCGACGAAATGGTTGCTGATGGCCGCATGCCGAGGCCTAAGCTCATCAACAGTCGTACGATTTGGGATCGTGTCACCCTCGATATCGCTTTCTCCTCGCTGCCAGACAAAGATAGCGGTCTCCAAGAACTGTTGGATCGGAGTAAGCAGAAGGCTGCAACAAGATAGAGACTACGCACATTGCGTATACGCTGTCGGCGTAGTACGTTCATCGTCTGAGCGGAAGGGATGACGTGAACGAGGATGAGAAGCTTGCGCGAGATGTGAAAGCCTGGCGGGCGAAGGGGGGATTCACTGCTGAAAGTGCAGCCAAGGTGTTGGGAATACCGAAACGCACATACGAGGGCATAGAGCAAGGTCGAGGTTTCCCATACCCGGTACTCCTACGCGTTGCCCTCGAAAGCAAAACGCTTTCGCTTCAAGCTATGATGGAGGCCTCCTCGCATGTGGAAAAGCGGCGGTAGAAGACTGGAAGGAGGGTTTAATGGCCCGGCCATTCAAGGATGACACTTACCCCGGCGTTTCGTCGCGCCTCAAAAACGAAAAGACAGTCTATCGTTATCGTGCAAAAGGAATGCCCGAAATCCGCCTCCCCGGTCAGCCCGGCGATCCGGAGTTCGAGGCTGCCTACGAAAGGGCGACGCAAGGCCAGGGCCTTAAGGCAATTATTATCGACCTACCCGGTCGGGCGTTGCCAAAGACATTCGGTCATGCAGCGCGGCGACTTGAGGCGACGATGGAATGGCTGGACTTTGACGAAGCGACGCAGCGGAAGAATGCCCGGCTTATTGAACGCTTCCTTCGGATGCAGGTCGATCCTGCCTATCCGCTAACTTGGCGCGATACGCCAGTAGAGCATCTCGACGCCGACCATCTGCGTGAGATTATCGAAAGCGTCTTTGCCGCCAACCGGACGGTTGCCAAGCACCTGCTGGTTGCAATCAAGAAGCTCCTGTGGGTGGGGATCGAAGTTGAGAAATGGATCAAACCGCAGGACGATCCCTCACTGTCGATCCGCGTCCGCATTCCTAAATCGACCGCCAATCCCGCGTGGCCGGTCCCCATTCGTGAAAAGTTCGAGGCGCGCCATCCGATCGGCTCCCCGCCGCGCACCTGTTACGCGCTCGGCTTCTGGCTCGGCAACCGACGCGGCGATATCGCCTCGTTGGAATGGGACGATTTGGTCTTCGAGGAGATCGAACTGTTCGATGGCTCCCTAGAGGTGATTGAGGCCTTCGATTTCCGGCAGAAGAAGAACCGCAACCGTCACGGCGGGCGCGAGATGTTTATCCCCATCGTCGACAAGCTAGCGCAAGCGTTGGCGCCGCTCGATCGTTCGAAAGGCGGGACGGTGCTGAAGAATGCCTATGGGCGTCCATTCGCGGAAAAGAGCCTCACCGGCATGATGGCACATTGGAACAAGCAGGCCGGCATTCCGGAGGGCTACACTTTGCACGGGCTACGCCGCACCTTCGGCACGTATCTTGCCGAATGCAACATCCAAGCTCGCGCCATCATGGAGGCGATGGGGCATTCTTCCATGACGGTGACGGACGAATATGTCCGAGAGGCCAACAAGAAGCGAATGGCTGTCGACATAGCCCGCGCCATCAACGAGCGTGAGGCCAAATGAGATGCGATGAAGCAGCGAGCGGCCCTGCGCGTCGTCAAGTAGGTGAGATCAACCGACTATGCGCAGGGTGGCATATCGGCTGCCCTTTTCTCTGGGCCCATAACGGGCCCAAAACGTTTTGGGCCCAGGCATATTTTCATCAATAAAATCAATGGTTATGGTGGGCCCGGAGGATGTTTGGAAAAGAAGCTAAATCAAGCAGTTAGGAACCAGTGGGACAGCAAAGCATTCAAATCTGTTCCAATGTTTTTCGATGTTCTTGTCCCACCTGCGGCGCTACATTTCCACCCGATTAACGCCTCGCTCACCTTAACACGGTGAAAGGAGGATCATGACGGTGTTTCAGTCTCACATTGGAAGGTCGCGGTAGAACCATTGACGACGCTCTGCGACGAGCGAGGAGCGTCTCGTTCGGGGCCGTTAACGGCCTGGCAGCTTTCAGGATGACTGGCAAGAAAGCCGACCGTTGCGCCCAGCGTAGTGCGGACCGCTTTGCGCGGCGGGTTCAACCGATCGCTGCAACACACTCAGCGAACTTCTCCGCTGGGGTCTGATAGAGCAAGGTCTTTCTGGGGCGTTCGTT